>DASVMK010000001.1:0-14286 GCA_036384395.1 Novosphingobium sp.
GGCGTATAGGCCAGGCTGACGCCGTATTTCTTCCATTCGATCGAGGTCGCACCCAGGCCGCCGACGCTCGGGATCGCGAACTCGCCGCCGGCGAGGAAGTCGGCGGTCTCGCCCGACAGCGCGGTCAGGTTGGGCTGCGCCAGCGTGGTGGCGAGACCTATAGTCTCGCCAAGATCGAGCGCGCCGAGGATATCGAGACCGAAGAGCTTGCCGGCGCCGAACAGCGAGCTGCCGACTTCAGCAGGCGTGACGACGGTGATGCCCGCAGCGCCGGTGGTCCCGACGCCCATCGGCCCGCCCGGATTCCATTGGGGCGAGAACACACGCCCCTGACCGAGCCCGAACTTGAAGCCGCCGGTCGAATCGAAGGTCTTCAGATTGACGCCCATATCGCGGACCAGCGAGCGGCTGACTTCGGCGATGCGCACCTGCAGGTTCACCTGCAGCGGCGTCGCCATCCGCAAGCGGCTGATGACGTTGGCTTTCTCGCCCAGGTAGGCGGTGACTAGGCGCTGCGCCTCGGCCGCGTCCTCGGGCGCGGCGACGGTGCCGGTGAGCAGGACCGTGCCCGAGCCCATCGTCGACACCGCGATCTTCGCTTCGGGCATCGCCAGGTGGAGCATCTGGTCGACGCTCTCGATGTTGGAGCCGACGCGGGCCACGGTCGACCACACGACACGCCCCCTGGCGTCGCTGGCGTAGATCGTCGTCTCGCCGCCGGCCTTGCCGAAGACGTAGAGCTGGCGCTCGGACTTCACCTGCACGTCGACGACGTTGTCATCGACGATGAACAGGTCGCGGACCGGAGCGGGCAGGGTGACGAGCTGGCCGCGGCCGATGGACAGCACCATCTCATTGGTCGGCTTGGTCACCGCCTGGGCCTGGGCCGGTACGGCGAAGCCAGCCAGCGGCGCGCTGACGCAGGCCGCGGCGAGCAGGGATTTCATCAGGCGGCGTTTCATGGTCATGCCCTCTGCGATGACGAACGACGAGGTGGGCGACGTGGCTTGGATGGGCGGGCGCATCTTACGACCCTGCCGCCGGCGCCGTGACCGTTGCCGGAGCGGCGGCGGCCTTGGATCCGCGGAAAATGCGGACGCCGGATTGCGGCGCGGAAATCGTCGGCCCCGCCATGCGCGGCGCTTCCGGCGCGGCCGGGGTCATGCTGGGGACGGAGCGGCGCTGGAAGCGCGAGACGTCGCCGCCGGTGACGAACGTCGTCGCGCCGTCCTGCGGGCGGGTGCTCGCCTGGCGGAGGATGCGGTCCTCTTCGGTCTTGCTGGCGCCTTCGGGCACCTTGACGGCGCCACTGGCGATGGCGCTGTCAAGCTCGGTCTGGTTGTCGGCGAGCGAGCGCAGCACCAGGCTGACTTCGCCAACGGCCTGCGCGACGGTCACCTTCTCGGCGATGCGCGGAGTGACCTCGATGGTGACGGTGCGGAAGGTCTTGACCTCGGTCACGCCGTCGACCTTGGTCGTCGTCGTCGACTGGTCGGTGGCGAGCACGCGGATGTTGCGCACGATCGTTTCCACCGCGTTGAGCACCGGGCCTTCGCCGGCGCCCTTGACGGCCTGCGACAGCAGCACGTCGACCCGGTCGCCCGGGAAGATGAAGCCGCCGACGCCCGATTTGATATCCACGGGAACGGTGATCGCCCGCATGCCGGGGCCGAGCGCCGCGGCGAGGAAGCCGCGGTCCTTGGGCGAGACCAGCGACCCGCGGGTCAGCGGCGCGCCGGCGGTGACCGGCTCGCGCACCACGGTGCCGAGCAGGCTGGCGATGTCCGCCTCGCCGTCGAGGTAGTAGGCGTCGCGCACCAACTCCTTGGGCCAGGGCTGGAACGAGACCGAGTCCGCGGTGAGGATCGTGCCGACCGGCAGCGCGCGCTGCGCGACCAGGACTTGCGGCCCCTTGGGCGCCACAACCTGGGCGACGGCCTGGGGGGCGGGCTCATCGCCGCCGTTCACCAGGCTGAGCGCGGCAAGGCCGGTGCCGATCGCGACGATCAGCGCCCCCAGTATAACGACCTTCTTCCTGTCCATGTCCATGGCTAAACAGCCCCCGTAAGAAATCCCGAGTTCTTGCGTACAGTCTCGGCAAGAGTGGTTAAAATCAGGTTATCCAAGCCGCCCCCCGGCTTGGGCCAATGGCAGGTACTGGCTCGCGAGCGTCCACAATCCGGCGGTGGCGATGGCGACGCCATAGGGAATGGCGATCCTGTCGCGGCGGCGGCGGGCGATGTGCCAGGCGCCGAAGACCAGCGTCAGCAGCCCGCCCACCAGCGCCATGACGATCAGCAGTTGCAGGAACCACACCGGCTTGATCCACAGCGCCAGCGCGGCCAGCAGCTTGACGTCGCCGCCGCCCATCGCCCGCAGCGCGAACAGCGCGGCGAGCACGACGAGGGCCGCGAAGGCGGTGGCGAACTGGTAGCCGATCTCGATCCAGGTCAGCCCGCTCGCCAGCCAGAACAGCGGCGCGGCGAGCGCGATGGCGGCGTTGAGCCAGTTGTCGATCTGGCGGCGGCGCAAATCGGTGAAGGCGGCGATCAGCAGCGCGATTGCCAACGCCGCCAGCAGCCCATAGGAAAGATACTCACCCCGCATCAACAATCCCCCATTGGGACAAACCCTAGCGGTGACGGCTTACCAAAAAGTAACCACCCGCCTGCACCCGGATTTAGCCAAGAGAGTCAGTGCGTCAGTGATACGTTCGATCTGCGCCAGGGGCCTTTCCGCATGAGCGAGGCCGATCGCGCGCCCGTACCCGTCTTCGATCGCCGGGCGATTCCGGCCGGTGCGGTGGAAAGCCGCTGGATCGCGCCGGATGGCGCCGCGGTGCGCCGTATCGACTGGCCCCCGCCGCCGCTGACGCCGCGCGGCTCGCTACTGTTCCTGCTCGGCCGGGGCGACCCTTATGAGAAATACCTGGAGACGCTCGATCACTGGCACGGCCGCGGCTGGCGCGTGACCGCGCTGGACTGGCGCGGGCAGGGCGGCTCGGGCCGGCTGGGCCTCGATCCCCACACCGGCCACGTCGACGATTTCGCCGACTGGGTGGCCGATCTCGCCGCGTTCTGGGCCGGCTGGACCAGCGAAGCGGCGGGGCCGCGCGTCGTTGTCGCGCATTCGATGGGCGGACACCTCGCGCTGCGCGCGCTGGCCGAACGCCGGATCGCTCCCGATGCGCTGGTGCTGTCCGCGCCGATGCTGGGCATTTCGCGCGCCGGCTTGCCGCTTCCGGTGCTCCACGCCGTTGCGCGCCTCATGGTGGCGCTGGGCGATCCGCGCCGGGCGGCCTGGAAATGGCGCGCAAATCCTGGCGCGCTGCCGGCCGACCGCATCGCGCTCCTCACCCACGACGCCGCGCGCTATGCCGACGAGCTGTGGTGGCGCGCGGCGCGGCCCGAGCTGGTCATGGGGCCGGCGAGCTGGGGCTGGCTCGACCAGGCGATGGCCTCGATCCGCCTGCTGCGGCGGCCGGGCGTGCTGGAGGCGATCGCGACGCCGGTGTTACTGTTGGGCGCCCGTCGCGACGCGCTCGTCGATTATCGCGCGATCGCCAAGGCGGCGGCGCGGCTGCCCCGCGGCGAGCTGATGACTTTCGGGCCCGAGGCGCGGCACGAGATCCTGCGCGAGGTCGATGCCGTGCGCGACCGCGCGCTGGCGGCGGTGGACGCCTTCCTCGACCGCGCGGTTCCGGCGGCGCGAGGCTGAGGGCATGGCGGAGGGTTTCGACATCGCCGTGGTCGGCGCCGGCATGGCGGGCGCTTCGTTGGCGGCGCTGCTCGCGCCCCATGCGCGTGTGGTGCTGCTCGAGGCTGAGGCGCAGCCCGGCTATCACGCCACCGGCCGCTCGGCCGCGTTCTGGACCGAGAGCTATGGCGGGCCGCTCGTTCAGCCGCTGACTTCGGCCTCCGGGGCGTTCCTCGCCGAGCATGGCTTCCTGATACCGCGCGGGGCGCTGACGCTGGGGCGGGCCGGGCAGGAGGAGACCGTCGAGGACTTCGCCCGCCGCTTCTCCGCGCTCGGCGTGCGGGTGGAACTGCTCGGGCGCGAGGGCATCGCCGGCCATGTGCCGGGGCTGCGGCCCGAATGGACGCTTGGCGCCTACGAGCCCGATTGCAGCGACATCGATGTCGCCCGGCTGCACCAGCACTACCTCGCGGCGGCTCGCCGCGCGGGCGCCGCGCTGTGGTGTTCGGCGCGGCTGTCCGAGGCGCGGCGGGAGCGCGACGGCTGGCACCTGACGCTCGAGGACGGGCGGGGCTTGCGCGCGCAAGTGCTGGTCGATGCCGCGGGCGCCTGGGCCGATACGGTCGCCACGCGCAGCGGCGTCGCGCCGCTCGGCATCGCGCCGCTGCGCCGCACCGTCGTGCAGCTGCTCACCGCGCCGGCCGTTCCCGCCACGCTGCCGCTGGTCCTCGACGTCGCCGAGCGGTTCTATTTCAAGCCCGAATCCGGACGCCTGTGGCTGAGCCCGCACGACGAGACGCCGACCCCGCCTTGCGACGCCGCGCCCGAGGAACTCGACATCGCCCTGGCCATCGATCGGTTCGAACAAGTGGTGGATTGGCGGGTCGAGCGGGTAGAGCACCGCTGGGCGGGCCTGCGCAGCTTCGCGCCCGATCGCCTGCCGGTCTATGGCTTCGATCCGGCCGAGCCGGGGTTCTTCTGGTTCGCCGGGCAGGGCGGTTTCGGCATCCAGACCGCGCCGGCGGCGGCGGCGCTGGCGGCGGGACTGCTGCTCGGCGCCCCCGGCGGCGCGATCGACCCAGCTCCTTACGCGCCCGCACGGTTCCGCTAGAGCAGGCTGCGCGATATCTGAATCGTGCAACCTGCTAAGTGTTTGTGGTCGCGTCGCTATTGGCGGAGCCGAAGACCAGCGCGGCTAAAGCCGGTTCCCACTTTTCCGCGCGATGCTCTCGGTTAAATCCCCCCCGGCACCGCCGGCTTGCCCATCGCGTCGAGCCCTTCGGCGAGCGCGCGGCTGCAGGCGGCGAGCCGTTCGGCGTCGACCGAGCGGATGACGAAGTTGGCGCCGGTCCGGCCGTCGCGCCAGAACGGGTAGCTGCCGATCTGGCAGCCTTCGTGCGCCTTCTCGGTCCGGCGCAGCAGCTCGGCGACTTCGCTCTCCTGGATCCAGCAGCCGACCGTCTCGGACAGCAGCGGCGCGCCGCCTTCGAGCTGGCCCGACAGCGCGTCGAGCATGCCGGCGGTGATCTGCGGCACGCCGGCCATCAGGAACAAGTTGTCGAAGCGGATGCCGGGCGCGCCGGTGTAGCGGTTGGGGATCAGCGTCGCGCCCTCGGGCACGCGCGCCATGCGCAGCCGCGCCTCGGTCAGCCCGCCGCGCGTCTCGTAGTAGCCTTCGAGGATCGCCCGCGCCTCGGGGTGGACGACCACCCTCACACCGAGGGCTTCGGCCACCGCGTCGACGGTGATGTCGTCGTGCGTCGGACCGATCCCGCCGGTGGTGAACAGATAGTCGTGCCGCACCCGCAGCGCGTTCACCGCCGCGACGATCGCCGGCGTGTCGTCGGACACCACGCGCACTTCGATCAGGCGGATGCCCTGCACGCCCAGCCAGCTGGCCACCTGGGCGATGTTCTTGTCGTGCGTGCGGCCCGACAGGATCTCGTCGCCGATGACGATCAGCGCGGCGGTATAGACGCGGCCCGTAGGGGGGGAGGACGAATCGGCCATGCCCCGGCGTTACGGCAATTAGCCGCCAGCCACCAGTCGTGAGAGGACACGCCGCGAGCGCCGATTGCCAGCCTCCCCCGCATTTGCCAGACAGGCGCCATGCCGATCGTCGCCGCCCGCCGCTACAGTTCCGGAAAAGTCGAGACCACGCTGGTCATCGACGGCGCCCCCCGCGCGCCGCTGCCGTCCGGCGCGTTCGAGTGGGTGGGCATCGCCGATCCGGGCGTCGAGGAGATGGAACTGGTCCGCCGCCAGTTCGGGCTGCACCCGCTGGCGATCGACGACGCGCTGAAGTCCAACCAGATGGCCAAGGTCGAGGCCTATGGCTGCGTCCTCTTCATCGTCGCCCGGACCGCGGCGATCGAGGAGGGCGAGAACATCGTCTATGGGCAGACCGCGATCTTCCTGGGCGCCGACTTCATTATCTCGGTGCGCACCGGCTCGAACCGCGCGCACCTTCCTTTGCGCGACCGGCTCGAGCACGACGCCGACCGTTTGTGCGAAGGCCCCGACTTCGTCGTCCACGCGATCCTCGACTTCATCGTCGATGGCTACCAGCCGATCATGGACCGGCTGGAGGATGCGGTGCAGGCGATGGAGGAGCGCGCGATCGATCGCTTTCCCGAGCCGTCGACGATCCGCCGCATCTTCCGCCTGCGCCGCCAGCTGCGCCGCTTCGAGCGGATCGTCGGGCCGATGCGCGAGCTGTGCCACCGCCTCGCCGAGACCGACCTGCCGGCGATCGACCAAGCCGCGCACGTGTGGTTCCGCGACGTGCTCGACCATGTCCGCCACACGCTGGCGCGGACGCAGGCGCTCAAGGAGACGCTAGCCAGCATCGTCGAGACCGCCAGCCTGCTCGAACAGCATCGCCAGGGTGTGATGACCCGCCAGCTCGCCGCCTGGGCGGCGATCCTCGCGGTGCCCACCGCGGTGGCCGGGATCTACGGCATGAACTTCGACTTCATGCCCGAACTGCACTGGCGCTTCGGCTATTTCCTGGTGCTGGGAGTCATCGCCGGCGTTTGCGGGCTGCTGTGGTGGCGCTTCCGCCGGCTCGGCTGGCTCTGAGCGCCTGCAATACAGGCAAAAAAAAGGGCCGATCCGAAGACCGACCCTATGGAAGTTTTGGGAGAGGATGCCTGAAAGGCACCCCCTCTATGGCCTCGACTCGGCCATGCTGCAAATGCGAAAAGCGGGCCATATGTTGCGAGAAACGCAACTCATGTTCAGGATCGAGCAAGCCGCGTTAAGACTGTGAATGTCCGGGCGTGGCGTAAGGCCCGGGTTTTCGGCCGATCGCCGCCATGCTCAGCGATCCGATCGTCATCACCACCATGATCATGATGAGCAACAGGTCGTAGCTGCCGGCGATGTCGTGCAGCCAGCCGGCGACATAGGGGCCGATGGCGGCGGCCACCGCGCCGAAGGTGATGATCGCGCCGAACAGCGCCGCGAACGCCTTGAGGCCGAAATGGCGCGTGGCGAGGTAAAGCGCGACGTCGATCTCCGCGCCGGTGGCGATGCCGAAGCACGCCACCGCCAGCGACAGCAGCAGCGGGCCCGGCGCGTCCATCAGGAAGATCGCGCAGCCCAGCACCGGCAGGATCTGGCTGACCGCGCCGATCAGGTTGCCCGGGAAGCGGTCGAGCAGCAGCCCGACGCCGAGCCGCGCGGCGATGCCGACCAGCCCCATGATCGAGGCGATGCCCGCCGCCTCCATCGCATCGACGCCGGTTTCGGCCAGCAGCGGCACGAGATTGGCGGCGATCGCCATGTTGTAGAAGGCGAAGGCGCCGAACGCGGCCAGCAGCCACAGGAAGGCGGGGGTGCGCAGGCCCTCGGCCAGCGTCAGCCCCGGAACCTCGGCGGGTGGGGGCGGGGGGGCGCTCTCGCTCGCCACCCGGCCGCCGCCGCCATCGCGCGCGCCGCGGAAGAACAGAAGGACCACCGGCAGCGTGGCGACCAGCCAGGTCGCCGCGACCCCAGCGAAGGCGATGCGCCAGCCGTAATGCGCGGTCAGCCAGGTGGCCAGCACCGGTGCCACCGCCGCGGTGATCGGCGAGCCCGACAGCGCCACCGCCATCGCGAAGCCGCGCGAATGGTCGAAGCGGGTGGCCACCGCGCTGGTCCACACGGTCGACTGCACGAGCACCACGCCCACCGCGAGGACCACCCAGAGCAGCGACCAGTTGAGCATCGTGCCCGTGGCGGTGCCGAGCAGCGCGAACGCACCGGTCTTGACGAACAGTCCGGTCAGCCCGACCCGGCGCGGGCCGAAGCGATCGACCATCATGCCGACCAGGATGTTGAGGAACACCCCGACCAGGTTCGACAGGCTGAGCCCGATCATCACCTGGGCACGGGTCCAGCCGAATTCGGCTTCGAGCGGCGCGACGAACGCGCCGATGCCATAGCTTTGCAGGCCGATCGTCGAATAGCCGATCATCGCCGCGACCGGCAACGTCCAGTAATGCCGCCACTCGGCAAGCGCCGCGCCGCTTCCCCTGCTTGCCATTCGGTTCGTGCCTCTCGCCTGGTGCTGGCTGTTCGCGATGCAGAAGGGCGGCTCGCGGCGCGACTGTCAAGCGGGGCGAATTGGCTTTGCCTTCCCGTGGCTTGGCCGGCGCCGTAAACGACGCGCAAAAAAAGGGCCGGTCCGAAGACCAGCCCTATGAAAGTTTTGGGAGAGGATGCCTAAAAGGCAGGCTCTTTATGAGTACGACGTTTTCGTGTTGCAAGTGCGAAAAGATCGGCCTGTCTTGCAAAAACCGCAATCGGGCGTTCGGGTGCGCTGAAAAGGAAATTGGCGGGTGTCCGCTCCTCCCTGAAAGGGAGGGGGCACCGCCCGCGAAGTGGATGGTGGAGGGGGGGCGCCCTCTCGCGGCGGGGACACCCCTCCGTCAGCACTTCGTGCTGCCAGCTCCCCTTAAAGGGAGGAGCTCCGGTGTTCGATCAACGCCCCCGCGCTTAGCCCGCGATCACCCCGAACAAGTCGTGCGCGTCGGCGTCCTCGATCACCGCTTCGACCATGTCGCCCGGGGCGAGGGTGGCGGGCACGTTGCGCAGGAATACGCTGCCGTCGATCTCGGGCGCGTCGGCCTGGCTGCGCGCGGTGGCGCCCAGGTCGCCGTCCTCGTCGGGCTCGCCCACCTCGTCGACGATCACCGGCAACACCCGGCCGACCTTGGCGCCGAGCTTGGCGGCGCTGATCGCTTCGGTTTTTTCCATCAGCCGGGCATAGCGCTCTTCCTTGACCGCCTCGGGCACCGCGCCGGGCAGGTCGTTGGCGGCGGCGCCGGCCACCGGCTCGAAGCGGAACGCGCCGACCCGGTCGAGCTGCGCTTCGTCGAGCCAGTCGAGCAGATAGCGGAAATCGTCCTCGGTCTCGCCGGGGAAGCCGACGACGAAGCTCGAGCGGATGGTGATGTCCGGGCAGATCGCGCGCCAGCTCTTCAGCCGCTCGAGCACCTTGGCCTCGTTCGCCGGACGCTTCATCGCGCGCAGGACGTTCGGGCTGGCATGCTGGAACGGAATGTCGAGGTAGGGCGTCAGCAGCCCCTCGGCCATCAGCGGGATCACCGCGTCGACGTGCGGATAAGGATAGACGTAGTGCAAGCGCACCCAGGGCGTCGCGCCCTGAGGCGTGCGGAGCTGGCCGAGCTCGCGGGCGAGGTCGGTCATGTGCGTGCGCACCTCGCGGCCGTGCCAGGGGTAGGCCTGGTGCCGGAGGTCGACGCCATAGGCCGAGGTGTCCTGGCTGATCACCAGCAGTTCGCGCGTGCCCGATGCCACGAGCTTCTCCGCCTCGCGCAGCACCGCGTCGATCCGCCGGCTGGCGAGCTTGCCGCGCAGCTGCGGGATGATGCAGAAGGAGCAGGCGTGGTTGCAGCCCTCGGAAATCTTCAGGTAGCTGTAGTGCCGGGGCGTCAGCTTGACGTCGGGCAGTTGCGGGATGAGGTCGATGAACGGCCCCTGGCTCGGCGGCGCGGCGTCGTGCACCGCTTCGACCACCGCCTCGTACTGGTGCGCGCCGGTGACCGCGAGAACGTCGGGGAACTTCGCGCGGATGACCTCCGCCTCGTTGCCCATGCAGCCGGTGACGATGACGCGGCCGTTCTCGGCGATCGCCTCGCCGATCGCGGCCAGGCTTTCCTCCTTGGCCGAATCGAGGAATCCGCAGGTGTTGACCAACACCACGTCGGCCCCGGCATAGTCGGGGCTCATCGCATAGCCGTCGGCGCGCAGCTTGGTGAGGATGCGCTCGCTGTCGACGAGCGCCTTGGGACAGCCGAGGCTGACCATGCCGACCTTGGGCTGGGCGGGAAGCTCGCGGAGTTTCGTATCTGTGGTCATGAAGCCGGGCCCCCTACACGTTACGGGGCGTTTTCGCTACCTTTAGCGCAAGCCGGGCGCTTCCCAGGCGGCGCCGCTTGCTCTAAGCTTCTGTTGTCGCATCGCTATTCGTGGGAAGTCCGTTCTCGCTTTTCGCGCGTGCTTGGGCGTTGCAAGGCGGAGGAGCGGACATGGGTCCGGTGAACTGGCTGGCGGTGATACTCGGCGCGAACCTCGCGGCGGCGGTCGGAATCGTCTGGTACGGCCCGCTGTTTCGCGGCGGCCGGCCGCTGCTCGACGGGCCGGGCAGCGCCGCGCGCAACTTCATCTGGATCGTGCTGACGCTGCTGATCGCGGCCACCATGATCGGCCATAACTTCGCCCGCGTCGGTCCGGCGACGCTGGCCGCCAAGCCCTGGCTCTACTGGATGATGTCGGGGGGCCTCGCGCTCACCATCGCGGCGCCGGCGCTGTTCATCGCGCTGGGCCGTCACGGCGTGCCGCTGCGCGCGCGGCTGATCGACTGCGGCTACTGGATCGCCGCCTTCCTGGCGATCGGCACGACGTTCTGGGTGCTGGGCTGATCCGGCCCTTCAGGGTGCCGTCGGCTTGATCTCGACGATCACGTCGCCCGCCTCGATTCGCCGCGCCTCGGCCTCCCAGAAGCCGATGGCCTTCGCGCCGCGATGGATGCGCAGGCCCCGTCCGCCGTCGGGCAGATCGTCGAGCGGGCGGCCGATCTCCGCCTCGGTTGCCGGGCGCTCGACCAGTTGGACCCGGCCCGAGACCGAGGCGAGATCGGCGAGATACTCGGCGACGTGGGTCCCTTGCGCCGATCCGGCGAGCAGCAGACCGGTGAAGCGCACCGGATTGATGACGTTGTCGGCGCCCGCCTGCCGTGCCGGAATCTCGTTGTCGTCGGCGCGCACGACCACGCTGATCGGCACTTGAGGCGCGAGGTGGCGGACGGTCAGGACGATGAGGATCGAGGTGTCGTCGCGGCCCGCCGAGACCAGCACCGTCGCGGCCTTGTCGATCCGCACGGCGATCAGCGATTCGTCGCGGCTGGCGTCGGCCTCCATCACGTTGCAGCCCAGCGTCTCGGCCTCGGCCAGCCGCTCTCGCCGGGTGTCGAGCACGACGATGCGCCGCGGATCGGTGCCGCGCTCGATCAGCTCGGTCACCGCCTGCCAGCCGCTGACGCCGAAGCCCAGCACGACGATGTGGCCTTCCAGCCGCTCCTGGATGCGCGCCATGCGCCACCTCTCCCAGCTTCGTTTGATGAGGAAATTATAGGCTGTGCCGACGAAGATATAGAGCACGGCCACGCGGATCGGGGTGACGATCACCGCTTCCACCAGCCGCGAGCGGTCGCTGATCGGCGCGATGTCGCCGAAGCCCGTGGTAGTGATCGAGATCATCGTGAAATAGATCACGTCGAGCAGGCTGACCTGGCCGTCGTGATGATCGACCAGCCCATTGCGGTCGATCCAGTGGATCAGCACCACGATCGAGACGAGCGCCAGCACCGCCGCCAGGCGCAGCGACACGTCGGCCCAGACCGGCATTTGCACCGCGCGCCGCAACGGGCGGAAGCGCAGCGGATGCGGTCGGGGCTCGCTCACCGCGCGGGCAGCTCCGCCGCCGGATCGACCGGCCGGTTGTCGCGGCGCAGCTCGAAGTGGAGCTCGTCGCCCTTGGCGAGCCCGGTCCGTCCGACCAGGCCCAGGCGCTCGCCGGGGCGCACCGTCTCGCCGCGCTTGACCGTGATGCGGCTGAGGAAGCCGTAGGCCGAATGCCAGCCCGCGCCGTGATCGACCACCACCAGCTTGCCGAACTGGCGTCGTTCCTCGCCGGCGAAGATCACTCTGCCTGCCGCCACCGCGCGCACGGCGGTGCCGGCGCTCGCCCGGATGTCGAGCCCGTCGTGGTGGCCAGGCCGACCGCGCGGCGTGAAGCCCCGGCGGATCGCCCCGGCGACCGGCCAGGCGAAGCGTGAGGGGCTCGCGGTGGGCTCGGGCGTGACGTCGGCGGCCGCGACGGCGGGGGGCGGGGCGATCACCGTCGGGATCAGCAGCACCTGGCCGGGGCGGATGGCGCGCTCGGGGTCGAGGCCGTTGGCCACCGCGATCGTCCGCCAGGGCACGCCGAATGCGTAAGCGATCGAGAAGCCGGTGTCGCCGGCCACGACCGTGTGGCGGCGGGTGCGCGGGATCGTCAGCTTCTGGCCGGCGCGCAGGCGATAGGGCGGCTTGAGCCCGTTGGCCTCGGCGATCAGCACGCGCGGCACTTGCGCGCGGGTGGCGATGCCCATCAGCGTCTCGCCGGCAAGGACGACGTGCTCGCTCTCCTGTTCGGGTTCCTTGGCGGCCACGAGCAACAGGCCGAGCACCGCGAGAAGGCCCGCCGCGCGCTTCACCGGCGGTAGCACTCCGCCAGCGCCGCCAGCGAGGCGTCGTGGGTCAGGTCGAGCTGCAGCGGTGTGACCGAGACGAAGCCGTCGGCGATCGCCTCGAGGTCGGTCTGGTTCCCGGGGGTGTGCTCGATGCCGTGGAGGCCGAACCAGAAGTACGGGAAGCCGCGCGGATCGCGGCCTTCGACCAGGGTGCCGCGCGCATAATCGTGGAAGCCCTGGCGGACCACGCGCACGCCCTGGACGGCGGCGGCGGCGCGCGGCGGGAAGTTGACGTTGATCAGCGTGCGCTCGGCGAATGGCGCGCCCAGCAGCGGGCGCAGCACTTGCGGGCCCCAGACCTCGGCGGCCTCGAACGACACGCCCTCGCCGATGTCCTCGCGCGTATAGACCTGGCTGAAGGCGATCGACCGCACTCCCGCCAGCGCCCCCTCGATCGCCGCCGAGACGGTGCCCGAATAGGTGATGTCGTCGCCCAGGTTGGCGCCGCGGTTGACGCCCGAGAGGATCAGGTCGGGCGGGGCGGGCAACACCTTGCGCAGCGCCATCGTCACCGCGTCGGTCGGCGTGCCCGTCACCGAGAAGCGCTTGGCCGCATGCTGGCGCAGCCGCACCGGCTGGGTCAGCGTCAGCGAATGGCCGGCGCCCGACTGCTCCTCGTGCGGGGCGCAGATCCAGATGTCGTCGGAGAACTGCGCGGCGATCTTTTCCAGCACGGTGAGGCCGGGGGCGTTGATGCCGTCGTCGTTGGTGAGGAGGATGCGCATGAGCTCTCTTACCCGTCCGCTCGGGGCTTGTCGAAGGCCTGCACCCCCATTTTGACGGAGGTTGAGGGCCGTTCAGGGCAGCTGAGGGAAGCTGAGGGGCGGTTCAAGGCGCCAGCCGCGTCACCCCGCCCATGTAGGGATGCAGCACGCGGGGCACCTCGACCGAGCCGTCCGCCTGCTGGTAGTTCTCCAGAACCGCCACCAGCGTCCGCCCGACCGCCAGCCCCGAGCCGTTGAGCGTATGCACGAATTCGGTGCCTTTCGCGCCTTCGGGGCGATAGCGCGCATTCATCCGGCGGCCCTGGAAATCCCCGCAATTGGAGATCGAGGAAATCTCGCGATAGGCGTCCTGCCCCGGCAGCCAGACCTCGAGATCGTAGGTTTTCCGCGCCGTCGCGCCCATGTCGCCAGCGCAGAGCAGCATCTTGCGATAGGGCAGCTCGAGCGCCTGGAGCACCGCTTCGGCCGCCGCGGTCATCCGCTCGTGCTCGGCGGGCGAATCCGCGGGTCGGCAGACCGTCACCAGCTCGACCTTGTCGAACTGGTGCTGGCGGATGTAACCGCGTGTGTCCTTGCCCGCCGCGCCCGCTTCCGAGCGAAAACAAGGGGTTAATGCGGTCAACCGGATCGGAAGCGCGGCCTCGGGCAGGATCTGCTCGCGCACCGAATTGGTCAGCGAGACCTCCGAAGTCGGGATCAGCCAGCGCCCGTCGGTGGTGCGAAACAAGTCGTCGGCGAACTTGGGGAGCTGCCCGGTGCCGAACACCGCCTCGTCGCGCACCAGCAGCGGCGGCGCGCATTCGACATAGCCGTGGGTGCCGGTCTGCAGGTCGAGCATGTACTGCGCCAGCGCGCGCTGCAACCGCGCCATCGGGCCGCGCAGGAAGGTGAACCGCGCGCCCGAGATCGCCGCGCCGGTTTCGAAGTCGAGGCCCAGCGCCGGGCCGAGATCGGCGTGCTCCTTGGGCGCGAAGTCGAACGCGCGCGGCGTGCCCCAGCGCGAAACCTCGACATTACCGGCCTCGTCCGCGCCCTCGGGCACTTCGTCGAGCGGGATGTTGGGCA
>DASVMK010000002.1:0-43240 GCA_036384395.1 Novosphingobium sp.
GGCTCACGCCCTTGCGGCCCGGTTCCTCGACGCACTTGCCGTCGGCGTCGAACACCAGCCCGTGGTACATGCAGCGCACGCAGTCGCCCTCGCGGCGGCCCATCGACAGCGGCGCGAAGCGGTGGCTGCAGCGGTCGCGCAAGGCGGCGATCCGGCCTTCGCTCGTGCGGAAGAACAGCACCTTTTCGCCGAGCAGGCGGCGCGAGAGCATCGAGGCCGTATCCAGCTCATGGCCCCATGCGCCGACGTACCAGGCATCGCGGATGAACATCCTATCTCCCTTCGAACAGCGCCGGGCGCTCGGCGGCTCCCGGCGCGAGAATGGCCGAACGCCGCGCCGCGACGAACAGCAGTGCGATCAGCACCGCGGACAGCAGGAAGAGGCCGCTGACGCTGGCGACAAGCCCTTCGATATTGCGCTCGCCGCCGATCTCGGCGCCGACGAACGGCCCCAGCGCCAGCCCGCAGGATTGCGAAGCCACCATCTGCGGCACCAGCCGGCCTTCGGCGTCATAGACGCTGGCGACCGACAGATAGACCGGCTGCGCGACGTTCCAGGCGAAGTTGAACAGGCAGACCGCGGCGCCGAACAGCAGCGCCGCGCGGGCATCGACCAGCGACAGCGCGGCGGTCGATCCGGCGCAGAGCACGATCGCCAGGCCGAGCGGAATGCCGCGGCCGAAGCGCGATCCGACAAGGCCCGCGGCGAGCGCGCCGGCGACCCCGGTGAACTGCGACAGGCTCAGCGCATTGGCGACCGGCTGGAGCCCCAGGCCACGCGCGTCGCCGATCAGTGAGACGTAGGCCCAGAGGATCCCGCAGCCGAGGAAGAACACGAAGATCGACAGGATCGCCGCCCAGCGTCCGCTCGCCGCCAGCGGCGCGGCGCAGCGGTCCGGCTGCGCCTCGGCGCCGCCGTGCGCCGGCATGAAGCGGACGAAGGGCAGCGCGCCAAGCGTCGCGGCGAGCGCCAGCAGGTGGAAGCCGCGCAAGCCGACCAACCCGAACAGCGAGGGTAGCCCGAACAGCCCGACCGCGCCGTAGGCGAGGATCCACATGATGAAGAAGCCGAACTGGCGGTCCGGATCCCGCGTCATGCCGATGGCGGTGAACGCGAGCGAGGCCATGCCACCGGCGCCAAGCCCGGCGACGAAGCGCGCGGCGGCCAGCCAGGTCGCGTCGGTCGAAAGAACGCAGCCGGCGTTGCCCAGCGCCTGCACCAGGATGCAGGCGAACAGCATCGGCGCCCAGCGGACGCGGTGCGACAGGAACGACATGGCGATGACGGTGATCGCATAGCCGGTCATCTCGGCCGAGGCGACGTATCCGGCCTGCGCCCCGGTGAGTCCGGCGAGATCGACCAGCCCCTGGACGTAGCCCGGCTGGATGATGAACACGAGGACCGAGACCACGCCGAAGACTGTTGCGGCGGTGATCGCCATCGGCCGGTCGCGTTCGTCCCCCGCCTGCATCGCGTCATTCCTCCAGGATCGATCGCCTGAGCGCGTCCGCGCCCTTGGCCAAAAGGCCGATGTCGGTGCCGACCGAGACGAAGCCGAAGCCCTGCGCGCAGCGTGCCCTGGCGTCGGCGGGCGACAGCGCGAAGATGCCCGCCGGCTTGCCGGCATGGGCGATCGCCTCGAACGCCTGGTCAATAGCCGCCTGGACCGCGGGGTGCGCCGGATCGCCGAGATGGCCGAGCGAAGCGGCGAGATCGGCAGGCCCGATGAACAGCGCGTCGATCCCTTCGACCGCGGCGATCTCCGACACCGCGTCGAGTCCGGCGCAGCTTTCGATCTGGGCGATGACGCTTACGGCCTCGTGCGCATCGGCGAGATAGCGGGTGTCCGCGCCGAAGCCCGAGGCGCGGCTGGTCGCGCTCGCCACGCCGCGGTTGCCGCGCGGCGGAAAGCGTGTCGCCGCGACGATGGCGCGCGCCTGCGCGGCGCTGTCGACCATCGGCACCAGCAGCGTGGAAAAGCCGAGGTCGAGGTACTGCTTGATCGCCACCGGCTCGCCCAGCGGCACGCGGGCGATCGGGTGGACGGGGAAGGGGGTCACCGCCTGCAACTGCGCGAGCAGCGTCTGCGCGGTGTTGGGCGCATGCTCGCCGTCGAACAGCAGCCAGTCGAACCCGGCGCGCGCGCAGATCTCGGCGGTGTAGGCATTGGCCAGCGCCTGCCACAGCCCGAGCAGCGGCCGCCCTGCGCCCAGCGCCTGGACGAACGGGCTCATGCGAAACGCACCGAGATGGCGCCGAGCGGGCCATAGTCGACGTGGAAGCTGTCGCCCGGCCGCGCGAAGACGGGGGCGGTGAAACTGCCGCCCAGCACGATTTGCCCGGGCTCCAGCTTCTCGCCTTGCGGGGCGAGCTTGTTGGCGAGCCAGGCGGGGCCGTTGGCCGGATGGTTCAGCACCGCTGCGGCAACGCCCGATTCCTCGATCACGCCGTTGCGGTAGAGCAGCGCCGAGACCCAGCGCAGGTCGACCGCGTCGGGCTTGACCGGCCGTCCGCCGAGCACCAGCCCGGCGTTGGCGGCATTGTCGCTGATCGTGTCGAACACCTTGCGGGTGACGCCGGTGGCCTTGTCGATGCGCTCGATCCGCGCGTCGATGATCTCGATCGCCGGGGTGACGTAGTCGGTCGCGGCAAGCACGTCGTAGAGCGTGCAGGCCGGCCCTTCGAGCGGGTGCTTGAGGATAAAGGCCAGTTCCACCTCGACGCGCGGCTCGATGAAGCGCGCGATCGGGATGTCATGTCCGTCGAGGAACAGCATGTCGTCGAGCAAAGTGCCGAAATCGGGCTCGTCGACATTCGACGAGCGCTGCATCGCGCGGCTGGTCAGCCCGATCTTGTGGCCGATGACCTTGCGGCCGCCGGCGATCTTGCGCCGCGTCCAGGCGCGGCTGACGGCATAGCCGTCTTCCAGCGTCATCGTCGGATGCTCGAGCGAGAACTGACCGATCTGCACGCGCTCGCGCTCGGCGCGGTCGAGGCGTTCGGCCAGGTCCTCGACGATCTCGGGCGTCAGCGGCATCAGGTCCTCTTTTCCAGGCGGCGGTGGATGGTGTTGTGCTTCCAGCCTTCGGCTTCCTCGACATAGAGCGTGAGGCCGAGCGGATGCCGGTCGAAGAGATCGCCGAGGAAGCCCGTCATCGCCGTGAACAGCTGTCCGAAGAAGGCCTTGCGGAACGCCTCGGGGCGGCCGACGCCCATCTTAATGTTGACATTGATGAACGCGTCGTCGGGGCAGGTCCCGTCGGCGATCACGTAGTCGGTCAGCCGGATCGCGCGCACGCGGATGCCGCCGACCGGGAACACGCCGCCCGACCGCTCGCGCATTTCCTCGGCGATCAGCGCGAGCAAGCCTTTCACGTCGAGCGCGCCTTCGAGGTTCGCGGTCCATTCGACGGTGGCGTGGGCCATCAGCGTATCTCCATCGTGCCGACCGTGCAGCCGACCGCGAAGATCGGGATCGGCGCGTAGAACTGGATCGCGCCGGGCCCGCGCGCGGCGGCGGCGGCGGCGATGAACGTGCGGATCTCGAAGCCGCCCTGGCCGGCCTCGGCGTAGGTCGCCTCGTCGGTGTAGTCGAGCAGCCGCGTGCGGTCGTTGGCGGTCCAGCGGTCGAGGAAGTCGCGGTCCCAGGCCTCGTTGATCCGGCCGCTGTCCGGGGTTGCCGGCCAGTGCGAGATGCCGCCGGTGGCGACCAGCGCGATGCGTTCGGGCACCGCGTCGGCGGCGGCGCGGATCGCCTCGCCGAAAGCCCAGGCGCGGTGGAGCGGGGTCAGCGGTGGGCCCTGGCAGTTGATGTTGGCCGGGACGATCGTCAGCGCGTTGTCCGGATCGAGGAAGTGCAGCGGCACCATGATCCCGTGGTCGAACTGCCATTCCTCGCAATAGGCGACGTCGACCGTCTGCTGCACTTTCTGGATCAGCCGGCGCGACAGGTCGGCATCGCCGCGCGCGGTGCGCCTGGGGACGCGCAGCCACTCGGCATCCTCGATCGGGCCCGCGTAGCTCTCGGCCATGCCCATCGCGTAGCAGGGCATGTTGTTCATGAAGAAGTTGGCGAAATGCTCAGCCGCGATGATGATCAGCGCGTCGGGCCGGCTGGCGCGAAGCGCCTCGCGCATCCCGTCGAACGCCTGGTAAAGCCCGTCCTTCAGATCTGGCGGGGCAAGCTCGGCGCGGCCGGTGATGCCCGGGCCGTGGCTGCAGATGCCGGTGAACACCAGTGTCATACGCCCGCGACCTTCTCGTCCAACCCGGTGGTCATGCTGTAAATCCCGGCGCGCACCGGCCCGTGCCGCGCGACGCCGTCGCGCATGCGTTGCAGGTAGTCGGACCACTCGATCCCGCACAGGGCGGCGAAATGCATCAGGATCTGGCCGTTGACGCCCAGAACGTAGAGCAGCCCGATGTCGCGCCCGACCACGGCGGCGCGCTCCTCGTCGGTCAGCGCGAAGTCGCGCGCGAAGGCTTGCGGGTCCGACCGGAACCGCGCCTTCGCCGCCTCGTCGCGGTTGAGCGTGTAGAGCAGCTTGGAGAGCTGGTAGAGGCTCATGGCGCCACCAGGTGGTTGACCAGGCAGCCGATGCCTTCGATCTCGGTTTCGACCGTGTCGCCCGCCGCGCAGAAATGCACGCCGTGCGGCGTCCCGGTCAGGATCATGTCGCCCGGCATCAGCGTGGTGAACGACGAAACGTAGGCGATCAGCCCTGCGACCCCCAGGATCATCTCGCCGGTCGAGCCGTGCTGGACTTCGACGCCGTTGACCCGCGTCGTCAGCGCGAGCGCCTGGGGATCGGCGATGTCGGCGGCATCGACGATCCACGGGCCGATCGCGGTGGTCGCGTCGCGGTTCTTCACGCGGGCATTGGGGCGATAGAAGTTCTCCAGGTACTCACGGATCGCATAGTCGTTGGCGATCGTATAGCCATCGACGTAATCCAATGCGGTTTCGGCCGAGACCTGGTGCGCCGGGCGGCCGATCACCGCCACCAGCTCGCACTCGGGGTGCATCTGGTTGGCGTCGGCCGGGCGCTCGGTCTCGCCGCGATGTCCGACGAAGGCGTTGCTGCCCTTCATGAAGACCAGCGGGGCTTCCTGCTTGGGCGCGAAGCCCAGCTCGCGGAGGTGGTCGGCATAGTTGAGCCCCAGCGCATAGATCGCCGCGCCGGGCACGACCGGCGGCAGCCAGTGCGCTTCGTCGGCCGGCACGCGCCGCCCGTCGGGCAGGCGCAGCGCGCCGCCGCCGTCGATCACTTCGGCCCAGAGCTCGCGCCCGCGAAAGGCGATCCGCGCGCGCTTCATGCCCGGCCTCCGATCCGGGCGTGGAGCGTCGGCAGGCCATCGGCTTCCACTCGGATGGCCTGGCCGGCGCGTACGCTGGGCGCATCGCCCGGCAGGCCGACGAGCAGCAGGTCGCCCGCTTGCAGGGTCATGAAGGCGCTGAGATCCGAGATCAGCGTCGTCACCGGCCGGACCAGCCGGTCGAGTGTCCAGCGATGCGCCTCGCGCCCGTCGACCACGGTGCGGATTTCGCGGGGGAGGGCGACGTGGACGAACCCCCCGAGCGGAAGAAAGCCCTCGCCGTTCTTCTGCGCCACCGCCGGACGATAATAACTCGCCTGCGGGCGGAACAAGTCGATCGCCAGGCAGACCGCGCCGACGTGCGCGAGCGCCTCGGCCGCGGCGATTCGCGTGGCGGCGCGGCCGAGCAACACCGCCAGCGTCGGCGCCGCGACCAGTTCCTCGCCCGGCGCCAGCGCGACGGTGCCGGCATTGAGGCAGACCCGCGGCTTCATATAGACCACCGGCGCTTGCGGCGGCGCGGCGTAGGGCTTCTCGCCGAATGCCTCGGCCAGCATCTCGCGCTCGGCGCGGTCGTTCAGCGCGACGCCGTAGATGTTGCCTGCCGGAGAGCCGATCGCCATCGCCTCAGACCCCCAGCCGCTGGATCGTGTGGTTGCCGCGCGCCAGCGCGACGTTCTTCGTCTCCATGTAGAAGTCGAAGCTCCAGTCGCCGCCGTCGCGGCCGATGCCGCTCGCCTTCACGCCGCCGAACGGAGTCGGCAGGTGGCGCACGTTCTCGCTGTTGACCCAGACCATGCCGGCTTCCAGGGCGTCCGACACGCGCAGCGCGCGGGCGAGGTCGCGGGTCCAGAGATAGCCGGCGAGGCCGTATTCGACGTCGTTGGCCTTGGCGATCGCATCGGCCTCGTCGTCGAAGGGGATCGCGGTCAGGACCGGGCCGAAGATCTCCTCCTGCGCGATGCGCATCGACTGCGTGGCGTCGGCGAACAAGGTGGGCTGGAAGAAGAACCCTTGCGCGCCCTCCACCGGTGCGCCGCCAGCGGCGATGCGAGCGCCCTCGCTGCGGGCCACGTCCATGTAGCTGGCGACCTTGTCGAAATGGCGCCGGTGGATCAGCGGCCCGACTTCGGTGGCGGGATCGAACGGATCACCGACCTTGAGGTTGCGCACCCGCGCCGCGACCTGCTCGACGAACCGGTCGTAGATCGTCGCCTGCACCAGAAGGCGCGAGGACGAGGTGCAGCGTTGGCCGTTGAGCGAGTAGATCATGAACACCGCGGCATCGACCGCCGCCTCGAGATCGGCATCGTCGAACACCACGACGGGGTTCTTGCCGCCGAGCTCGAAATGCACGCGCTTCAGCGTCGCCGCGCCCTGGCGCATGATCGCCGAGCCGGTCGAGGATTCGCCGACGAAGGCAACCGCCTTGATGTCGGGATGCTCGGTCAGCCGCTTGCCGGTGGTCTCGCCCAGGCCGTTGACCGAGTTGAACACGCCCGCCGGCAGCCCGGCTTCGTGCGCGATCTCGACCAACAGTCGCGCCGAATAGGGCGACCATTCGGCCGGCTTGTGGACGACCGTGCAGCCCGCGGCGAGCGCGGGCGCGATCTTCCAGGTGGAGAGCATGAATGGGGTGTTCCAGGGGGTGATGACCCCGACCGGGCCGATGGCGCGGCGCGTCGTGAAGTTAAGGTGCTGCCCGGTCGGCAGCGCCTGGCCGTCGGCGGCGGACGGCGCACGGTCGGCGAAGAAGCGGAAGTTTTCCGCGCCGCGGATCGCCGCCTTCGACATGAAACGCCAGCACTGGCCGGCATCGAGGCATTCGACCGCGGCGATCTCGTCGGCGCGCTCGACGATCAGGTCGGCGACGCGGTTGAGCACTTTGCGCCGTTCCTCGGGAGGGGTGGCCGACCACGCCGGAAACGTGGCTTTGGCCGCGGCTACGGCGGCGTTCAGTTCGGCCTCGGTCGCGTCGGTGGCCTGGCCCAGCACCGCGCCGGTGGCGGGCTCGTGGATATCGAACGCCGGGCCTTCGCCCGACACCGCGCCGCCGCCGATGAAATGGCCGAGCGCGCTTCCTCCGACCCGGCGCACCGCGCTCAAGGCCATATCCCGCCTGTTCACCCGACAATCCTCCGACTCAATGTTCTTTCTTATCTATAGTTATCATGATAATTGAATCAAGCGCCCAGCGTGTGCCCGTGTTCGATCATGCTACCACCGTTCGGCGCGGGAACGGATTGCAATCGGCGAAAGCCGCCATAAGATCAAAACTCGAATCGAGTCGAGTTAAGGCGGGGCGCGCAAAGCGCCGGCCGGGTTCGGCGGGTCGAAGGCCAATGAGGAGGAGGGGGCGTGTTCTACAAGTCGATGGCGGCGATCGGCCTTCTGTCATCCGCGCTGGCTACGCCGGCGCAGGCCGGCGAGGACCCGGTGCGCGGCGCGCAGGTCTTCCGGCAGCGGTGCGGCGCGTGTCATTCGGTCGAGCCCGGCAAGCTGGGCATGGGGCCGAACCTGGGCGGTGTGATGGGCCGCGCCGCGGCCGCGACCCGGTTTCCCTATTCGCCGGCGATGAAGAACGCCGGCGGGGTGTGGACCGATCCGCGCATGGACGCTTTCCTGAGGGCGCCCGCCGCGCTGGTGCGGGGCAATCGCATGGCCTTTCCCGGCCTGTCGGCGGCGCAGGACCGTGCCGACGTCATCGCGTTTCTGAAAGGCGCCCGATGATGAAAACGATCTTCGCACGCCGGCCCAGCCTCCTCGCGATCGGCCTGCTCGCCAGCCTGGGCCTCGGCTCCGCAGCGCTCGCTCAGTCGCCGGCTCGGCCCGAGCCGCTTGCGCCCGAGGAGCTGACGGTCGAGGCGCTCGCCGAGCAGATGCAGCCGCACTGGGTCTGGCTCAACGACGTGTCGTTCGACCGGATGCTCGACGGTCGCGCGTATCTGGTCGATGCGGATTCCGGCAAGATGCTCGGAATGGTCAGCGGCGGCTATGGTCATTCGACGCTGATGATCGCGCCCGATGGGCGGAGCTTCGCGTTGCCCGCGATTTTCTACACGCGCGGCACACGGGGCGCTCGCACCGATGTCGTCACGTTCTACGCGACCAAGGATCTCGCGCCGGGGCAGGAGATCGAGATCCCGGCCAAGCGTTTCAACGGCATGCCCTTCCTCGCCTCGGCGCCGGTCATGCCGGGCGGGCGCTTCGGGCTGATCTACAACTTCACGCCCGCGCAGTCGCTGACGGTGGTGGACATGGTCGAGCGCCGCACCGTCGGCGAAACCGACACGCCCGGCTGCGGCCTGGTCTTTCCCACCAGTCCGACCAGCTTCTTCATGATCTGCAGCGACGGAACCCTGCAGGCGGCGACGGTCGGCGCCGACGGCGCGATCGCGCTGGGCAAGGCGACCGCCAGGCCGATGTTCGCGGCCGATGACCCGGCGACCGAAAAGGCCGTCTACACCGGGCGCGAATGGCTGTTCTTCACTTTCGCGGGCAAGGTCATCCCGGTGCGGCAGACCGACGCGGGCGTGCCCGGCGTCGGCGCCGCGTGGTCGCTGACCGGCAGGGACGAGAGCGGTTGGCGCCCGGGCGGCCTCCAGACGGCGGCCTATCACGCGGGCAGCGGCCGGCTCTACGTGCTGATGCACCAGGGCGGGCCGGGCACGCACAAGGACCCGGGGACCGAGCTATGGGTCTATGACGTGGCGAAGCGCCGGCGCGTCGCGCGCATCGCGCTCGAGACGCCGGCCACCTCGGTCGCGGTGAGCGGCGACGACAAGCCGCTGCTCTACCTCGTCGCGCTGGGTGAGACGGCGCTGCGCGTGCTCGATGCGGACACGGGCAAGCCGCTGCGCCGGATCGACGGCTTCGGCCCGACGATGACGGTGATTCAGCCGGCGCCTATTGGAGGCTCGGCGCGATGAGCGTCGATCCGCTTTTCCCGATGGCGGGCGCGGTGGCGATGGCGATGCTGTTCGGCGCGGCGGCGCTGCACAAGTTGACCGGCGCGGCGCGGTTCGGCGCCGTGGTCGGCGACTATCGACTACTGCCGACTCCGCTCGTGCCGCTGGCCGCGGTGGGCATCCCGCTGGTCGAGCTCGCGGCGGCGCTGGCGGCACTGCGGGTGCTGCTGGGAGGCAACGCTTCGCTGCTTGCTCCGGCGGCGGGTCTGCTGCTGCTCTACGGCGGCGCGATCGCGGTCAATCTCGCTCGCGGACGCCGGCATATCGACTGCGGCTGCACCGCGTTCGGCGCGCCCGAGGCGACGATCGGCTGGTCGCTGGTGGCGCGCAATCTCGGCGTCGCCGCGGTCGTCCTGCTGCTCGCGGCCGCGCCCGCCGATCCGCGCGCGGTGGGCGCGGCCGACGTGATCGCCCTGATCGGCGTCGCGCTGGCCGCCCCCGCGCTCTATGTCGCGTTCGGCGCATGGCGAGCGCTTCGTCCGGGAAGGATCATGGCATGATGGAGGGAACCATTCTCGCGGCCTTCGCGCTGCAATGGATCGTCATCGCCGTCATGGCGGTGCTGATCGTGGGCCTGTTCCGCCAGGTCGGGGTGCTCCACGAACGGCTGGGGCCGGTGGGCGCGTTGACCTTGCCGGGCGGCCCCGCGCTCGGCACCGCCGCGCCGGTGTTCGAGTTGGCCAGCCTCAACGGCGGCATGGTCAAGGTCGGCGGCGGCGATGTCGCGGGCCGGTCGACGCTGGTGTTCTTCCTCTCGCCGACCTGCCCGGTCTGCAAGTCGCTGCTGCCGGTCCTGCTGGCGATGGTCCGCGAGGCGGCGCCGACGCGCCTGGTCTTCGCCAGCGACGGCGACGAGGCCAAGCAGCACCGCATGATCGAGCGCGAGGGGCTGGGCGCTTATCCCTTCGTCCTGTCGGGCGAGCTGGGCCGCGCCCACGGCGTCGGCAAGCTGCCCTATGCCGTGCTGCTCGACGCCCAGGGCCTCGTCGCGGCCAAGGGCCTGGTCAACAATCGCGAACACATCGAGAGCCTGTTCGAGGCGCAGCGGCTGGGACGGGGGTCGCTTCAGGAGCATCTCCGCCGCGAGCGCGAGGGAAGCGTCGAACAGGTCGGAGAGACGGCATGAACAGGTTCGACCGGATGATGGAGTACTGGGGCCGTTCGGCGGCGCGGCACATCTCGCGCCGCAGCTTCCTTGGCCGCGCGGGGGCGATCGGGGTGGTGAGCACGCTGCCGCTGTTGCCGATCTCGCGGGCCCAAGCGCAACCCCAGGAGCAGGGCGATCCGATGTCCTGCGACTATTGGCGTTACTGCGCGATCGACGGCTTCCTCTGCTCGTGCTGCGGCGGCTCGACCTCGTCGTGCCCGCCGGGAACCGAGCCTTCGCCGATCACCTGGGTCGGCACCTGCCGCAACCCGGCCGACGGCCGCGACTATGTGATCTCGTACAACGACTGCTGCGGCAAGGCGGGCTGCGGGCGCTGCATGTGCAACCGCAACGAGGGCGACCGGCCGGTCCACGAACCCTCGGGCGCCAACGACATCAACTGGTGCCTGGGCACCCAGTCCATCGTCTATAACTGTTCGACGGCGGTGGTGCTGGGCGTGGCGGAGTGATCGCATGGCGCGGCGAGGGGGCATCGGACTGATCGCGGCCGCGTCGGCCCTGTCGACGTTCATCTTGCCCGCACTGGCCGACGAGGCGCGCCGGCCCCAGCCTGGCGGCAACGGCCGTTCGCCCGCGGTCAACTACATGACGCAGTGCCAGGGGTGTCACTTGCCCGACGGCCGCGGGCGGCCCGGCCAGGTGCCCGCGCTCAACGGCCAACTCCAGCATTTCCTCGCCAGCGACGAAGGGCGGCGCTTCCTGGTGCAAGTGCCTGGCTCGGCCAATGCGCGGCTGTCCGACGCGGACCTCGCCGCGGTGCTCAACTGGATGATCCGGACGATGTCGCCGCTGCGGGACGGAGGCTTCGCCGCCTACAGCGCGGGCGAGGTGGCGCGCTATCGGGTGATGAAGCTCGGCAACATTCCCGCCCGCCGCGCCGCGATCGTCGAGCGGTTTCCGCAGGCCCATCCGAGTCCTTGAGGTTTCGGTGGCGAGCAAGTCCAATACGAGCCCCTCGGCGCGCCGCCGCGCCGCCGCGCCGCAGGATCGCGGGCAGATCCGGCGACAGAAGTTGCGCGAAGCCGCGTTCGCATGCCTGGAGGATACTCCCCTTGATGCGTTGACGCTGGTGACCGTGGCGGCGCGCGCCGGCATCCCCAAGGCGTCGGCCTATCACTTCTATGCCAGCATCCACGATCTCTATGCCGAGATGGTCGCCCAATTCGGTGAGCGGCTGGGCGAGGCGATGATCCTGCCGCCGGATAGCGCCTTCGCCGATTGGCGCGCGCTGGTGGAGCAGGTCCTGCTCGGCGGCGTCGATTTGCTCAACGAAAGCACGGTCGGCCGCAAGCTGGTGCTCAGCCCAGAGGTGCCCCCCAGGATCAAGCTCGGCGATCGGCGCAACGACCTGCTGCTTGGCGTGATCCTGCGCGAGCAGGTCGCGCGGCATTTCCGCTTACCGGAGCGGCCCGACCTCGACCTGCGGTTCTATTACGCCATCGAGATTGTCGATTTCCTCTGCGGGCTTTCGGTGGCCGAACACGGTTTCGTCACGCCCGAGATGCGGACCGAGAGCGTCCGTGCAGGCTGCGCGTACCTCGGCCTGCATCTTCCTGCGGATATGCCGCCCGCGGCCCTTTAACGCTCCGCCGGGGCGCGATAGTGCGCTTTCGCCAAAGTGTTGCGTGGAAGTCGCAGTTCGATGCGGATCGATAGGTCGGGGTCGCAAGTCCGTACCTGCAATTGATTCACACGATAATTAATTATAGACTGCCCGATGCAAGATGATGGCGCGGCGCGGCAAGGCGCGGCGGCAAGGGAAAACAAGGACAATCATCGAACTGCGGGGAAAGAAAATGGCACGAATCTCGAAGCTGGCACGCATCGCACTCTATGGAAGCACGGCCTTGATCGGGGGGCTGACGGCAATGCCAGCGCTGGCCGACGATGCCCAGCCCACGGCAGCTGCGGCCGGCGCGCAAGCAACGGCGGAGGACGGGCCTTTGCTGGGCGAGATCGTCGTCACCGCGCAGAAGCGCAGCCAGAATCTGCAGGACGTGCCGATCGCGGTGTCCGCGTTCTCCGGAGAGCAACTCGACAAGCTCGGCATCAGCAACGCCACCGAGATCACGCAGCAGATTCCCGGCCTCCAGCTCAACGCCTGGTCGCCCAACGTGACGATCTTCAACTTGCGCGGCATCTCGCAGAACAACTTCCAGGACAACCTGGAGGCCCCGGTCGCGGTGTACATGGACAACGCCTACATGGGCTCCATGAACGGCATCGCCGGCCAGCTCTTCGATATCGAGCGGGTCGAGGTGCTGCGCGGGCCGCAAGGCACCCTGTTCGGCCGCAACGCCACCGGCGGCCTGATCCACTACCTCAGCCGCCCGGCCGACGACACCAAGTTCAACGGCTACCTCGAAGGCAGCTACGGCCGCTTCAACGCCCGCTCGCTGGAGGGCGCGGTCGGCGGTCAGATCGTCGATGGCTGGCGCGCGCGCCTGTCGATGCGCCGCGCGCTGGGCGGCAGCTACATCAAGTCGCGCGACACCGACGCCGCCAATGGGCTGGTCGGCAGCGGCCAGGACCTGGGCGGGCAGAACGCCTTCTCGCTTCGCGCCACCACCCAGATCGACGTCACGCCCGACCTCAAGGTCGAGCTGTGGTACAAGTACGCGCGCGATCACAACGTGCCCACCGGCGGCTACGTGTTCGACAATTGCACCGCGCAGGCCAACGGTTTCTGCTCGGTCAACGCGGCGGGCATCGGCAACGGCACCGGCGGCGTCACCAACGGCATCACCGGCGCGAAGGCCTCGCCCTTCGAGCATTTCGGCAATACGCCGGGCTTCCTCAACCGGCGCATCCACATCGGCCAGGCCAACGTCACCTGGGATATGGGCGATGTCGAGCTGACCTCGATCACCAATTACACCCAGCTCAAGAAGGCCTACCAGGAAGACGGGGATGCGATCCCTGTCACGGTGATCGCGTTCAACACGGCGGTGAACTACAAGCAGTTCTCGCAAGAATTGCGCCTGGCGGGCGAGACCGACAGCTTCAACTGGCAGCTCGGCGGCTACTTCCTCGACATGCGCATCGACGGCGCGCAGAGCACGCAGGGCGCGCCGGCGCTCGGAGCGGGCCTTGCGATCAACGGCGCCGTGAACGATCCGCGCGTCGATGAATTCTATCGGGTCGTGTCGAAGAACATGTCGGCATTCGGCCAGGCGGAATTCAAGTTCACGCCGACCCTCTCGGTGATCGCGGGCATTCGCTATTCGATGGATCACAAGACCGTCGACTATGCCTCATTCTTGATCGATCCGCCGTTCGCCGATTCGGTCCTGACTACCGACGGGGCCCTCGCGGCCGCCAACCCCGGGGTGAACCGCATCAACTACGGCGATTTCGCCGCGCGGGTCTCGCTCAACTGGAAGCCGTCGCCCGACACGCTGCTGTTCGCCTCGTACAACCGCGGCATCAAGGGCGGCAACTGGACGCTCAGCCCGGCGATCACGCCGAGCAACTTCCGGCACGATCCCGAAACGCTGCACAGCTTCGAGGCAGGCTTCAAGTACTCGACGCCCGACCGCAAGCTGCGGGTCAACGGCACGCTCTATCACTACATTTACGAGGACTATCAGGCCTTCGGCATCGTCGGCGGCTCGCCGCAGGTCAGCAACAGCGACGCCCGCGCCACTGGTGCGGAGTTGGAAGTCACCTGGCAGCCGGTCGATCGGTTCAACGTGATGCTGGGCGGAACCTGGGCAACTTCGAAGGTTGATCGCGTGCTCGGCGCCGGGTTGCAGATCGCGCCCGAGCTGTTCCCCGGTGCGCCCGACGCCCAATATTGCGTCAATGGCGGCAATGGCACCTTCACCTGCAATTTCCCGGAATCCACCGTCCGTGACGCGAAGCTGCCGAATTCGCCTAAGTTCAGCGCCAACTACCTGCTGCGCTACGATTTCGACGCCCTGGGCGGCGTGGCGGCGGTGCAGGTCGACGGCGCGTGGTACGACGACCAGTATCTGGAGGTCACCAATGGCCGCTCGTCGCTGCAGAAGGCGTACAACGTCACCAACGCCTCGGTGAGCTGGACCGATCCCAGCGAGATGTTCGAGCTCACGCTGTGGGGCAAGAACGTGTTCGACAAGGCCTACCGCGCCTACACGCTCAACCTCGGCGTACTCGGCACGACCTCGTATTACGCACCGCCCGCCACCTATGGCGCGACGCTGCGGGTGAACTGGTAGGGCTCGGTCAGGCGATGCGTCCCGACACGCCGTTTCGGCTGGACGGGCGGGTCGCCATCGTCACCGGGGGTGGCCGCGGCATCGGCCGGGCGATCGCCACCGTCTTCGCCGCGGCGGGGGCCGATGTCGTTGTCGCCACCCGCACCGCGGGACCCGGCGAGGAGACGGTCGCGGCGATCCGCGAGGCCGGGGGGCGCGCCTCGCTGATTGCGGTCGATCTCGCCCGGCGAGACGCGACGCTGGCGATGGTCGAGCAGGTCGCCGCGGAGAAGGGCCGGATCGACGTGGTGGTCCACAACGCCGGGGTCTTCCCCATCGTCTCGATCGAGGACATCGCCGAGGACGCGCTCGACGAAACGCTCGCGGTCAATCTCAAGGCGGCGTTCTGGCTGGCCAAGGCCGCCGTACCCCATTTGCGCCGGGCGCCGTCGGCGCGGCTCCTGTTCACCTCGTCGGTCACCGGACCGCGCGTCGCGCTGCCGGGGCTGGCGCACTACGCCGCTTCCAAATCGGGGCTGAACGGCTTCATCCGCGCTGCCGCGATGGAATACGCGCGCGATTGCATCACCGTGAACGGGGTCGAGCCGGGGCTGATCCTGACCGAGGCGATGGCGCAGCTCGCCGAGGGGCCACAAGCCGAGGAGATGGCGCGGGCGATACCGCTCGGCCGCCTGGGGACGCCCGAGGAAATCGCATATGCCATGCTCTACCTGGCGTCGGACCAGGCCGCGTTCGTCACCGGCCAGACGATCGTCGTCGATGGTGGCGCGCTCATCCCCGAGAACGCCGCCGCGCTGGGCTAAGCCTCATTTCCCCGCCGAGGTCGCCGGAGGCAACTCGGCCAGCGTGACCCCCGCTATCGCCCGTGTGAAATCGACCAGGTCCGCCTGAAGCGCTTTCAGCCGCTCGGAGCCGAAGGCGTCCTCATAGGCTTGCAGGACTTGCACCGTGTGCTGCCCGGTGTCGTCGATGAGTGCGATGCCGGCCTGGGTGATCGCCACGATTGAGCGGCGGGAATCGCGGTTGTCTATGCTGCGCACGATCAATCCGCGCTCGCCCAGTTCCCGCAGGATGCGGGTGACGCTCGGCGGGTGGAGCAGCGCGCATGTCGCGATGCTGCTGACATCGAGAGATTCACTGCCGGCGAGCACGCGCAGGACCCGCCATTGCTGCTCGGTCACGTCCGCCGCGCGCAGGATCGGCCGGATCGGCGCCATCACGGCCTCCCGTGCCGCGAGCAGCGTTCCAGCCAAGGATTTCGGATAGGGCGCCAGCCCCGTGATCGTTCTTTTCATTGGCGCCAGAATGACAGGTTTCCCCGCCGCACACAAACCGATGCGCGCTCAAATCGGCGGTTTTTGTCCCGAGATCGCACACGCGAAGGAGCCGCCGGCGGCGGGCGGATCGTTTCCAGACATGCAGACGGAAATGCGCATTCTGTAGAGAGGATTACCTCCCCTTGCGGGTTGTGTGACGCATGCTCTTGCGGGTGCTGCGCGCCTTGCGAAAAAGGACCAAGGGATTGGGTGAAATGGCCGAGCTTTGCGTGTCTCAGACGTCTCAGAAGCAGGTGTTCACCGGCCATTCCGAGACGCCGTCCTCGGAAGCGCGGTTCGCGCGGCTGCTGGCGGAGGACGCGCAGTTCCGGGCCGCCCGGCCGATCGCCGCCGTCACCGCCGCCAAGATGGCGCCCGGCATCCGTTTGGGGGAGATCGCCGAGATCCTCATGCAGGGCTATGCCGACCGCCCGGCTCTGGGCCAGCGCCGCCGCGAGGTGGTGGTCGATCCCGCCAGCGGGCGGCGGACGAGCCGGCTGCTCCCGGCCTTCGAGACGATCACGTATCGCGAGTTGTGGGCGCGTGCGCAGGCGATCGCCAGCGATTGGCGCCATGCCGGCGAAACGCCCATCGCGGCCGGTGACTTCGCCTGCGTGCTCGGCTTCGCCAGCCCGGATTACGCCGCGGTGCAGCTCGCCTGCATCCATGCCAGCATCGTCGTCGTGCCCTTGCAGACCAGTGCGCCGGTGGCGCAGAACGCCGCGATCATCGCCGAGACCGAGCCGCGCGTGCTGGCCGCCAGCGTCACCTACTTGGATGCGGCGGTGGACGCCGTGCTCGCCGGCACTTGGCCGCAGCGCCTCGATGTTTTCGATGTCGAGCCGGGCAACTATGACCATCTCGACGCCCTGAAGGCGGCGCGCGCGCGGCTGGCGGAGGCGGGCTGCGCCTGCCTGGTCGAGACGTTTGACGCGGTTATCGCGCGCGGCCGCGCCTCGCCGCCGGTGGTGCTGCATGTGCCGGCGGCGGACGAGGATCCGCTGGCGACCGGGCTGCTGAGGCTCGGGCTGGTCAAGGGCGACCGGCTCGGCATCTGGTCGCCCAGCCGCTGGGAATGGGTCGTCACCCAGTTCGCCACCGCGCGGATCGGGGTGATCCTCGTCAACATCAACCCGGCCTACCGCGTCGCCGAAGTCGCGTACGCGCTGAACAAGGTCGGCTGCCGGGCGCTGATTTGCGCGTCGCGGTTCAAGACCAGCGACTACATCGCGATGCTGCGTGAGGTCGGTCGCGAGCGGTTGCCCGGTCTCGAATTCCTGGTCAGCCTGGGCGACGAGCCGGTCGACGGGTTCCTGTCGTTCGCATCGCTGCTGACCGAGATGGACAGTGCAGCGGTGGCGGCGATCGAGGCCACACTCGATCCGGCCGACGCGATCAACATTCAGTTCACCAGCGGCACCACCGGATCGCCCAAAGGCGCGACGCTGTCGCACTGCAACATCCTCAACAACGGCTACTTCGTCGGCGCGCGGATTGGGCTGACGACAGAGGATCGCCTGTGCATCCCGGTGCCGCTTTACCATTGCTTCGGCATGGTCATGGGCAACCTCGCCTGTCTCAACCACGGCGCGGCGATGATCTATCCCGGCGAGGGCTTCGATCCGCTGGCGGTGCTGCGCACCGTCGAGGACGAACGCTGCACCGCGCTCTATGGCGTGCCGACGATGTTCATCCAGATTCTCAACCACGCGGAGTTCGCGCGCTTCGACCTGTCGTCGCTGCGCACCGGGATCATGGCCGGCGCGCCGTGCCCCGAAGTGGTGATGAACGACGTGATCGAGCGGATGCACATGCGCGAGGTGACGATCGCCTACGGCATGACCGAGACCAGCCCGGTGAGCTTGCAGACCGGCCGCGACGATCCGGTCGCCGAGCGGGTGACCACGGTCGGCCAGGTCCAGCCGCACCTCGAAGTGAAGATCGTCGATACCGATGGCGCCACCGTGCCGCTGGGCACGCCGGGCGAGATCTGCACGCGCGGCTACTCGGTGATGCTCGGCTACTGGGACGATCCCGAACGCACTGCCGAGGCGATCGATGGCGAGGGCTGGATGCACACCGGCGACCTCGGCACGCTCGACGCGGCGGGCTATGCCCGCGTCACCGGGCGGATCAAGGACATGCTGATCCGCGGCGGCGAGAATATCTATCCGCGCGAGATCGAGGAGTTCCTGCTCCGCCACCCCGCCGTCGCCGACGTCCAGGTGGTGGGCGTGCCCGACGCGCGCTTCGGCGAGGCGGTGTGCGCCTGCGTGCTGGTCAAACCGCGCGCATCGCTCGATAAGGAGGCGGTTCGCGCCTTTTGCCGAGGGCAGATCGCGCACTACAAGATTCCCGAACACGTCTTATTCCCCGAGGAACTGCCGATGACCGTGACGGGCAAAGTCCAGAAATTCCGGCTGCGCGAATGGGCGGCGAGGCGAATCGTCGGGGAGACCGTCGGATGAGCCGTGCCACGCCCGATTTCGACTTCGCGCTGCCTGAAAGCGCGACAATGATCCGCGAGGCGACCGCGCGGTTCGCCGATGAGCGGATCGCGCCGCTCGCCGCCGCGATCGATGCCGAGGACCGCTTCCCGCGCGCGCTGTGGCCGGCGATGGGCGAACTCGGGCTGCACGGCATCACCGTGGAGGAGGAATTCGGCGGTTTGGGCCTCGGCTATCTCGACCACGTCGTCGCGGTCGAGGAAGTGAGCCGCACCTCGGCCTCGGTGGGGCTGTCCTACGGCGCGCATTCGAACTTGTGCGTCAACCAGATCCGCCGCTGGGGCAATCCCGAGCAGAAGGCGAAGTATCTGCCCAGGCTGATTTCGGGCGAGCACGTCGGCGCGCTGGCGATGTCGGAAGCCGGGGCGGGATCGGACGTCGTCGGCATGAAGCTGAGGGCCGACGTTGCTTCGGGCGGTTACCGGCTCAACGGCGCCAAGTTCTGGATCACCAACGGCTCGGAGGCCGATACGCTGGTGGTCTACGCCAAGACCGGGGTGGGCCAGGATAATAAGAAATCCGGGGGCATCACCGCCTTCCTCATCGAGAAGGACATGCCCGGCTTCTCGATCGGCCAGAAGGTCGACAAGCTGGGCATGCGCGGCTCGCCGACCGCCGAGCTGGTGTTCGACGACTGCTTCGTGCCGGAGGAAAACGTCATGGGCCCGCTGCACGGCGGGGTCGGCGTGCTGATGAGCGGGCTCGACTATGAGCGCGTGGTGCTGTCGGGCATCCAGCTCGGGATCATGCAGGCCTGCCTCGACACGGTCATCCCGTTCGTGCGGGAGCGCAAGCAGTTCGGCAAAGCCATCGGCGCGTTCCAGCTGATGCAGGGCAAGGTCGCCGACATGTACGTCGCGCTGCAATCGGCGCGAGCTTACGTCTATGCGGTGGCGCGCGCCTGCGACGCGGGGCAGACCACTCGCTTCGACGCGGCGGGCGCGATCCTGCTCGCCAGCGAGAACGCTTTCCGCGCCGCCGGCGAGGCGGTGCAGGCGCTGGGCGGGGCGGGCTACACCAAGGACTGGCCGGTCGAGCGCTATCTACGCGACGCCAAGCTGCTCGACATCGGCGCCGGCACCAACGAGGTCCGCCGCATGCTCATCGGCCGCGAACTGATCGGGGCGTAAGCGCGTCACCCGCAGAAAACTGTGATTGTCGGATTTTTGACTCTGAATTGGCAGATATGATTCAAAATTTGTGTAAGCCGTTGAAATGTTAGAAAGAATCTTGGCCTCCAATCGGAGGCGTGCCGGCCGGGCCGGCCGCAGCTATCGTGCCTCATTTGCTAAACTGAGCACTTCGCGCCCAGTTATAGCCGCGCCTCAATGGTGTGCCCGAAACAGTCGCTTTCATTCGGCCGCGGGACGGCGCTCACGACCTACTTTTTGACGTGCTCCCCCGATTGTTACCAGTCAGAGGTAGAGTCTCGGTCCTTCTTGATCCGACACCATTCTCTGGACCACCCGGGGTTAGAGTTTCCCGGGATCAGCTAGCCGCTGGATGATCGGGCAATCTGGCCGATCATCTCCATGGCAGCTCGCCGCCAGATCGAGCAGCGTGGCGCGCATATGCTCAAGCGCCTTTGCCTTGCGGCCGAGCTCCTCGGCTCGGGCTGTAGCGAGCACCTTAACGTCGGCGCTCGACCGGGACTTGTCCAGCCAAAGGCCGAGTAGGGCGCGGATCTCCTCGATAGGAAAACCGAGGTCACGGGCATGCGCCACAAACCGCAGCCTGGCGACATCGGCCTCGGAGTAGTCGCGATAGCCGCTGTCCCGGCGCGGCGGTGCCGGGATCAGCCCAATCTTCTCATAGTGGCGGATCATCCGTTGGGAGACGCCGCTCGCGCTCGAGGCTTGGCCGATGTTCACAGGCGCACCCTATTCAGCCTCAACGCGTTCGTCACCACCGCGAATGACGATAGGGCCATCGCCGCACCCGCCAGCATCGGCGAGAGCAGGATGCCCGCGACCGGATAGAGCACGCCGGCGGCGATCGGCACGCCGACCCCGTTGAAGATGAACGAGAACCACAGGTTCTGTCGGATGTTTCGCATCGTGGCCTTGGCGAGTCGACGCGCCCGCACCATCGCCGCGAGATCGCCCTTGGTTAGCGTCATGTTCGCGCTTTCGATTGCGACGTCCGTCCCAGTGCCCATGGCGACCCCGACGTCGGCCGCTGCGAGCGCCGGCGCGTCGTTGACGCCATCGCCGGCCATGGCGATAATGCCACCCCTGGCCTTGAGCTCGCCAACAATCCTGGCTTTGTCCTCGGGCTTCAGATCGGCATGCACTTCGTCGATCCCGCCAATCATCAGGGCCACCGCCTCTGCGGTGCCGCGGCCGTCACCCGTCAGCATGACAATGCGCAGTCCCTCCGTATGCAGGTCAGCAATCGCTCCGCGTGCGGACTCCTTCACCGGATCGGCAACCACGAGCATCCCCGCGAGGCGGCCGTCCACTGCAACCAGCATTACGCCAGCGCCCTCCGACCGTCGCGCCTCGGCATGCGCCTGCATCACCTTGGGAGAAGCCCCCAGCGCATGCATCATCGCGGCATTGCCTACTGCAACCGACCGTCCCGCAACTTTTGCCGCGACGCCGGCGCCCGTCGTCGAGTTGAAGTCCTCAGCGGCGGGCACATCGAGCCCGCGCTCCTTGGCGGCGACCACGATGGCGTGGGCGAGCGGATGCTCGGAGCGCTGCTCCACCGCTGCCGCGAGCGCGAGCAGTTCACCCTCATTGAAGCCCTCGACTGTCTCGATGGCGATCAGCCTAGGCTTGCCCTCGGTCAGCGTGCCGGTCTTGTCGATGACCAGTGTATCGACTTTTTCCAGTGCCTGGAGTGCTTCAGCGTTCTTCACCAGGACGCCCGCGTGCGCTCCGCGGCCGGTACCGACCATGATCGACATCGGCGTCGCCAGCCCCAGGGCGCAGGGGCACGCGATAATCAGCACCGCGATCGCGTTGAGTAGCGCAAGGCCAAACCGCGGTTCGGGTCCGACGAGGTTCCAGACAACGAAGGTTGCCAGCGCAATCGCCACGACGAGCGGCACGAACCAACCGGAGATACGATCCGCAACGGCCTGAATGGGCGCGCGACTGCGCTGTGCCTCGGCGACCATCTTCACGATCCGTGCGAGCACGGTGTCGGAACCGATCGCTTGGGCCTCCATGACGAGACTGCCGGTCGTATTTACGGTGCCGCCTGTGAGCTTCGCTCCCGGTTCCTTCGCGACGGGCACAGGCTCACCTGTAAGCATGGACTCATCGACCGATGAGCGCCCTTCGACCACCGCACCATCGACCGGAATGGCTTCTCCCGGCCGCACCTGAAGACGGTCGCCCCGCGCGACCTGCGACAGGTCTATCTCCTGTTCCGACCCATCGACACCGATCCGGCGCGCGGTCTTGGGCGCAAGGTTCATGAGCGCGCGGATCGCGCGGCCGGTTGCGGCGCGGGCGCGAAGTTCGAGCACCTGACCAAGCAGCACGAGCGTGACGACCACGCCCGCCGCCTCGTAGTAGACGGGCACCATACCGTGCATGCGGAAGGTCGGCGGGAAGAGCTGCGGCGCCACCGTCGCGACCAGGCTGTAAAGGAATGCTGCTCCAACGCCGATTGAGACCAGCGTGAACATATTCAAGTGCCGGGTTCTGATCGACGCCCAGCCACGTGCGAAGAACGGCCAGCCGGCCCACAGCACGATGGGCGCGGTCAGCGCAAGCTGCACCCAGTGATTCCAGGTAGCTGGCACGAAGTGCACGCCGAGCAGCTCAGCAACCATCGAGACAAGCAGCAGCGGGACGGTGAGGACACCGGCTATCCAGTTTCTCCTGGTGAAGTCCACGAGTTCAGGATTTGGCCCGTCATCGAGAGACGGCTCCTCGGGCTCGAGCGCCATGCCGCAGATAGGGCACGTTCCGGGACCTTCCTGCCGGATTTCCGGGTGCATCGGGCAAGTCCAGATCGCGCCAGGGACAGCCTGGGGCTCGGGCCGTGAGGCATCGTTCAGATAGGCGCCAGGATCGGCGACGAACTTCGTTCGGCAACCGGCGCTGCAGAAATGGTATTCGTGGCCGGCGTGTGTCGCGTGATGCGGCGTGAGCGCCGGGTCCACCGACATGCCGCAAACAGGATCCTTCTCCATCACGTTCTTCAGCAGGCCCCTTGGAGCCCCGCAGCAGCCCGCTTTGTGGCCTGCGTGATGGTCGTGCGCGGCGTGTTGGTCATGGTTCGTCATGGGATTTTCCTCCATGCCGACCCATGTGGGGTCTGACATCATGTCAAGGTCAAGCGGTTTCAGAAGAGAATGGTTCCACGCCGGTTTACGGGCACTTCCCTTGCGACGAAGCCTCGCCGCTCGTACAATGCGGAGCGATGACTCGTGCTCTGTCCACCCTCCTGATCGCGTTCGCGATGTTATGCGCGCCCTTGGCGATGCACATGGGCGGCAGCGCGATGGCCAGTCCAGTTGCGGCCGAGATGGGCGGCGGCTGCGAAGGCATGACCCATCATGCGCCCGACGAGCAGAAGTCCGACACCAAGGCGAGCTGCGCCATAGCATGCGCCGCGATCCCCGGACTCCCAGCGGCGATGACTCCGAGGGGTTTCGTCACGGAGAGCGACCCGTTCATGGCCGCGCCTCATCAGCTGACCAGCATCTGGCCCGAAGCGGAAACGCCGCCGCCGCAAACCACCCCAGCAATCTGAACAACGACTAATTCGATCAGATTATCTGGAGTTTACCAATGAAACTGCTTCTTTCGGTGATAGCGCTTGCGTTCGCCACGCCCGCCCTCGCTCAGAATGCGTCCGCGGATCAGCATGCCGGTCATGCGCACCAGGCTCCGCAACCAACGCCCCCGGCGCCGATTGCCTGCACCGCCGAGCATGCGGCGATGGGGCACTGTAAGCTGAGCCCGCGCCCAGCTGCGCCGAGCGGTCAGCAAGCCGGTCAAGGTCACGATGACGACTGCTGCAAAAAGGACGCCAACGGCAAGATGGCGTGCTGCGAGAAGATGCGCGCCGCAGGCAAGGACCGCTGCGGCGAGGACGGCAAGGCGCCGGCCAACCCGCAATCGGATCACTCCGGCCACTGACCGGGCGGGAGGCGCTTCGCGGCGCCTCCCGCATCCCTCAGATCAGACAGCGTCGGCGGCGATGACCGCCCGACCGAGAAGGAATCACACATGAACCAGCCTTTTCAAAGGCGGTCGCTGCTGCGCGTCGGCGCGTTCGGCGCGATCAGCGCCAGCCTTGCCCCGTGGATGCCGTCCTGGGCTCAGCCGGTATCCGCCGGCATCGCCAAGGCGCTGCCCACCGTCTCGGGCGAGGACATCCAGCTACGGGTCGCGCACCTGACGATGATGATTGACGGCCATATCTCGCACGCCATCGGGATCAACGGCACCGTGCCCGCGCCGCTGATCCGCCTGCGCGAGGGGCAGAACGTCCGGCTGCACGTCGTGAACGATCTGGACGAGGAGACCTCGGTCCACTGGCACGGCCTCATCCTGCCATTCCAGATGGACGGCGTGCCGGGCGTATCCTTTCCGGGCATCAAGGCGCGCAGCACCTTCACCTATGAGTTCCCCATCGTGCAGTCCGGCACCTATTGGTATCACAGCCACTCTGGGCTTCAGGAGCAACTGGGCCACTACGGCCCCCTCGTGATCGATCCGGCGGGCGGAGACCCGGTCCAATATGACCGTGAGCATGTGGTCGTCCTCTCCGACCATAGCCAGCTCCATCCGCACGAGATTTTCCTCAAGCTCAAGAAGCAGGCCGGTTATTTCAACCGCCAGCGCCAAACGCTCGCCGGACTGCTCGAGGGAGAAGACCAGCCGCTGAGGGAGCGCCTGATGTGGGGCAAGATGCGGATGGACCCAACCGATGTGTCCGACGTGACGGGATCCACCTACACCTACCTCGTCAACGGCTACGGTCCGACTGACAACTGGACGGCCCTGTTCCGCCCCGGCGAGCGGGTGCGCCTGCGCATCATCAACGCTTCTGCGATGACGACCTTCAATGTCCGCGTCCCCGGTCTGCCAATGACCATCGTCCAGGCGGATGGGCTCAACGTTCGCCCGTTCGAAGTCGATGAGTTCCAGATTGGGGTGGCGGAGACCTACGACGCCGTCGTCACGCCGCGCGACGAGCGCGCCTATACGCTGGTGGGTGAGAGCGTCGACCGATCAGGCCTCGCGCGCATGACCCTCGCACCGCGCGAAGGCATGGCCGCCGATGTGCCGCCGCTGCGCAAACGGCCGCTCGCCACAATGAAGGACATGGGGATGGGCGGCATGGACCATGGCACGATGCAGGGCATGGATCACGGTCCGCCCGCGGACAGCGCCTTGGGTGCAATGGACCATTCGGCCAGTGGTAATGTCACCGCGGGAGCTGCTGCAGGCATCGATCATTCGCAGATGGGCCATGGCACTGCCGGTGCGGCGGCCGGGGCAATGACGGGGATGTCGCACGGCGGCGCAGACATGGCCGGCATGGACCACGGCATGCGCGACTTCTCGAACGCCCCGGGTGTGAAGAAGGGGCCCGGTGTTCAGACGATCTCCCCGATGCCGGTCGACCGGACCGGTGAGCCCGGACAAGGGCTTGAGGGCGTCGGCCATCGGGTGCTGACTTATCGTGATCTCGTCGCGCTGGATCGCAATCCCGACCTGCGCGCGCCTTCGCGCGAGTTGGAGATCCACCTCACCGGCAACATGGAGCGATACATGTGGTCGCTAGACGGCGAAAAGCTGTCCGAGGTGAAGGAGCCGATTCCTTTCGTAACCGGCGAGAGGGTGCGCGTGACGCTGGTCAACGACACGATGATGGCGCACCCGATCCACCTGCATGGCCACTTCTTCGAACTCGTGACCGGACATGGAGCCTATAGTCCCCGCAAGCATACGGTGCTCGTGCAGCCGGGAGGCAAGGTGAGCTGGGATGTCACCGCTGTCGAGGGCGACTGGGCCTTCCATTGCCACATGCTCTACCACATGCACGCTGGCATGATGCAGGTCGTCCAGGTGCGTTCGCCGAAAGGAGAAGAGGCATGAAGGCGCTTCTCCTCGCCGGCCTGGCGTCGCTGGCTCTTGCATCGCCCGTCGCCGCGCAACACTCCGGCCATTCCAGCCATGGCGCCGGCACGCCGGCCGCTCGGATTCCGACGCCCAGCCGGCCACAGGTGAGGCCGCCAGCCAAGCGAGCGCTCACAAGCCGGAAGCTTGCGCCTCGCCAGCCGGCACATGCGCCTGCGAAGCTCCCGGCGGCCCGGAATCCCCATGCTGGGCACGACATGTCGCAGATCGCTGCACAACCCGACCCGCACGCCGGACACGACATGCTGGCGATGCCGACAGGCGACCAAGCCAAGGTCGGCACCGATCTCCCGCAGGGTAACGCCCCGGCACCTGCACCGCAGCCTGGACTCGCCGCGGAGCGCTACTGGGGTGTCGACGCCATGGCCAAGGCCGATCGTGACCTGCGGCGCGAACACGGTGGCATGACCTACCGGCAAGTCATATTCAACATCGCCGAGTATCAGGCGCGCGAGGGGGCTGACGGATACCGCTGGGACGGCGAGTTCTCGATCGGCGGTGACATCAACCGCTTTGTGTTGAAGAGCGAGGGCGAGGGCACCTTCGGCGGGTCTCTCGAACAGGCGGAGATCCAGGCCCTCTACAGCCGCGCGCTCGATCCCTACTGGAACTTGCAGGTAGGTATCCGCCACGACATCAAACCAAATCCCTCACGGACCTATGCGACGATTGGTATCGAGGGCTTGGCTCCCTACTGGTTCGAGGTCGAGGGCGCGCTGTTCCTTTCGGACAGAGGGGACGTGTTGGCCCGCGCCGAAGCCTACTACGACCAACGCATCACACAGGATTTCGTGCTGCAGCCGCGGATGGAGGCTAATTTCGCTGCGCAAGACGTGCCGGAAAACGGCGTCGGATCCGGACTGACCGACCTCGAAGTGGGCCTGCGGCTGCGCTACGAGCGAACGCGCGAGTTCGCGCCCTACATCGGCGTGATATGGGAACGGCAGCTCGGGGGGACGGCGCGCTTCACCAGGGCGCGCGGCGACGGCACCGGAGGGTTCAGCTTCGTTGCAGGCGTGCGTACCTGGTTTTGAGGGTCCCCCTCTGGGAGCAACCCCTCCGACTTCAGTCGGATACTGGCTTCAGCCTTCGAGTCGCTCGCTATGGGCTACAGCAAAGGCTGTCTCACGACTTTTCATCACCGCTGCCATCGTCTGGGCGCCGAAGTACCGGTACAAGGTGCTGATCGACGATGTTCGGCTCAGGGTGCGCGAGATCATCCGGCAGGTCTGCACCGAGATGGGCGTGACCATCATCAACGGCGCCTTGTCACGCGATCATGTCCACACGTTCGTCGAGATGCCGCCGCATGTCTCGGTCAGCGACTTCGTCCGCCGGGCAAAAGGCCGCTCATCCCGCAAAATCCAGCAGGAGTTCGAGCACATCCGCAAGCGCTATTGGGGGCAACGCTTCTGGGGGAGGGGATACTTCCCGATCACCGCCGGCAACATCACCGAAGACGTTGTCATGGCCTATCTTGACCGGCGTATCGGCAAGGATGGCTTCAGCCCCTCCGCATGATCCTACCGGCGTCAGCCGGTAAGTCATTCAGCTTGGCTGGGGCGGCAGGATTCGAACCTGCGAATGCCGGTACCAAAAACCGGTGCCTTACCACTTGGCGACGCCCCAGCAGCGTCTGCATCCGCGCGGATGTCGCGGATGCGTGGGGCCGCTTAGCGGCTGTCGCGGCGGAAGGAAAGGGCGGTTGCCATCCTCTTTTGCAGGAGCGTGGGGTCGCGGGGGGCCCCGCTCACATCACGGCGTCGATATCGGCGGCCGAGTGGCGTTCCAGCGCGAAGCCTTCGCCCTTGCGGTTGACGCGGATGCCGCGGCGCACGCCCGGCCGGTCGCCGAGCTCGGCGGCCCAGCGCCCGACGTTGCGATAGCTGGCGAAGTCCAGGAACTCGGCGCCACCGGCGTAGCCCTCGCCGCGCGCGAAGGGGCCGAACCAGCCGTAAATCGCGATGTCGGCTATGGTGAACATGTCGCCCGCGAAATAGCGCGTCTCGGCCAGGCGGCGGTCGGCGACGTCGAGGATGCGCTTGGCTTCCATCGCGAATCGGTTGATCGGGTATTCGAGCTTCTCGGGCGCATAGGCGAAGAAATGGCCGAAGCCGCCGCCGATCAGCGGGCCGGTGCCCATCTGCCAGAACAGCCACGACAGGCATTCGGCGCGGCCCCTGGCGTCGGTGGGGAGGAACGCGCCGAACTTCTCGGCGAGGTGGAGCAGGATCGATCCCGATTCGAACACGCGGATCGGTTCCGGGCCCGATCGGTCGAGCAGCGCGGGGATCTTGGAGTTGGGGTTCACCTCGACGAAGCCGGACGAGAATTGGTCACCCTGCACGATCTCGATCAGCCAGGCGTCGTATTCGGCGGCGTGGCCGGCGGCCAGCAGTTCCTCGAAGAGGATGGTGGCCTTTTGCCCGTTCGGGGTGCCGAGTGAGTAGAGCTGGAAGGGATGCGCGCCCACCGGCAGCGCCTTGTCGTGCGTCGGGCCGGCTATCGGGCGGTTGATGTTGGCGAACTCGCCGCCGCTGGGGCGCTCCCACGTCCAGACGCGGGGCGGCACATAACGGTGGGGATCGGACATCGGGCAGCTCCATTCTACAGGCAGCGCCCGAGAGTGGGGTCTCGCCTCGCCCGCCGCAAGGGGGCGGGCGCCGGTGTCAGTCGAGCTTCATCACCCAACCGTGCGGATCGGGCGCGGCGCCGCGCTGGATCGCGACGAGGCGCGATTTCAGCTTCTGGGTGAGCTGGCCGGGGCCGCCCGAGCCGATGGTGAAGCTGCCCTCGTGGCTGGAGACCTGGCCCACCGGCGTGACCACCGCCGCGGTGCCGCAAGCGAAGCTTTCGACCAACCGACCCGATTGGGCATCGGCACGCCACTGGTCGATGCCGTAGCGTTCTTCCTTCACCGTCAGCCCTTCCTCGCGGGCGAGGGTGAGCAGGCAGTCGCGGGTGATGCCGGGCAGGATCGTGCCGCTGAGCGGCGGCGTGACGAGCGTGCCGTCGTCGAACACGAAGTAGAGGTTCATGCCGCCCAGTTCCTCGATCCACCGATGCTCGGCGGCATCGAGGAACACGACCTGGTCGTGGCCGCGCTCGATCGCCTCGGCCTGGGGCACAAGGCTGGCGGCGTAGTTGCCGCCGCACTTGGCGGCGCCGGTGCCGCCCGGCGCGGCGCGCGTGTAGGTGCTGACCCAGATCGACACCGCCGGCGCGCCCGATTTGAAGTAGTAGCCCGCGGGGCTGGCGATCACGAGATACTTGTACTGCTTGGCCGGGCGCACGCCGAGGAACGCCTCGGAAGCGAACATGAAGGGCCGCAAGTATAGAGAGCTGCCCTCGGCCGTCGGGATCCAGTCGCGGTCGGCGGCGACGAGCTGGCGCACGGATTCGATGAAGGTCGCCTCGGGCAGCTCGGGCATCGCCAGCCGCCGGGCCGAGGCGTTGAACCGCGCCGCGTTGGCGCCGGGGCGGAACAGCGAGACGCTGCCGTCGGCCTGCTTGTAAGCCTTCAGCCCTTCGAAGATCTCCTGCGCATAATGCAGCACCGCGCAGGCGGGATCGAGCGCGATCGGCTGGCGCGGGCCGACCGTGGCGCTGTGCCAGCCGCGGTCTTCGGACCAATCGATCGACACCATATGGTCGGTGAAAAAGGTGCCGAAACCGGGGTTTGCCAAGATTTCCTCACGGCGCGCCGCATCGGTGGGCGCCGGGTGAGCCAATCGGGCAAAGTCGATCTGCGATGCGGCGAGGGTCGCCATGACAAAAGGCCTCTTCGTCTGATGGTGGGCGTCTTTGAACAAAAATTACGCCTACTGCAATGAAAAAGAAATTTATGGAAAGTGAGCGCGCAATCCTTCGGATAAGGCCAAACGCGGGAGGAGGGAAGGGGTTAGCGCTGTCCGAGATGCGAAATCGCGGGATTAGCGCACCCGCGAGGCCCGATGTCCATGCAGCGAATCGGGCGTCATCGCCGACCTCGTTCCCACCCGCGAGGCGGGCCTTCGCCAGATGACAGCCGCGCGCGAGGCCAGCCGGCAGTGCGCCCGGTCGCGGTTCTGGGCATGGCTGCCACGCAGGCGCGCTAGGGCAGCGTCACCGCCGGCATCGGTGTCCGCCCGACGACGCAGAAGCGCGGGCGGGCGCCGAGCGTGAACTGGAACCGGCCGATGCGCAGGACCGTCACGTAGCGCATCCGCACCGAGCCGAGCCGCCGGTGCGCGAGGATCGAGGACACGTTGTAGTCGGCGATGCTGCTCATCGAGCAGTCGAGACCCTGTTCGCGCAGCCACTGCTTGATCGCGGCGCAGACCGCGGCGAAGGCGCGCCCCATGCGCTTGTCCTCGGGGATCCACATGCCCGTGTCCCAGGCGGCGTTGTCCGGCAGGACGTAGCGGACGTGCAGATCGTGCTCGCGGTGCGCGGCGCGCGCCATCCAGGCGACGCCGACCAGCGCGCCCGCCCGGTCGAACGTGCCGAGGCAGGCGAGGCCGGCGCGAAAGCGTTCGGCTTGCGCGTCCGGGCCGACGTCGATGGTGTGGCGTGCGAGTTCGGCCGGGCTCAGCACGCGGGCGCTGTATCCGCGCGGCATGTCGGGCAAGTCGGCGGCGGCGATGCGGATCAGCTTGTAGCGATGATAGGCGACGTGCCGGCGCCGGGCGCAGACATAGGCGACGGCATAGGATGCCAGTCCCGCCATTCCGATCACCTTGAGCGACAGCATGCTGGGCATCCGCCGCCCATACGCGCTGGGCGCCTGGCGATCAGCTCATTTTTCCGTAATTTATTGTTTCACAGCAGATGGTTGCTGGATTGTTTCTATGTGCCGCGCGAGGATCGGGCGAAGCGCTGGACCTGGTCGAGCACGGCGCGTTCGGCACCTGCGGGGCGGCCCAGGACCCCCCAGATCGCAAGCGTGAAAAGGGGGTAGGCGAAGGCGCCAAGCGCGGCGCTCGCCACCAGGTCGATCGCTGCCGAACCGCTGACCGGACTCGCCATGCCGACCAGCGCGTACATCGCGGCGGCGGCGGCGAACGGCCGGGCGATCGCCGCGAGCAGGGGCACGAGACGCGCACGGGCGATCCGGGCCAGGACCAGCGCGCCGACCAGCAGCAGCGCGACGTTGACCGCCAGCGCGACGGCCGCGAGCGTCGGCGCGTCCTGCCCGGCCGCGCCCGCCGCCGCCAACCCGCCGGCCATCGTCACCGCGCCGCCGCTCGACAACAGCGCCGCGCCGCGCGCGAGGCCGCCGGCCTGCAGGGTCGAGATCACCAGCGCATGCACCGCGTAACAAGCCGAGGCGGGCGCGATCAGGCGCAGAAACGGCGCGGCGCCGAGCCACTGGTGGCCGAACAACACCGCCAGCGCCGGTTCGGCCACGGCGGCCAGGCCGAGCCCGAACGGCGCGGCGATCATCGCGTAGGCGCCCAGCAGCAGCGCCGGCCGCTCGGGCGCGGTGTCGAGCGCGCCCTCACGCCGCGCGGTGCTGACGAAGGTCACGCGGTTGAGCGCCGTCGCCAGTTCCATCGTGAAGATCGAGGCCAGGTCCTTGCTGAACGCATAAAAGCCGAGCATCGAAGGGCTGGCGACGCGGCCGAGGATCAGCCGCTCCGACTGGTGCTGGACCACCTGCATCGCATAAGCGAGGAACATCCAGCCCGAGACGACCAGCAGTTCCGAGCGCTTGGCCAGCGACAGCCGCGGGCGATAGGGGTGGAACAGGTACGAGGCGGCCGCGTGGAGCGCCGCGGTCAGCACCATGCCGATCGCCAGCGCCCAGTACGAGCGCAGCAGCAGCGCCGCCGTCACCGTGCCGGCCAGGCCGAGCAGCCGCACTGTCAGCCGCATGCGCAAGTCGCGCCCGAACTGGAAGCTGCGGTCGAACTCGACGATGCCGACGTTCTCGAGCCCGTAGAACACGAAGCTGAGCGACAGCAGCGCGATCACCGGCGGCAGCTCGGGCCGGGCGAAGAACGCGCCCACGGGCGCCGCCAGCACCAGCAACACGCCGCCCAGCAGCGTCATCGAGACGACCTGGATGGTCCAGGCGGTGTCGAGATGCGCGCGCTCGGGCTGAGCGATCCTGAGCAGCGCCTGGCGCAAGCCCAGCGCGCCGAGCATATCGACCAGCGCGACCACGGCGGCGGCGATGGCGATGATGCCGAAGTCGCGCGGCGAGAGCAGCCGGGCGAGGACGAGCGCGGAAACGAGGCCGATCAGCCGCAGCGCCCAAGTCAGCGCCACCGCGAGCGCGGCGCTGCGATAGATCGTGCCGGTGCCGGTGTCGGTGGAGGTCTCGCTTTCGGTCTGCATGGGCATTCGGCCGATACAGCCGCGATGCCGGTCTTGCCAAATACGAAACGCGAATACTTGCCGTATTGGAAGTATCGAAATGAGAAGGGCCGCACCGGAAGTCCGGCACGGCCCTTCGCATGGTCAGCGGCCGGAAGTGCCGCTTACGAAGCCTCTATCGCTTACCTGTGGTATTCAGCGATAGTGCTCCGCGCTGCGGGTTACCGACCTCTCTGCTGGACCATGAGACATCGGATCACCTCCTTTCGCGCTGTTAAGCCAGGTCGCCGTTCTGGGAACGGCTGGGACCGGTTTGGCGCTCGGCGTTTTCGGAACACCGCTCCGGCCTTGTCATGATATGTGGAGCAGTCCGCGGCTCACAACAAGACTTGCATTCCTTTTTTTCCCCGTCAGAATTGTCACTTCGCGCCGCTATTCTGTGGGCAACTTCCCTCTCATCGCCAGATCGACACCGACTCAGCGCCAGTCTTTCTCAACGCCAGTTTTCTCAGCGGCAGTCTTCGACGACCCGGCTGATTTCGGGCCAACTCGGCACGTAAAGCGTCGGCTGGCCGGGCGACTCGACCGCGAAGCGGCCGCGGCTGAAGGCGATCGCGTCGAGCAGCGAGTCCCGCGGGATGAAGCCGACGGCGATCGCGCCGGCGCCGGGACTCGGCGTGGCGCTCAGCACGCGGCTGATGCTGGTGGTGCGGACGGTGAGCGCCGAGGACGACGCTGCCTGTCCACGGCGGGCGAGCGTGACGGCACCGGCGGCGCGGTCGCAGGTCAACGTCAGCACGCCATCGCCGAAGCGCGCGACCGAACGCCCGCCTTCGGCCGACCAGGTCCAGTCGCCGGGCGTGGCGGGGGCGTCCTGCCAGTTCGCAGGGGGCGGGACGGTCGATGCGGAGGGTGTCGCGGGGCCCGGCCGGGGCGCGGAGGCCGGCGACGGGGTTGCGCTCGGGATCATGCGGGGCGCGGAGCAGCCGGCAAGCGCAAGCGCCAGGACTGCGGCGGCGCTGAAGTGGAGAGTGGCGCGGGGCCGATGAATTGCCTTCATCGCCTTCGTATGGAATGAGGCGCCAGTCCCGACAACCCCCGCGTGCCGCATGACCGCCCCCGAAAACCCACACCCGACCGCTCCTGCCGCGCTTCGGCGCAAAGTCGCCCCCAAAGTCGCCCCCAAAGTCGCCAAAGTGCGGCTCGACCAGCTGCTCGTCGCGCGCGGGCTGGCGGAGAGCCGTGCCCGCGCGCAGGCGCTGGTGCTGGCGGGTCTGGTGTTTTCGGGCGAGACCAAGCTCGCCAAGGCGGGCCAGACGCTGCCCGAGGATGCTCCGATCGAGGTGCGCGGCCGCGATCATCCCTGGGTCTCGCGCGGCGGCATCAAGCTCGCCCACGCGCTCGACCACTTCGGCCTCGATCCGACCGGCGCGACGGCGATGGACATCGGCAGCTCGACCGGCGGGTTCACCGACGTGCTGCTGAGCCGCGGCGCGGCGCGGGTCTTCGCGGTCGATTCGGGCACCAACCAGCTCGCCTGGAAGCTGCGGCAGGACCCGCGCGTCACCGTGCTCGAACAGACCAGCGCGCGCGTGCTGACTCCTAACCAGATCGACGCGCCGTGCGGCTGGGTGGTCTGCGACGCGAGCTTCATCGGCCTTGCTAAAGTGCTCGAGGTGCCGCTGCGCCTGGCAGCGCCGCGCTGCCAGCTCGTCGCGCTGATCAAGCCGCAGTTCGAGGTCGGGCGCGGCGAGGTCGGCAAGGGCGGGGTGGTGCGCGATCCCGAACTCCACGCGCGCGTCTGCGGCGAGGTGCGGGGCTGGCTTGAGGGCATCGGCTGGGCGGTTCAGGGCATCTCGGAGAGCCCGATCACCGGCCCAGAAGGCAACGTCGAGTTCCTGATTTCGGCCAGTAGGGTGTAATTGCGGGACAAATCGGCGCGCCGCCGCTTCCATTCGTCCCATTGCGCAGGGGCGCATCGCCCGCCAAGGTCTTGCCGGAATTGGATTCGATTCGGAGCAATCCGCCGAATGACCGAGCTTGCCTCAGCCGCGCAGCTGCGCGGTGCCTTTATGCGTTGGGCCCTGTTTCTGGTGCCGGGCGTCGTGCTGCTCGGGCTGCTTTCGGGCGTCCTCGCCGGTAGCGGGCCGGGCAATCCCTGGTTCGACGGGCTGGTCAAGCCGTCGCTCTATCCGCCGCCGCAGACCTTCGGCGTGGTCTGGACCGTGCTCTACGTGCTGATAGGCGTGGCGGTGTCGATGGTCGCCTCGGCCCGCGGCGCTTCGGGCCGGCATGCGGCGTTGATCGCCTTCGCGGTCCAGCTCGTGCTCAACCTCGCCTGGAGCCCGCTGTTCTTCGCCGGTCACCAGATAACCGGCGCGCTGGCGCTGATCGCGCTGCTCGATATCGCGGTGATCGTCACGATCGCGCTGTTCTGGCGCGTGCGGCCGGTCGCGGCGCTGTTGCTGGTGCCCTATCTCGCCTGGATCCTCTTCGCGACGCTGCTGACCTGGCAGTTCCTCGCCGCCAATCCCTATGCCGAGGGGTACGCGGTCGCGCGGCCGGTGCAGCGAATCCCGCTATAAAGGGGCTTGTGCGCCGGCGCGCGGGCGACCATCTAGCCGCCATGCAGAGCGAAAACCCCCTGATCGCCGACTTCGTCAAGCTGATGAACAGCGCCGCCGGCACACTGGCCGGTGTGACCCGCGAGGCGCGCGACGGCGCGCGCGAACGCCTGAAGGAAACGCTCGGCGGGCTCGACTTCGTCAGCCGCGAGGAGTTCGACGCGGTCAAGGCGATGGCGGCCAAGGCGCGAGACGAGAACGACGCGCTGAAGGCGCGCATCGATGCGCTGGAAGTACAGCTCGCCGCGCGAGGGCCGCACAAGCCCTGACCAGCCGTTCTTCCCCGTGCCGGGGAGGAGCTTGAGTCTTTCGCCGGCTCCCGCCACATCCAACCGATGCACTTCCGCGCGCCCGCCATCGTTTGCGCCCTGCGCCCGCACGGCGAGACCGGCGCGGTGGCGCGGCTGCTGACCGCCGAGCATGGCCTCGTCGCCGGCTATGTCGCGGGTGCGCGCGGGCGGCAGCTTCGTCCCGTGCTGATCCCTGGCAACACGGTCGAGGCCGAGCTGCGCGCGCGGTCCGAAAGCATGCTGCCGTTCGCGCGGGTCGAACTGCTCGACAGCCGCGCGCCCTGGCTGACCGAGCCGCTGCCCGCCGCGGCGATCGGCTGGGTCACCGCGCTCACCGCCGCGGCGCTGCCCGAACGCCAGCCTTTTCCCGCGCTCCACGCCGCACTTTCGGCGCTGCTCGACGCGGTCTGCCATGCCCCTTCGGCGCGCGGCTGGGTGCCGGCGCTGATCGGCTACGAACTCCTGCTGTTGCGCGAACTGGGCTACGGATCGGAGATCGCACGGCCCGATCCGGCCGACTGGGCTGGCGTGCTGCACACATTCGATCGCCTGACTGCCCCCTTGACGCGCTACCCGCTTGCCGAACGGCGCGGCGATGTTATGGCGGCGCGCGCCATGCTGCGCGAGCGGCTGGCCAGAATCTGACTGTATATCTGACTGTATATCTGACGGCGTATCTGACGGCGTATTGAAGGGTAGTTAATCCATGAGGATCGCGGTTTTCGCCGGTGACGGCATCGGCCCTGAAGTGACGGCCGAAGCGGTGCGCGTGCTGCGGGCGCTCGATTTGCCCGGCCTCGAACTGGTCGAAGGCGACGTCGGCGGCGCGGCCTATCGCAAGCACGGCCACCCGCTGCCGGCCGAAACGATCGCGATCGCCAAGTCGGTGGGCGGCATCCTGTTCGGTGCGGTCGGCGACTTCACGCTCGACCACCTCGAACGCGCACTGCGGCCCGAGCAGGCGATTTTGGGCCTGCGCAAGGAACTCGGCCTGTTCGCCAACTTGCGCCCGGCCACGGTGTTCCGCGGGCTCGAGGACCTGACCACGCTGCGCCCCGAAGTGGCGCGCGAGATCGACCTGCTGATCGTGCGCGAGCTCAACGGCGACGTCTATTTCGGCGAGAAGGGCATGCGCACCACGCCCGATGGCCGGCGTGAGGGCTACGACATCATGTCCTATGCCGAGGACGAGGTGCGCCGCATCGCGCATGTCGCCTTCCGCGCGGCCCAAGGCCGGAGCAAGCGGCTGTGCTCGGTCGACAAGGCCAACGTCCTCGAAACCTCGCAGCTGTGGCGCGATGTGGTGATCGAGGTGTCCAAGGAATACCCCGAGGTCGAATTGAGCCACATGTACGTCGACAACGCGGCGATGCAGCTGGTCAAGAACCCCGGTCAGTTCGACGTGATCGTCACCGGCAACCTGTTCGGCGATATCCTCTCCGACCAGGCGAGCATGTGCGTCGGCTCGATCGGCCTGCTCGCGTCGGCCTCGTTGTCAGAAGGCTCGCCCAATGGTCAAGTTTTGGGTCTCTACGAGCCGATCCACGGTTCGGCGCCCGACATCGCCGGCAAGGGGCTGGCGAACCCGATGGCGACGATCCTTTCGGCCGCCATGCTGCTGCGCCACAGCTTCGGCCTCGAAGCCGAGGCGCGGCGGATCGAGCATGCGGTGGCCAGGGCGCTTGCCGACGGGATCAAGGGCGGCGACCTCGGCGGCAGCCACGGCACCGCCGCGATTGGCGATGCGGTGCTCGAGCGGCTGTGAGGCGGCCCGCATGACGCTGCAACTCGCGGTCGTCCTGCCGACCTTCAACGAGCGCAAGAATTTGCGCTCGATGGTCGAGCGGCTGGACAAGGCGCTCGCCGGCATCCGCTGGGAAGCGATCGTCGTGGATGACAACAGCCCCGACGGCACCGCCAACGAAGCGCGCGCGATCAGCCTGGAGGATCCGCGCCTGCGCGTGGTCGAGCGGATTGGCCGCCGCGGGCTGGCTTCGGCGGCGATCGAGGGCATGTTGGCGACCGCCGCGCCGTTCGTGGCGGTGATGGACGCCGACCACCAGCACGATCCGGCGCTGCTGCCCGGCATGCTCGCAGCGGTGCAGAGCGGTGACTACGACGTCGCCGTCGCCTCGCGTTTCGCCGAGGGAGCCAGCACCGAGGCATGGAACCAGCCCAAGCGCGAGAAGGCCTCAGGCATCGCCAACGCGCTGGCCCGCAAGCTCACCGGGGTCGAGCTGACCGACCCGATGAGCGGCTATTTCCTGCTGCGCGCCGAGACGCTGCGCGCCGACGCGCACCGCCTGTCGGGCGTCGGCTTCAAGATCCTGCTCGATATCATGGCGACCGTGGACACCGCGCTGCGCGTCAAGGAATTCCCGCTCGCCTTCGCGGCGCGCGCCGAAGGGGAAAGCAAGTTGGATCGCACGATCGCCTTCGAATTCCTCGTCGGCCTCTACGACCGCTGGCTGGGCCGGATCATTCCCACGCGCTTCGCGCTGTTCGGCACCGTCGGCGCGATGGGCGTCGTGGTGCAGCTCGCGGTGCTCTGGGCGGTGCAAGGCCTGATCATGGGCGAGCACTTCGTCTATGGCCACTGGTCGAAGGGCGCCGCGTTCAACATCGCCAACAGCATCGCCGCGATTGTCGCGATGACCTTCAACTTCGTGCTCAACAACGAACTGACCTATTCCGACAAGCGCCTGCGCGGCTTCGTGCCGCTCGTGCGCGGCTGGGCCAAGTTCGCGGTGACCTGCTCGCTCGGCCTGCTGACCAACGTCGGCTCGGCGGCGGCGCTCAAGAGCATGGGCTTCCACGACGTGGCGGCGGTGATCACCGGCATCGTTCTGGGATCGGTGTGGAACTTCGCGCTGAGCTCGAAGTTTGTGTGGGGGCGGTATTGAGCCGTCCGTTCCTCGGAAATTTGAGGGCCCTTCGGGCAAGACGCGAAGGCGCGAAGAAATAGCGCCCTGCGGCGAAGCCGCTTTCCCATCGAACGGATTCGGCGAAGAAAAGACGCCTGCGGCGTCACACCACCTCTTCGCGCCTTCGCGCGAACCAATTTTCTTCCGCTTGCTACCGCCAGCTATCCAGCCACATCCACCATAAGTACGCCGGCCGCCCCTCGTAGAGCTTGGCGGACGACAGGATCGGATAGAAATAGACGAACATCGCCGCCGCCAGCGCCAGTGCGGCCCAGCTGGCCTTACGCCAGCGGCCGCCCTTGCGCTCCATCTCGGCCAGCGCCAGCGCCAGGCAGGCCATCAGAAATGTGCCGGGCAGCAGATAGTGGTAGTAGAACTGGATCGGCTTGTTGCTGAAGATCCACAGCGCCAGGCTGGCCCCATAGAGCAGCGCGAAGGCCAGCGCGTCGCGGCGCTTGCGCCAGATGCCCGCCCAGAGGCACCACAGCAGCGCCGGCAGCCCGGCGAGCATGGTGAAGGGATTGCCCACCAGCAGCACGCCGCGCTGGAAGCCGTCGACCTTCTCGTAGAGATACCAGATTGCCCGCCAGTTGAAGACCCACTGGTACCATACCGAGCGATAGGGGTGCAGCTTCTTCACGCTGTCCTGCAGCTGCAGCATGTAGCGATGGTGCTCGACCATGTGCCAGGGCGAGATCGGCCGGTCGGTGTAGTAGAAGGCGGGCAGGAACGTCGCCCAATAGGCGAAGAGCGGCACGCTCCCCAGCCAGAACGCCGCCTCGATCAAGGTGATGCCCGGCACCGGGCCGCCCTGGCGCGCGGTGAGGAAGTGCTTGCCGTTGTCCTTGATCTTGAGCACCAGGAACAGCAGTCCCGGCAGCACGGCGATCGGCGCGATGGACCACTTGGCGCCGAGCGACAGGCCCAGGCACAGGCCGGTGACCGCGAGCCGCCAGCGCCCTTGCGTTGGATGGCGCATGGCCGCGGCGAACATCCACAGCGCCATCATGCCCAAGCTCGCCATGACCATGTCGAGCATGGCGATACGGCTCTGGATGAACCAGGCGAAGCTCGTCGCCAGCAGGAGCAACCCGGCCAGCGTCGCGAAGCGGCTGAGTGAGGCGTGCCACAGCAGCCGCCCGAAGGCGAAGAACCCCAGCGTGCCGAACAGCGCCGAGGGGACGCGCCAATAGAGCGGCTTGTCGCCGAGCAGGCGGATGGCCGCGGCTATGATCTCCTTGCCGAGCAACGGGTGCTCGGGATTGTTGCTCTTGAGCGCGAGCAGTTTCCGGGCGGCGGGAACGTAGTGGACCTCGTCGAAGTAGATCTTCGACGGGATGCCGAGCCGGTGCCAGACCAGCGCCAGGAAGAACACCGCGATCACCGCCGTCCAGTCGAGCGGGTCTTTTTCGCGGGTCGGGGCTAGCGGCATGCGGACGCGGATAGCGGCCAAGCGCCAAAACTCAAGTCCCGTCGCCCCCGCGAAGGCAGGGGCCTATATACGCTCTCCTTGTCGATGCGAGCGTGCCGTCCGGAGCGCTTCCGTTATCTGGGCCCCTGCCTTCGCCGGGGCGACGGGTTGCAAGGGGGCATGCCCCCCCGTAAAGCCGCCCCCATGAAACGCGACACCGGACAGAACCGCTCGATCACCTCGAAATGGCGCCCGGCCACGCGCGCGGTGCGCGGCGGCACTTGGCGTTCGGAGCAGGGCGAGACCAGCGAGGCGATCTACCTGACCTCGGGCTACAGCTACGACGACGCGGCGACGCCGGCGGCGCGCTTCGCCGGCGAGGCGCCGGGGATGACCTATTCGCGCACGCAGAACCCGAGCGTGCAGATGCTGGAAGAGCGGATCGCGCTGATGGACGGGGCCGAGGCCTGCCGCGTCCAGGCTTCGGGGATGGCGGCGATGACCGCCTCGATGCTGTGTCAGCTTTCCGCGGGCGACCACATGGTGATCGCCCGCGCCGCCTTCGGGCCGACGCGCTGGGTGACCGACAACCTGCTGCCGCGCTTCGGCATCGAATGCACGCCGGTCGACGGCCGCGATCTCGACGCCTGGAAGCGGGCGATCAAGCCGAACACCAAGGTGTTCTTCTTCGAGACGCCGGCCAACCCGACGATGGACGTGGTCGATATCCGTGCGGTCTGCGCGCTGGCGCGCGAGCATGGCATCCGTTCGGTGGTCGACAACGCCTTCGCGACATCGGCGCTGCAACGCCCGCTCGACTTGGGCGCCGACGTCGTCGCCTATGCCGCGACCAAGCTGATGGACGGGCAGGGCCGGGTGCTGGCTGGCGCCGTCGCCGGCTCGGCCGACTTCATCAACAACGTGCTGCTGCCGTTCCAGCGCAACACCGGGCCGACGCTCTCGCCGTTCGCCGCCTGGGTGGTGCTGAAGGGGCTGGAGACGCTCGAGCTGCGCGCGGTCAAGCAGGCGGAGAATTCGATCAAGGTCGCCCGCTTCCTGGAAAGCCGGCTGCCGAAGGTGCTGCATCCCGGCTTGCCGAGCCACCCGCAGCACGAGCTGGCGATGAGCCAGATGGCCGCGGCGGGATCGATCTTCTCGTTCGAGATCGACGGCGGGCGGCCCGCGGCGCATGGCGTGCTCGACGGGCTGGAGTTGATCGACATCTCGAACAACATCGGCGACACCAAGTCGCTGATCACCCACCCGTCTTCGACCACGCATTCGAGCCTGACGCCGCAAGTGCGCGCGGACATGGGCGTGAGCGAGAACATGCTGCGGATCAGCGTCGGGCTGGAAGATCCCGAGGACCTGATCGGCGACCTCGACCAGGCGCTGAAGCGGGTGGGGTTGTGAGCTAAGTTCCTCCCCGAGCTTGCTCGGGGAGGGGGACCGCCGCCGAAGGCGGTGGTGGAGGGGGCTTGCGACACCCCTCCGTCAGTCGCTGCGCGACTGCCACCTCCCCGACACAAGCTCGGGGAGGAATGAGGAGCTTACTTGCCCCGCAGCTTCCGGTGCGCGGTGAGGTCGGCGACTTCGCTGGGCGAGGAGTCGTCCTGCAGCAGGCCGAGGCGGCGGGCGACTTCCTGGTAAGCCTCTTCCTCGCCGCCGAGGTCGCGGCGGAAGCGGTCCTTGTCGAGCTTCTCGCCGGTGGTCATGTCCCACAGGCGGCAGCCGTCGGGGCTGATCTCGTCGGCCAGGATCACGCGGCTGTAGTCGCCGTCCCAGATGCGCCCGAACTCGAGCTTGAAGTCGACCAGGCGGATGTTGATCGCCGCGAACATGCCGCACATGAAATCGTTCACGCGGATGGCCATCGCCGAGATGTCCTGCATCTCCTCGTTCGAGGCCCAGCCGAAGCAGGCGATGTGCTCTTCGGCGATCAGCGGATCGCCCAGCGCGTCGTCCTTATAGTAGTATTCGATCAGCGTGTGCGGCAGCGCCTCGCCCTCGGGGATGCCGAGCCGCTTGCTGATCGAGCCGGCGGCGACGTTGCGCACGACCACTTCGATCGGGATGATCTCTACCTGGCGGACGAGCTGTTCGCGCATGTTGAGGCGGCGGATGAAGTGCGTCGGGATGCCGATGTGGTTCAGCCGTGTGAAGACGTATTCGCTGATGCGATTGTTGATCACGCCCTTGCCCTGGATCGTGCCCTTCTTCTGAGCGTTGAAGGCGGTGGCGTCGTCCTTGAAGTACTGGATCAGCGTGCCCGGCTCGGGGCCTTCGTAGAGGATCTTGGCCTTGCCTTCGTAGATCTGGCGGCGACGGGACATGCGAATTCCTCGGGTGTCAGAAAAGCCAAGCCCCGGCTTGCGCGGGAGAGCACGGGCCGGGGCGTTCACGGCCCATATACCGCCAAAGCGCCGAAAAGCAATCTTCGGGCGGGCCGCCGGCGAACGGCCTACCAGGCAGGCATCTGGCGCGCGCGCCGATTGACGAGCGGGCGGGCGTAGGAGGGATCGTCGCGGCCGCGCGCGGGGAGGCCGTTGACCCCGGCGTCCGCGACATCGACCGGAATCGCCGTCGCCGGCACGACGCTGGTCCATTCGATCAGGTTGTTGCGCACGAAGATCCGCCAGTTGCCGTCGCGGCGCTGGAAGCGGTCGAGATAGCGCCCGCCGGCGAGCAGGTTGGTGCCGTTCGCATTGCGCGCCACGTAGAGGTAGTACGTTTCGGCATGCGCCTCGTCGCGGTCAATCTCGCAGCTGTGGTTGAGCAGCGCGTGATGGGTGGCCTCGTGCGCGCTTTCCTGCAGCTCGCGCGACCAGTCGTAGAGTTCTTCGGGGCCGCCGACGAAGGGGCCGGCGGCGATCGTCGCGTCAGGGTGGAAGGCGCTGAGGAACAGTTCGCGGTCGAAGCGGTCGGTCGCCCGGCTCATCCGCGTCAGGCAGTCGAGGATGTCCTGGCGATCGAGCAGTGTTTCCAGCCGAGCCAGCCGATGCACGTCCATGTTCTACTTCTCCTCCGCGATCGGCCGCCAGATCGGCGATCCGCGCCGCTCGCGCAGCGAGGGAATCGTGCGGCCGTCGATATCGACGATACCATAGTCCTGCGCGACTTCCGCGGTGATGAACGTACCGCCCGAGCGTCGCATCACCGCCGGATCGGCGGCGAGCGCGGCGATGACGCGGCCCGGATGCTCGACCGAGGAGCGGTCCTCCATTCGCGTCGCCGCGCCACCCTGGAGGCCGGGGATATGGGCGAGGTTGTGCTCGGCCCGTTCGGTCATCGTCAGGCCCTGCCACAGCGAGACCGTGGCGACGCCGTGCGGTTGCAGCTCGATCGCCATGTCGCGGGTCATGCGGTCGACGCCCGACTTCGCCGTGCCGAACACCACGCCGTAGGTATAGCTGACCCCGGCATAGCCGCCGATGGCCACGATCAGCCCCGAACGCTGGGGCACCATGATCTTCGCCGCGTGCCAGGCGGCGACGTAGTTCGAGCGCAGCCCGACTTGGAACATTTCGGTGTTGGACAAAGGCTTTTCCCAGAAGCCCTTGGGCTCGACCAGATCCTCGGAGAGCTGGAAGGCGTTGTTGACGAGGAGGTCGAGCCGGCCGTGATCGCGCTCGATTTGCGCGAACAGCGCCGCGACTTGCGCGTCGTCGCCGTGATCGACCGCCACGGCGATGCCCGCGCCGCCGCTGGCCCTGCCGCGCTCGCTGCATTGCGCCGCCGTCTCGCCGACGGTGCCGGGGAGAGGGTGGCTGCCCGCCGCCACGGTGCGGCCGGTGACATAGACGGTCGCGCCCTGCTCGGCGAGGACCAGTGCGATGCCCCGGCCAATGCCGCGGCTGGCGCCGGTGACGAGGGCGACCTTGCCCGCCAAGGGCGCGGTCATGCGGCACCTGCGAAGAAGCGTTCGCTCCAGTCGCCGACCGCGCGGCCGGAGAAATGCGGGGAGGAGAAGGGCAGGCCCATCACACCTTGCGACCAGTCGATCGCCGCGCCCCAATCCTGGAACCAGTCATAGAGCATCGTCCGGCCGGCGATCCGCCATTCACCGTCGCGCAGCGCGAACCGGTCGAGGTAACGGCCGCCGAT
>DASVMK010000003.1:0-23966 GCA_036384395.1 Novosphingobium sp.
TCCGCGCGATGAGCTCGGAATCCAAGGCCTCGGCCTATATCGTGGGCGCCCTGCCCTTCCTGGTCTTCGGCATGATCTGGTGGATCAATCCGGGCTACATCGGCAAGTTCTTCATCGACGAGCGCCTTACCGTCGCCGGCATCGGCGGCTTCATCTGGATGGCCATCGGCGCCTTCGTCATGGCCAAGATGGTCAGCTTCGAGATCTGAGCGGAGGGAACGGCAAGACATGATCGAAGAATCCGGCCCGACGCTCCTCGGCTTCGACGTCATCATGGTCGGTACCCTGCTGGCCGCCGTCGCCGCCTTCGCGACGATGCTGGCGATCTATGCCGCCGTGACCGTGCGCGATCCGATGGCCAAGCGCGTCAAGTCGCTCAACCAGCGGCGCGAGGCCCTGAAGGCCGGCATCGTCACCACCGCCCGCAAGCGCCAGAGCGTCATCCGGCGCAACGACACGACCGACAAGCTGGGTGAGATCCTCGGCTCGCTGAAGGTCCTGCAGGAGAGCCAGCTCAAGGAAATCGAGCAGAAGCTCGCCCAGGCCGGCATCCGCAACAAGGAATGGGCGGTCGCGGTGGTCTTCGCCCGCATGGTCGCCCCGATCGTGCTCGGCCTCACGGCCGTGGCCGTGATCTACGTGATCAACTATTTTCCCGAGTGGAGCAGCTTCAAGAAGTTCATGGCCTTCGCCGGCGCGCTGCTGGCCGGGTACAAGGGGCCGGACGTCTTCATCCAGAACATGGTCACCAAGCGTACCGACGCGATCCGCAAGGGCCTGCCGGACGCGCTGGACCTCCTCGTGATCTGCGCCGAGGCCGGCCTCACCGTCGACGCCGCCTTCGAGCGCGTCTCCCGCGAGCTGGGCCGCGCCTATCCGGAACTGGGCGAGGAATTCTCGCTGACCTCCATCGAACTCTCGTTCCTCACCGAACGCCGCCAGGCCTTCGAGAACCTGGCCTGGCGCGTCAACCTGGACTCGGTGAAAGGCGTGGTCACCACCATGATCCAGACCGAGCGCTACGGCACCCCCCTCGCCTCGGCCCTGCGCGTGCTCTCCGCCGAGTTCCGCAACGAGCGCATGATGCGCGCCGAGGAAAAGGCCGCGCGCCTGCCGGCGATCATGACCGTGCCGCTGATCCTGTTCATCCTGCCCGTGCTGTTCGTCGTCATCCTCGGCCCGGCGGCCTGCTCGATCTCCGATGCCTTCTCGGGCGGCGGCCCCGGCCACAACAACCAATAAGGCCGCAACAACCAGCAAGCGGTACCATCCGCCCCGCGATATCACGGGGCGGACTTCCCAAACGGCGAACTCCCCGCCAATGTCCCCGGCGTGATCGACCACCAAGCCCCCCACCGCCGCCCGGAGCGCCGCCGATGAGCCACGACGTGATCGTCGTCGGGTCGGGCGCGGCCGGGCTGACCGCCGCGCTGGCGCTGGCCGACCAGCGAAAGGTCCTGGTCCTCGCCAAAGGCGGCCTGACCGGCGGCTCGACCGCCTGGGCCCAGGGCGGCATCGCCGCCGTGCTCGACGCGGGCGACACCTTCGAGGATCATATCCGCGACACGATGGTCGCCGGCGCCGGGCTTAACCGGCAGGAGACGGTCGAGTTCGTCATCGAACGCGCGCCGCTCGCGATCGACCGGCTGGTCGCGCTCGGCGTGCCGTTCAACGGTGCCGACGAGTCCGGAGGCGCGGCGCTCCACCTCACCCGCGAGGGCGGCCATTCGCACCGCCGCATCGTCCATGTGAACGACGCCACCGGCTGGGCGGTGCAATCGGCGCTGCTGCGCGCCGCCGAAGCCCATCCCAACATCACGCTGCTGCCGGGACAAAGCTGCATCGACCTGATCACCGGGCGGCACGAGGCGCGCTATTCGGGCTCGGGCCGGGTCTGGGGCGTCTATGCGCTCGACGAGGCGACCGGCAAGGTCGAGGCGCACACCGCCCGCGCCACCGTGCTCGCCACCGGCGGCGCGGGCCGCGTCTATCAATTCAGCACCGCGCCGCGCGGCGCCACCGGAGATGGCATCGCGATGGCGTGGCGCGCGGGCGCGCGGGTCTCCAACATGGAGATGATGCAGTTCCACCCCACCTGCCTCTACAACCTCGAGGTCAAGAACTTCCTCATCACCGAGGCAGTGCGCGGCGAAGGCGGGCACCTGAAGATCCCCCCCGGCCATCCCGGCGCCGGCGAGCGCTTCATGCCGCGCTTCGACGAACGCGCCGAGCTGGCCCCGCGCGACATCGTCGCCCGCGCCATCGACCACGAGATCAAGCGCCTCGGCCTCGATTGCGTCCACCTCGACATCAGCCACCAGCCGCCCGATTTCGTGAAGGCGCACTTCCCGACGATCCACGAGAAGCTGCTGGGCCTGGGCATCGACATGACGCGGCAGCCGATCCCGGTGGTGCCGGCGCAGCACTATACCTGCGGCGGCATCCTGATCGACCTCGACGGGCGCACCGACCTGCCCGGGCTCTACGCGGCGGGCGAATGCACCGAGAGCGGGCTGCACGGCGCCAACCGCCTGGCGTCGAACTCGCTGCTCGAATGCTTCGTCTTCGGCGAGGCGGCGGCGGCGCACATCCTCGACCACTGGGACGCCTTCGACGCCCCGCCCCCGGTCCGCGCCTGGGACGAGAGCCGCGTCACCGATTCGGACGAAGAAGTCGTCATCAAGCAGAACTGGACCGAGATCCGGCGCTTCATGTGGAACTACGTCGGCATCGTGCGCACCACCAAGCGGCTCGAACGCGCGCAGCACCGCATCCAGATGATGACCGGCGAGGTCGAGGACTATTACGGCCACTTCCGCGTGACCACCGACCTGATCGAACTGCGCAACCTGCTGCAGACCGCCGACCTGATCGTCCGCTCCGCGCTCCGCCGCAAGGAAAGCCGAGGGCTGCACTACACGCTCGACTACCCGCTGACCCTGCCCGAAGCGACGGACACGGTGCTGGTTCCTTGACTCAAATCCTCCCCGAGACGAGCTCGGGGAGGATTAAAAGCTATCCCACCAGTTCCTTCAGCGGCACACTGGCGTCGGCGAGCTGGGCGAGGTCGGGGCTGACTTTGCCCTCCACCAGCTTGCGCCCCTGGACGTAGTCCTTGACCATGTTGACGCAGTCGAGCGCGATCACCCGGCCGGCCTTCAGGTACACCACCGAGAAGCTGCGCGCCGCCGGATCGCCGCGCAGCACGGTCTGGTCGTAGCCGACCGAGAGCCCGGCGGTCTGCAGCCGCAGGTCGTACTGGTTCGACCAGAACCACGGGAACGCATGATAGGGATGCAGATCGCCGCAGATCGCCTTGGCCACGCAAGTCGCCTGGTCGTTGGCGTTCTGCACCGATTCGACCCGCATCACCGTGCCGTCGGCATAGTCGCAGGCGAAGGCGGCGCAGTCGCCGATCGCGTAGATGTCGGGCAGCGAGGTGCGGCAATATTCGTCGACGTCGAGCCCGTTGCCGCCCGCCGCGCCGGCAAGGATCAGCGGCCCGACGGCGGGGACGATGCCGATGCCGACGATCACCGCCTCGGCCGGGATCACCGTGCCGTCAGCGAGCTTGACGCCCGAGACGCGGCCGACGCCCTCGAGGCTCTCGACCGCGACGCCGGTGCGCAAATCGACGCCGTGATCGCGGTGCTCCTTCTCGTAGAAGGCGGACAGCTCCTCGCCGGCGACGCGGGCGAGGACGCGCGGCAGCGCTTCGAGCAGCGTCACCTTGCAGCCCAGCTTGGTCAGCACCGCCGCCGCCTCGAGCCCGATGTAGCCGCCGCCGATCACGACGATGTTCTTCACGCCGCCGTCGATCTCGCCCATCAGGCGGTCGCAGTCCTCGCGGGTGCGGACCGGGTGCAGGCCAGAGAGGTCCGAGCCGGGGCACGACAGCCGACGCGGATCGCCGCCGGCCGCCCAGACCAGGTTGCCATAGCCGAAGCTGGTGCCATCCGAGAGCGTCAACGTCCTGGTCTGCGGATCGACCGCGGTGACCTCGGTGCTCAGCAGCAGATCGACCTGCTTTTCCTCCCAGAACTGGGGTGGACGAATATAGAGGCGATCGAAGGTCTTCTCGCGCGCGAAGTATTCCTTCGACAGCGGCGGTCGCTCGTACGGCGGCTCGGGCTCGCGGCCGATGATGACCACGCTGCCGGTAAACCCGTTCTGGCGCAGCGCGATCGCGCACTGCGCTCCGCCATGCCCAGCCCCAACGATGACGACGTCCGCACTGCGATCTGGATTGCTCATGCGCGCCGGTTTGGCCATTCTTTCGGAGAGGTCAATGGCCGACTAAACATTTCGATCCGTAACGTATCGAATTAGGGGCAACGCCCCTATCTACCGCTCGCCGGCGCAGCGGCGGGCGTGTCGCCGATCTGGACGAGGTAGCGCCGCGCGCTTTCGGCCGCGGCGCTCCGCGGCGCGGTGGCGACGACCGAGCGCCAGCTCTTGCGCGCGGCATCCTCGCGCCCCGAAAGCATCGCGATCACCCCGGCTTCGAGACCGATCTCGGGCGCGGCCGCAGCATCGGCCGGGGCGAGCCGGCCCGCCGTCTCGATCCGCGCCTGCGCATCGGCGAGCTTGTCCATCCGGCGCGACAGCGTGGCCGAGAGCAGCCAGGCCTCGGCGCTCTGCGGCGCCAGCGTGCGCGCCTCGGTGAGCGCGGCGTCCGCCTCGGGCAGCCGCTCGAGCGCGACCAGCGCGCGGGCGCGGTCGAGCGCGATGTCGGCGGAGAGCGGACCGTCGCGCGCCTCGCCGAGGTCGGCCTTCGCGGTGTCGAGGAAGCCGAGCGCCCGCGCGGCCGCGCCGGTCGCCAGCGCGGCGTTGGCAGCCATCGCCCCCAGCCGCGCGCGCAGCGCCGGGGCGCCCTCGCTCGCCTGGCGGCCATCAAGGAACGCCGCCTCCGCCTCGCCGAAGCGCTGCAGCTCGGACAGCGCGGTGCCCAGGCACAAGTCGGCGGCGGCGCGCTCGACATCGGCCGTGCCATCCCGCCAGGCCCGCGCCTGATCGACCGCGGCAGTCGGATCGGCGGCGGCGTGCTTGAGGCACTCGGTGGTGCCGGTGGACGGCGCCTCGGCGGTAATCTCGGCGGGCGGCGGCGAGGCCTGCGGCCGAGGCTTACGGTTCTGGGACTGGGGGCGGTCCCGCAACTCGGGCGGCAGCGGCGAGACCGGCGCCCCGCCGGGCGGGGTGAACGGCCCGATCTGGGCAAGCATCAGCGGCAACGCGAGCAGCAGCGACATCGAACGCCTTCCAGTCCGTCCCCGCCAGCTCCGCGACGGTGCGGAGCAGCAGCGCGACGTCCGCATCGCGCGACAGGCGGTGGTCGCCGTCCTTGATCAGCGTGACCTGCACGTCGGCTGAACGCAGCCGCTCCGCCAGCTGCAGCGAGACCTGCCAGGGCACGTCGGGATCCGCCTGCCCGTGCAGCAGCCGCACCGGGCAATCGAGCGCGATTCCGCCGCCGAGCACCCGGTTCGCCTGCCCGTCCACCCAAAGGCCGGCATGGGTCGGGGTGGGATCGGGCCCGTAGGGATTGTCCTCGAAAATGGTCTCGCCCCGCGCCAGCCGGCCTTTCTGCGCGTCGTCATAGCCCCAGTCGGTGAAATCGGGCGCCGCGGCGATGCCGACCAGGCCCGCAAGGCGCTCACCGAGCGCAAGCCCGACGAGCAGCATCAGCCAGCCGCCCATCGACGAGCCGACCAGCACCACCCGATCGAGCGCGTGCGCGTCGATCACCGCCAGCACCTCCTCGCGCCAGCGCGACAGCGTGCCCTGGGCGAAATCGCCCGAACTTTCGCCGCAGCCCGAATAGTCGAGCAGCAGACACGCCCGCCCCCGCCCCCGCGCCCAGTCGAACACCGCGCTCGCCTTGCCGCCGGCCATGTCGGACATGTAGCCCGGCAGGAACACCAGCGCCGGAGCGCCGGCCGCGTCCGGGCCGGCCGGCGTGAACCGGCAGGCGATGCGCCTCGATGATCGGGGCCCGTCGGGCAGCGTGTGGAACTCGATTTCGCTCATCGGCCTCTTGTGGCGGCCCGTCCGGGCAACGGCAAGCGGGCCGGCACTTGTTGTCCGATGCTTAAGACCCTTTCGATACTCGCGGCTTTCTGCCAAACGCGGCGCATCCCGCGAGCGAGAGTATTCCATGTCTCAGATGTTGAAGATCAGCCTGCCCGACGGTTCCGTGCGCGAGATGCCGGCGGGCTCCACGCCGGCGGACGTCGCCGCCGCGATCGGGCCGGGCCTGGCCAAGGCCGCGCTCGCCGCGCGGATCGATGGCAAGCTGGTCGATCTGTCGCGGCCATTCGCGGGCGATTCGGCGCTGGCGCTGGTCACCGCGCGCGACGAGGCCGATGCGCTCGATCTCGCCCGGCACGACTATGCCCACGTCCTCGCCGAGGCGGTGCAGGCGCTGTTCCCCGGCACGCAGATCACCTTCGGGCCTTCGACCGACGACGGCTTCTACTACGATTTCGCTCCCGCCGAGCGCCCGTTCACCGACGAGGACCTGCCGGCAATCGAGGCGGAGATGCGGCGGATCATCGCCGCCGACAAGCCGCTGACCCGCGCGGTCGTCAACCGCGACGACCTCATCGCCAAGTGGCGCGCGGCGGGCGAGAGCTTCAAGGCCGAATGGGCCGCCGAACTGCCGCAGGGCGAGGAGCTCACGGTCTATCACAGTGGTAACGACTGGTACGACATGTGCCGCGGGCCCCACTTGCCCAGCACCGGCAAGCTCGACCCCGCAGCTTTCAAGCTGACGCGCGTGTCGGGCGCCTATTGGCGCGGCGACCAGAAGAACGCGATGCTCAGCCGCATCTACGGCACCGGCTGGCTAAACAAGAAGCAATTGGACGCGCACCTCCACCGGCTGGAGGAAGCGGCCAAGCGCGACCACCGCAAGCTCGGCAACGAGATGGACTTGTTCCACCTCCAGCAGGAAGCGCACGGCTCGGTGTTCTGGCACCCGAAGGGCTACCGCGTCTGGCGCGAGCTGGAAGCCTACATGCGCCGCGCGATCGACGGTGCCGGCTACCGCGAGGTCAAGACACCGCAAGTGATGGACGCGCGCCAGTGGGAGCAGTCCGGCCACTGGGGCAAGTACCGCGAGAACATGTTCGTCATCCCCGACGAAGTGCCGAACACCGAGGACGAGGGCCCGATCGTCTCGAACGACGCAGACTGGATGGCGCTCAAGCCGATGAATTGCCCGGCGCATATCCTGATCTTCAAGCAGGGCATCAAATCCTACCGCGACCTGCCGCTGCGCATCTACGAGAACGGCTGCTGCCACCGCAACGAGCCGCACGGCGCGCTCCACGGCCTGATGCGCGTACGCCAGTTCACCCAGGACGACGCGCACATCTTCTGCCGCGAGGACCAGATCGTCGACGAGGTCCAGGCGTTCTGCACGCTGGCCGACCGCGTCTATCAGGACTTCGGCTTCAGCTACGCGATCAAGCTCGCGCTGCGCCCCGACAACCGCATCGGCAGCGACGAACTGTGGGACAAGGCCGAGGCGGAGCTACGCGACGCGGTCGCCGCCGCCGGTCTCGACACCCCCGAATATGGCTGGGAGGAGCTGCCCGGCGAAGGCGCGTTCTATGCGCCCAAGCTCGAATGGCACCTGACCGACGCGATCGGCCGGACCTGGCAGGTCGGCACGATCCAGTCCGACCGCATGCTGCCCGAGCGGCTCGACGCGAGCTATGTCGGCGAGGACGGCGACAAGCACCGCCCGGTCATGCTCCACCGCGCGATCTTCGGCTCCTACGAGCGGTTCATCGGCATCCTGATCGAGCATTTCGCCGGCCGCCTGCCGGTGTGGCTCGCGCCGGTGCAAGCGGTGGTGGCGACGATCGTCTCGGACGCCGACGGCTATGCGCAGGACGTCGCCGCCAGGCTCCAGGCGGCGGGCGTCCGCGTCGAGACCGACCTGCGCAATGAGAAGATCAACTACAAGGTGCGCGAGCACAGCCACGCCAAAGTCCCGCACCTGCTGGTCGTCGGCAAGCGCGAGGCCGAGGAAGGCACCGTCGCGATCCGCACACTGGGCGAGGAACGGCAGAAGTTCGTCAGCCTCGACGAGGCGATCGCGCTGCTGAAGGCGGAGGCGACCCCGCCCGATCTGCGGTAGGCCGATTTGCGTTAAAGGAGCGGCAGCGCCTGCCCGGCAGCGATCAGCGCGATGGCGCACGTGCAGACGATCAGCATCCGCAGCGCCTCGAAGGCGGCGGTGCGCAGCGGCGGGGCAAGGGCGATCGCACGGCTCATGCCACGATGATGCGCCCCGCCGGGTTACCGCATCGTTAAGGCTATAATGACGGCATCTGCTGGCTGGCGCAGTGGAAGCTGCCGCCGCCGGCCAGCACCGCGTCGGCGGGCAGGCCGATCACCTCGCGGTCGGCGCACAGGTCGGCCACTGCAGCGACGCCGTCGGCATCGTGCGGCGTTCCATAGATGGGCACGACCACCAGCTTCGAGGTGATCGCGAAATTCATGTAGCTCGCCGGCTCGACCCGGCCGTCTGTCTCGACACGACCCGGCGAGGGCACCTCACGCACCTCGACGCCGAAGTCCTCGGCACGCGCTCTGGCGTCGGCGTAGATCGCGGCATTGGGATCGTTCGCCCCGGTGGCGCGCGGAAGCGCCAGCACGTTCGGCGCGACGAAGCGGGCGAGGTTGTCGACGTGGCCGTCGGTGTGATCGTGGATCAGCCCGTCGCCCAGCCACAGCACGCGGTCGAAGCCGAGATCGCGCTCCAGCCGCCATTCGATGTCCGCGCGCGACAGATCGGGATTGCGGTTGGGATTGAGCAGGCATTGCTCGGTGGCGACGACGAGCCCGGTACCGTCGGTGTCGAGCGCGCCGCCTTCCAGGATCCAGTCGGCTCGCGTCACCGTCAGCGCCGCGTCGTGCGCCAGTTCGGCGCCGATCGTCTGGTCACCCTCCATCAGGTATTTGCCGCCCCAGCCGTTGAAACCGAAACGCCGCGCGATCCGGTGCGTGCCGTCTGTCATCACCAGCGGTCCGGTGTCGCGCAGCCAGACATCGCCATAGACCCGGCGCTCAAGCGTGACCTTGTCGCTGACCAACGCCCGCGCGCGCGCCGCGTTGGCCTCGTCGCGGACCAGCAGCCGCACCGCCTGCCCGCTTTCGGCGACGGCACTGGCGAAGGCGGCGATCTGCTCCTGCGCCGGTTCGAGGAAGCCCGGCCATTCCTCCGCCGCATGGGGAAAGCCGATCCACAGCCAGTCCTGCGGGTGCCATTCGGGGGGGAAGCGGAAGCTCATGCACCGCTCTTAGCCGAGCACCGCGCTTGCGGGAAGCGGTGCGAGCCGCCATTTTGCCGGCGATGACCTCCTCCGAACGGACACCCGACTGGACCGCCGCGCTCGACCGCGCGCATGCCGAAGCGCCTTTCCTGTCGCGCGCGATGGACCGGCTGCCCGACCTGGTCGCGCTGCTCGCGGCCGGTGATGGCGAAGGCGCACTGGCCTTCGCCGCCCGCGCCGGCGACGACGCGCCCGACGTGCCCACGGCGCTGCGGCGCGAGCGGCTGGCCCTCGCCCTCGCGCTGGCGATCGGCGACCTGGCCGGCGCCTTCCCGCTGCTGCGGATCACCGGCGCGCTCTCCGCTTTCGCCGACCGCGCGCTCGACGCGGCTATCGCCGACGCCATCCGCCGCCGCGTGACCGATGCCGAGCCCGCCGGGTTTCTGGCGCTGGCACTCGGCAAGCACGGCGCGCAGGAGCTGAACTACAGCTCGGACATCGATCCGATCCTGCTCTACGACCCCGCGCTCCTGCCCCGCCGCGAGCGCGACGAGCCCGGCGAGGCGGCGCAGCGGGTGGCGCGCACCGTGGTCGAGACGCTCGCCCACCAGACCGGCGAGGGCTACGTCTTCCGCGTCGATCTGCGGCTGCGCCCCGCGTCGGAGGTCAGCCCGCTCGCCATCCCGATCGAGGCCGCGCTCAGCCACTACGAAAGCTCGGCGCTCGCCTGGGAACGCGCCGCCTTCATCAGGGCGCGCGCGTGTTCGGGCGATATCGCGGCGGGTGAGGACTTCCTAGCCGCCATCCGCCCGTTCGTCTGGCGCAAGAGCCTGGACTTCGGCGCCATCGCCGAGATCGGCCGGCTGACCGCGCGGATCCGCTCGAACACCAAGGACGCGCTGGTAGTCGGCCCCGGCTTCGATCTCAAGAAAGGCCGCGGCGGCATCCGCGAGATCGAATTCTACGCGCAGACGCACCAGCTCATCCACGGCGGCCGCAACCCGGCGCTGCGCCTGCGCGGCACGCGCGCGACGCTCGACGCTCTGGCCGAGGCCGGCATCGTTCCGCCCGAGGACGCGGCGCTGCTCGGCGACAGCTATGACCGGCTGCGCACGCTGGAACACCGGCTGCAGATGGTGGGCGACCAGCAGACCCACCGCCTGCCCGTCGAGCCGGCGGCGATCGACGCGGTGGCGCGGCTCGACGGGCTGGCGGACGGTGCGGCGCTGATCGCCGAAGTCGGCCGGATCACCGAGGCCGTGGGCGCGCGCTACGATGCGCTGCTCGCTGCCAGCGCCGGCGCGACCGGCGCCGGATCGCGCCCGATGCCCAGCGACACCCCGACCGAGCATCTCGCGCAGCTCGGTTTCGCCGACGCGCAGGAGCTTGGGACGCGCATCGATGGCTGGCGTTCGGGCAAGATGCGCGCGCTGCGCACCGATGCCGCGCGCGCCGCCTTCGATGCGATCCAGCCGCAGCTGCTCGAGGCGCTGGCCCGCGCCCCCGAGCCCCGCCAGGCGCTGGTGCGCTGGGAGCATCTGCTCGTCAACCTGCCCAGCGCGATCAACCTGTTCAACCTGCTGGAAGCGCGGCCGGCGCTGCTGCAACTGCTGGCGCGCGTGCTCGCGCTCGCCCCGCCGCTGGCCGACGCGCTCGCCCGCCGCGCCGACCTGCTCGACCCGCTGATCGACGCCAGCGCCTTCGATCTGCCCGGCGATGTCGCCACGCTCGCCGCCGAGTTCGCGGCTGGGGAGGCGGACGACGACTACGAGCGGGTGCTCGACCGGGTGCGGCGCAAGGTCGGCGAGAAGCGCTTCGCGCTCGGCATCCAGCTCGTCGAGGGCGCGACCGATCCGCTGCTGATCTCCGAAGGGCTGTCGCGCGTCGCCGAGGCGGCGATCGAAGTGCTGGGCCAGGCCACCGTCGCCGAGTTCGAGAAGGCGCACGGCCGCGTGCCGGGAAGCGAGCTGGTGGTGCTGGGGCTTGGGCGCCTGGGCGGCGGGGCGCTGACCCATGCCTCGGACCTCGACCTGATCTTCCTGTTCAGCACCGCGCCCGATGGCGCGCGCGCCGGCGATTCTGACGGGCCGCGCCCGATCGGCGCCTCGCTCTACTTCAACCGCCTCGCCCAGCGGGTGAGCGCGGCGCTGTCGGTGCCGACCGCCGAGGGAGCGCTCTACGAGGTGGATACCCGGCTGCGCCCCTCGGGCACGCAAGGCCCGATCGCGGTCGGCTTCGACGCTTTCGCGCGCTACCAGATGGAGCAGGCCTGGACCTGGGAGCACATGGCGCTGTGCCGCGCCCGGCCGCTGTTCGGCTCTCCGCAAGCGCGCGCGGCCTTGCAGGCTATCGTCGACGCTGCGCTGCGCAAGCCGCGCGATCCGGCCAAGCTGAGGTCCGACGTGCTGGAAATGCGCGGCGAGATGGCGCGCCACAAGCCCGCCAAGGGCGCGCTCGACGTCAAGCTGGCGCGCGGCGGGCTGGTCGACCTCGAATTCCTCGTTCACCACCAGCAGTTGCGCACCGGCGAGGGCCTCGCGCCCGGCCTCGAAGTAGCGATCGAGCGGCTGGTCGCAGCGGGCCACCTGCCGCCCGATCTGGTCGAGGCGCGCGAGGCGCTCGCCCGCCTGCTGGTCGCCGGGCGGCTGATCGCGCCCGACAGCGAGACGCCGGTGCCCGCCGCGCGCGAGGTGCTTGCCAAGGCCTGCCTGAGCCGCGATTGGGACGCGGTGCTCACCGGCATCGCCCAGGCCCGCCGGGCGGTGGCCGCGGCCTGGCACGACATTTTCGGCGAAACCCTGGAGACCCCCTGATGAGCAAGACATTCGCCGCCGGCGACGCGCTGCCCGACCTCGCGCTGGAAACGCCCGAGGGCGGCAGCGTCCGGCCGTCGGACTTCGCCGGGCGCAAGCTGGTCCTGTTCTTCTACCCCAAGGACGACACCCCGGGCTGCACGACCGAGAGCAAAGACTTCTCCGAGCTGGCCAGTGCCTTCGAACGCGCCGGCGTCGCCGTGCTGGGCGTCAGCAAGGACCCGCCGGCCAAACACGCCAAGTTCATCGCCAAGCACGGCCTCACCGTGCCGCTCGCCACCGATGCCGAGAGCGGCGGGCTTTCCGATGCGCTCGGCATCTGGACCGAGAAGCAGAACTACGGTCGCACCTATCTGGGCATGGTCCGCACCACCTACCTGATCGGCGCCGACGGCAAGATCGCGCGCGTCTGGAACAAGGTGAAGATCAAGGGCCACGCCGCCGAAGTGCTGGAGGCGGCACAGGCGCTGTGAACCGCGTTTCGGTCGCCTCGGCTATCCGCGCCGCGCTGCTCACCGCCGATCCGCGCGCCAAGGCGATGGCGACGCGGGCGGTGGCGCGCGACTGGCGGCTGGGACGGCTGGCCGAAGTCTTCGACGTGGCCATGCCCGACCGGCCGGCGCGCCCCGAAGCGCCCGAACTGCTGCCGCCAAACCGCATGCCCAAGCGCGGACGCGGTGGTTCGGAGCGGTCGCGCATCGCGCTGTGGCACGCGCTCGCGCATATCGAGTTTTCCGCGATCGACCTCGCGCTCGACATCGCCGGGCGCTTCGGCGCGGAGATGGGCCCGGGCTTCGTCTCCGATTTTCTCTGGGTCGCCGCCGACGAGGCGATGCATTTCGCGCTGCTCGATCGCAAGCTGGCCGCGCTCGGCAGCTTCTACGGCGCGCTGCCGGCGCACCAGGGGCTGTGGGACGCGGCCTACGAGACCCGGCACGACGTCCTCGCCCGCCTGGCGGTGGTGCCGATGGTGCTCGAGGCACGGGGCCTCGACGTCACCCCGGCGATGCTTGAACGGGTGCGGGCAAGCGGCGACGAGCATGGCGCGCGCATCCTCGAACGAATCCTTGACGACGAAATCCGGCATGTCCGCTTCGGCGCAAATCATTTCGTCGCGGCCTGCCGCGCGAGCGAAGAGACGCCCGAGATTCTTTGGAAAAGCTTGGTCGAACGCCACTTTCGCGGCGCCCTGAAGCCGCCATTCAACGACTCGGCGCGCGAGTCTGCCGGTTTATCGCGGTCCTTCTATGCGCCTATTGCGTGATTAACTTTTGGCGGGTTACGCCAAGTTCACGAGAAGGCGGGGGGTCCGACCATCTCCAAAAACAGCCACGGCGCGGTCAGCGCGCTCAGGACCAAAAAGGGTCGCGCGGCCCGCTCGATTGAGCGAGCCGAATAGAACAAGGTGTTTGTTAGTGGTCGTTTCGAACCTGATTGCCGGCTTCCGCCCCGTTGCAATCGCAATGGCAGCCCTTTTGACGATGGCCGGCGCACAGCCCGTGCTCGCCAACAGCAGCGCCACTGCCGACATCGCCGCTCCCTTGCGCGCCGCCCAAGGCGCCAAGCCCTCGGCCCTCGGGCACGCCGACGAAGAATTCCGCCAGCTCTTCGCCAATTGGCAGTCGCTGGATAAACCGCAAACCCAGGCGCTGGTTCCCTCCCGCGCCGCCGCCGCGCCGATGCGTGCGATGGGCGGGGTGAGCCGGGCGGTCGCGATCCCCTCCCGCATGCCGGTCGAGGGCGTCCGCCTGACGAGCAACTTCGGCATGCGCGAACACCCGATCCTCGGCGGCCGCCGCGCGCACAAGGGCGTCGATCTCGCCGCGCCGACCGGCACCCCGGTCTATGCCACCGCGGACGGCACCGTCGGCAAGGCCGAATGGTTCAGCGGCTATGGCCTCTACATCGCGCTCGAGCACGGCGGCAACATGGAGACCCGCTACGGTCACATGTCGCGCCTCAACGTCGCCGCCGGCCAGCAGGTCCGCAAGGGCGACGTGATCGGCTTCGTCGGCTCGACCGGCCGGTCGACCGGCCCGCACCTCCACTACGAAGTCCGCGTCGCGGGCGAAGCCGTCAACCCGATGCCCTACATGCAGGGCAATGTGGTTCAGGTCGCCAGCGCCGGCACCACCGCCATCGGCGGTCCCGAAGAATAAGCCCCGGACCGGGCGGCACAAGCCCGGACGAGCAGCATCTTGAGAGGGTGCAGGAAAAGGGCGGCGACAAGCCGCCCTTTTCTTTTGGCGCTTCCGATCCTTCTGGCCGGATGACGCCCGCCGAGCCGCTTGCCTCCGGCCCCGCTTCGTGGTGAACACGCATGATGGAGCGCCGTACATTCCTCGCCAGCGCCGCCGCGCTCGCCGCCGCATCGGGTCTGGGCAAGGTTTCCACGGCACTCGCCCAAGCCGCTGCCCAGGCGGCTGACGACGATGCGATCCTCGCCCACGTTCATCCCGAGCTGCGCGCTATCGCAAAGCGCATTCTCCCGATGACGCGCGGTAGCGCGCCGCTGTCCCGGGCCACGCTGGCGAACGAACGGGCTCTTAACGCCGGATACGCCCGGAAGCCCCGCGCCGACGTGCCGTTCGAGAAGCGCCAGATCCCCGGCAGCGCGGGTCGACCGCCGGTCACGATATTCGTCGTCAACGCAGGGCGAAGCGGCCTTCGCCCCGCGATCGTGCACACCCACGGCGGCGGCTTCGTCACCGGCTCCGCGCAGAACGCCGTCCTCGATCTCCAGACCCTCTGCCAGCAACTCGATTGCGCGGCGATCTCCGTGGAATACCGCCTCGCGCCCGAGGCCACCTGGCGGGACTCGCTGGAGGACAACTACGCCGCGCTCAAGTGGGTACACGGCAACGCCGGCGAACTGGGCGTCGATCCCGCGCGGATCGCGCTCATGGGCGAAAGCGCGGGCGGTGGGCATGCCGCGCTGCTGGCGATCGCCGCGCGCGACCGCCGCGAAGTGTCGATCAGGTTTCAGTGCCTGATCTATCCGATGCTCGATGACCGAACGGGCAGCAGCCGGCGCGTGCCGGCCCATCTCGGCCAGATCATCTGGACGCCCCAACGCAACCGCTTCGGCTGGGAATCCTTCCTGGGCATGAAGCCGGGCGGCACGAATGTGCCCGCCGGCGCCGTGCCGGCGCGTCTGCGCGATTTCGCCGGCCTGCCACCGGCGTTCATCGGCGTGGGATCGATCGACTTGTTCGTCGAGGAGGACATCGCCTACGCCGAGCGGCTGATCGCGGCCGGCGTGCAGACCGAGCTGCAGGTCGTGCCCGGCGCATTCCACGGTTTCGACGGGTTACCCGCCCCGAGCAAGCTGATCGCGCAGTTCAAGGCCACCAAGCTCGACGCGCTGCGGCGCGGCCTCGGCCTCGGCTGAGGCGAGGACGGCGCCGTTATCCCAGCAGCCGCGTCGCCGCGGCGCGCACTTCGTCGGCCATGTCCTCGCGCTGCAGGGCGATGGCCAGCGTCGCCTCGACGAACCCGGTCTTGGAGCCGCAGTCATAGCGCTTGCCGTCGAAGGTCAGCGCGTGGAATGGCTGCTCGCCGATCATCCGCGCCATCGCGTCGGTCAGCTGGATCTCGCCGCCCGCGCCCTGCTCCTGCCGGTCGAGCACGCGCATCACCTCAGGCTGGAGGATATAGCGGCCCGAGATGATGAGGTTCGAGGGCGCCGCCTCGACCTTCGGCTTCTCGACCAGGCCCTTGACCTCGGTGAGCTGCCCGTTGCGCACGCCCGGCGCGATCACGCCGTAGGATGAGACCTCCTCGTGCGGGACTTCGAGTACGCTGATCAGGTTGCCGCCGCACTCCGCATAGGCATCGACCATCTGCTTCATGCAGCCCGGCGCGCCGATCATCAGCTCATCGGGCAGAAACACCGCGAAAGGCTCGTCGCCGACGATGGCACGCGCGCACCAGATCGCGTGACCCAGCCCGAGCGGCACTTGCTGGCGCACCGCGACGAGGTTGCCCGGATCGAGCCGCGTGGGCTTCAGTATCTCATCGAACTCGGGCTTGTGCGCCAGCGCGGCCTCGAGCTCGAACGCGACATCGAAATGATCGATCAGCGCGGTCTTGCCGCGGCCGGTGACGAAGATCATCTGCTCGATCCCCGCCTCGCGCGCCTCGTCCACCGCGTATTGGATCAGCGGGCGGTCGACCACCGCCAGCATCTCCTTGGGGATCGCCTTGGTGGCGGGCAGGAAGCGCGTGCCTCGGCCGGCGACGGGGAACACGGCTTTGCGAATAGGCTTGGATTGCATGGCGCATCGGATCGCAGCCCTCGCGCCTCCCGTCAACCGAGACGACCGCCGCGCTGCCACAGTTGCTCGCAGATTTCGCGGTGCGCCAGCCTTGTCCGCCCCGCGATTCCGGCTAAACCGCGCAGATGGACAAAATCATCATCCGCGGCGGCAAACGGCTGTCGGGCACCATTCCCATCTCGGGCGCCAAGAACGCCGCGCTGACGCTGCTGCCGTGCGCGCTGCTCACCGACGAGCCGCTGACGCTGCGCAACCTGCCGCGCCTGGCCGATATCGACGGCTTCCAGCACCTGATGAACCAGTTCGGCGTCTCGACGACGATCGCCGGCAACCGCCCGGAGGATTTCGGCCGGGTGATGACGCTGGAAGCGCCGCGCATCACCAGCTCGGTTGCTCCGTACGAACTGGTGCGCAAGATGCGCGCCTCGATCCTGGTGCTCGCCCCGATGCTGGCGCGCATGGGCGAAGCGACCGTGTCGTTGCCCGGCGGCTGCGCGATCGGCAACCGGCCGATCGACTTGCACCTCAAGGCGCTGGAAGCGCTCGGCGCGACGATCGAGCTCGCCGCCGGCTACGTCCGCGCGATCGCGCCCGACGGCGGCCTCCCCGGCGGGCGCTACAGCTTCCCGGTGGTCTCGGTGGGCGCGACCGAGAACGCGCTGATGGCCGCGGTCACCGCGCGCGGCACCAGCACGCTGCACAACGCCGCGCGCGAGCCCGAGATCGTCGACTTGTGCAACCTGCTCGTCGCGATGGGCGCGCAGATCGAGGGCATCGGCTCGTCCGACCTGACGATCCACGGCGTGCCCCGGCTGCACGGCGCGACCTACCGCGTGATGGCGGACCGCATCGAGGCCGGCAGCTATGCCTGCGCCGCGGCGATCACCGGCGGCGAAGTGACGCTGACCGGCGCCAGGATCGAGGAAATGGAAGCGACCGTCCAGGCGCTGCGCGACGCGGGCGTCTCGGTCGAGGACAAGACGGGCGGCATCCACGTCGCGGCGAACGGCCCGCTACGCGCGGTCACGCTATCGACCGCGCCCTACCCCGGCCTCGCCACCGACATGCAGGCGCAGCTCATGGCGCTGCTGTGCCGCGCCGAGGGCGCCAGCGTGCTGACCGAGACGATCTTCGAGAACCGCTACATGCACGTGCCCGAGCTCAACCGCATGGGCGCGCATATCGAGACCAAGGGCCGCACCGCGATCGTCCACGGCGTGCCGACGCTGCACGGGGCCGAAGTCATGGCCACCGATTTGCGCGCCTCGATGAGCCTGGTCATCGCCGGCCTCGCCGCCGAGGGCGAAACGCAAGTCCACCGCCTCTATCACCTCGACCGCGGCTACGAACGGCTCGAGGAGAAGCTGGCGCTGGTCGGCGCGCAAGTGGAGCGGGTCGGCGGAGACTGAGGCTTATCGGAGAACCTTGTCGGGCCTGCGGCGTTTACCTGCCAGACCTGATGAGGAGAACTGTCATGGGCCTGTTCCAACTCGCCGCCGCCGGCGTCGTCGGCTATGTGATCTACCGCTATGCCACCCGCGACGACGCGCGCGAGGATCCGGTCGCGTTCGCGCGCGGTGAGGCTACCGGCGGCAATGAAGTGCGCAACGCCGGCCCCGAGGCGATGCGCAGCGCCCCCAAGCACTGGGACACCATCGACGAGGCCAGCGACGAAAGCTTCCCGGCGAGCGATCCGCCGGCGGTCAACCGCTTCACCTGATCGACGCGCAACCTCTTGCCTTTGCTCCCCGCGCGCGCCAGAACCGGCGGCGCGGGGCAAGGCAACCTCCCGCCTGAAGGCGTTCCCGCCCAAGTGTTGCGACACTGGAAACGAGCGGCCCTGGGCCGCTCGCGGGAACGACTATGGCCAATGCTTCCATTACGGCGCCGGCGGATTCTCCCGACGCGCCGCTCTCCCTTCACCATCCCTCCTTCGCCGAACTCCTGCGCGTTTTCGCGCGGATCGGCGTGCTGAGCTTCGGCGGTCCCGCCGGCCAGATCGCGCTGATGCACCGCGAACTCGTCGACGAGCGGCGCTGGATCGATGAGGATTCGTACCTCCACGCGCTGAACTTCTGCCACTTGCTGCCGGGGCCGGAGGCGCAGCAGCTCGCCACCTGGATCGGCTGGCGGCTGCACGGACTGCGCGGCGGGCTGGCCGCCGGCCTGCTCTTCGTGCTGCCGGGCGCCTTCGTCATCCTGGCGCTGTCGATGCTCTACGGTTTCGCCGCCAGGCTCGACTGGTTCGCGGCGCTGTTCCTGGGCATCAAGGCGGCGGTGCTCGCAGTGGTCGCGCAGGCGCTGATGCGCGTGGCGGGCCGCGCGCTCAACACCCGGTTCAAGCAAGGACTGGCGGTGCTGGCCTTCGCCGGGCTGTTCCTGTTCGACCTGCCGTTTCCGCTGGTGGTGATCACCGCCGGATTGGCCGGCATGGCGGTGGCGAAAGCGCGGCCGCAATGGCTGGGGATCAAGCCGGCAGACAGCGACGGTCCGCTCGGCCCGCGGCCTTGGGGCCAGAGCCTGCGCGCGCTGCTGGCCTGGGCGGCGATCTGGGCGGCACCGATGGCGCTCGTCCTGTTCACGCTCGGCCGGGGGCATGTACTGTGGGAGATCGGCGCGTTCTTCTCGCAGCTTGCCGTCGTCACCTTCGGCGGCGCTTACGCGGTGCTCGCCTACATGGCGCAGGAAGCCGTCCAGGGGCACGGCTGGCTTTCCGCGAGCGAGATGGCCGATGGCCTCGGCCTGGCCGAGACCACGCCCGGGCCGCTGATCATGGTCACCCAGTTCGTCGGCTACCTCGCCGCCTTCCGCGCGCCCGAGCCGTTCAGCCCGCTGGTAGCCGGCGTGCTCGGCGCGGCACTGACCACCTGGGTCACCTTCGCGCCGTGCTTCCTGTGGATCTTCACCTTCGCACCGTGGATCACGCGGATCGAGCGGGCGCGGAGCCTCAAGGGCGGGCTCGCCTCGTTGACCGCGGCGGTGGTCGGCGTGATTGCCAACCTCGCGGCCTGGTTCGTGCTGCATGTGCTGTTCGCCCGCGTCGCCGAGCGACAGGCTGGTCCCTTGCGCCTGCACGTTCCCGACTGGACCAGCTTCGACTGGCGCGCGGGGGTATTGACGGCACTGGCGCTGCTGCTGATCTTCCGCTGGAAGTGGAATGTGATCGCGGTGCTCGGCCTCTCCGCGCTGCTGGGACTGGCGCTGGCCCGGCTCTGAGCGCCTACCCGCCTCGCCGGAAGCTCAGCGCGCTGTCGAAGGCGGCGATGCGCCAGTGGCCGTCGGCCTCGCGCCGGCAGGTCATCGTCACGTCGGAGACCAGCGCCGGGTCGGCGTGGTCGCGGCCGGCGGCGTTGCCGGCGGTGGTGAAGTAGATCAATCCGAAGGCGATCTCGGCCGTATCGGGCGCGGTGAAAGTGGTGCGCAAGTTGTGCAGCGCGTGGCGGTGGAACGGCACACCTTCCTCGGTCGCCGCAAGCCGCGCGTGGCGCTCGCGGTAGAACGCCAGCACCTCGTCCCGGCTCTGCCGCTGCGCGCCGCCCACGGCGTAGCGGACGTCGGCCGTCAACAGGTCGGGCATCGCTTCCAGCCCGTTATGGACGTCGAGCTCGTGCGCCCATTCGTGGACGAGCTGGTGGATGGCGACCACCGCCGCCGCCTGCTCCAGATCGAACTTGGCCATCTGCTGCTCCTCTACCCCGGCTCATGCCACGGCCGGGCAACAGGGGTCCAGGCTTACGCCGCTGGCTTGCCCTGCAACAGCACCGTGCGCGTCATGCTGAGCGCCACCTCGCCGCGCTGGTTGGTCATCTCGTGCTTGAACACGACGATGCCGGCGCCGGGGCGCGATTTCGATTCGCGCTTTTCGATCACCTCGCTGCGGCAGGTCAGCGTATCGCCGATGAAGGTCGGCTTGGGCGTCGTCACCTTGTCGAAGCCGAGGTTGGCGATCAGCGTGCCGAGCGTGGTGTCGGAAATCGACAGCCCCACGGCGAGGCTGAAGGTGAAGGTCGAATTGACCAGGATCCTGCCGAACTCGCTGGCCTTCGCGGTCTCGGCGTCGAGGTGCAGCGGCTGCATGTTGTGCGTCATCGCCGAGAACAGCAGATTGTCCGTCTCGGTGACGGTGCGGCTCGGCTGGTGGACGATTTCGTCGCCCACGGTCCATTCGTCGAAATAGCGTCCGGCCATTACTCGGCGTCCTTCTCGATGCGCGCCAGCAGCGCGTCCACCTGCACTTGCGCGCCCGCGGCGGCATTGAGCTCGGCCACCGTGCCGTTGAACGGCGCGGTCAGCGTGTGCTCCATCTTCATCGCCTCGAGCGTCAGCAGCTTCTGCCCTTGGACGACGGTTTCGCCCTGCGCAACGTCCACCGCGATGATCTTGCCCGGCATCGGCGCCACAATCGAGCCGTCGCCCGCCGCGCCGCCGCGGCTGCCCTCGGCGCGCCAGGGCGTGAGCTCCCAGACCATGCCGCGATCGGCGATCAGCATCGAGGGCGCGGGATTCTCGGCCCCCTCGCCGTCGAGCACGACCTCGACCGGCACGCCGTCGAGCAGGAACGAAGCGCTCCGTGCCGCGGGCGCGTTGAGCCGGAAGCCGCTCGCCAGGCTGCGCGGCACCATCGCCATCGCCGCCTCGGTCAGCGCTTCGTCCGAGGGCGTTGGCTCGGCGGCCATCGCCTCGCCGTCGCGGCCGATCAGGCCGGTGTCGACTTCGCCGGCGGCGAATTCGGGATGGGCGAGCGCGGCGATCAGGAACGCGGCGTTGGTCCGCACCGGCCAGACCGCGCTGTTCTCGAGCATGTCGGCCAGCCGCGCGCGCGCCGCGTCGCGGTCATCCCCGTGAGCGATCAGCTTGGCGATCATCGGGTCGTAGAACGGCGAGACTTCGGCGCCCTGATAGACACCGGTATCGACGCGGCCGCCTTCTCCCTCGCCCAGCTCGAACACCTCGAGCCGGCCGATCGAGGGCAGGAAGCCCTTGGCCGGATCCTCGGCATAGAGCCGCGCTTCCATCGCCCAGCCGTTGATCGACAGCTCTTCCTGCGTCTTGGGCAGCGGCTCGCCACTGGCGACGCGGAGCTGCCATTCGACAAGATCGACCCCGGTGATCTCCTCGGTCACCGGATGCTCGACCTGCAGGCGGGTGTTCATCTCCATGAACCAGATGCGATCGGCGCGCAGCCCTTCGGAGCCGTCGGCGATGAACTCGATCGTGCCGGCGCCGACGTAGTCGACCGCCTTTGCTGCACGAATTGCTGCGCAGCATAGTTCCTCGCGGGTCGCAGCATCCATGCCCGGCGCGGGGGCTTCCTCGATCACCTTCTGATGGCGGCGCTGGAGCGAGCAGTCGCGCTCGAACAAGTGGACGACGTTGCCGTGGCTGTCGCCGAACACCTGCACTTCGATGTGGCGGGGGCGCTGGATGTACTTCTCGATCAGCACGTGGTCGTTGCCGAACGAGCTGGCCGCTTCGCGCTGGCACGAGGCCAGGCTGTCGATGAAGTCCTCGGGCTTCTCGACCAGCCGCATGCCCTTGCCGCCGCCACCAGCGACCGCCTTGATCAGCACCGGATAGCCGATCTTGCCGGCCTCCTGCGCGAGGAACGCCGGGTCCTGGTTCTCACCCATGTAGCCGGGCGTCACCGGCACGCCGGCTTCGGCCATCAGCTTCTTGGCCGCGTCCTTGAGGCCCATCGCGGTGATCGACGAGGGTTTGGGGCCGACCCAGACCAGCCCCGCGTCGGCCACCGCCTGCGCGAATTCGGCGTTCTCCGACAGGAAGCCGTAGCCCGGATGGATCGCCTCGGCGCCGGTGGCCTTGGCGGCGGCGATGATCTTCTCGCCCACCAGGTAGCTCTCACGCGCCGGCGAAGGCCCGATGTGCACCGCCTCGTCGGCTTCCTGCACATGCAGCGCCTGCGCGTCGGCATCGGAATAGACCGCGACCGTGCGAATGCCGAGCCTGCGCGCCGTGCGGATGACCCGGCAGGCGATCTCGCCGCGATTGGCGATGAGGAGGGATTGGATCATGGTCATCACATCCTGAACACGCCGAACTGCGGCCGATCCGGTATCGGCGCTTCCAAACTTGCCGCCAGCGCCAGGCCCAGCACGTCGCGGGTCTGCACCGGGTCGATCACGCCGTCGTCCCACAGGCGCGCGGTGGCGTAGTAGGGGTTGCCTTCGTCCTCGTACTTCTGGCGGATCGGCGCCTTGAAGGCTTCGGCCTCCTCGGCGTCCCACTTGTCGGCGTCGCGGTGGACTGTGGCCAGCACCGCGGCCGCCTGCTCGCCGCCCATCACCGAGATGCGCGCGTTGGGCCAGGTGAACAGGAAGCGCGGGGAATAGGCACGGCCGCACATGCCGTAGTTGCCGGCGCCGAAGCTGCCGCCGATCAGCACGGTGATCTTGGGCACCGTCGCGGTGGCGACGGCGGTGACCAGCTTGGCGCCGTGCTTGGCGATGCCTTCCGCCTCGTACTTGCCGCCGACCATGAAGCCCGAGATGTTCTGCAGGAACAGCAGCGGAATCTTGCGCTGGCAGGCCAGCTCGATGAAGTGCGCGCCCTTCTGCGCGCTTTCGGAGAACAGCACGCCGTTGTTGGCGAGGATCGCCACCGGCAGGCCGTGGATATGCGCGAAACCGCAGACCAGGGTGGAACCGTAGAGCGCCTTGAACTCGTGGAACTCGCTGCCGTCGACGATCCGGGCGATCACCTCGTGCACGTCGTAGGGCGCGCGCACGTCCTCTGGGACGATGGCGTAGAGCTCTTGCGGATCGTACTTCGGCGGGCGCGGTTCCTTCACCGGCAGCCCGTGCGCGTGGACCGGGCCCAGGTGGCTGACGATGTCGCGCACCACGGTCAGCGCGTGCTCGTCGTTCTCGGCGAGGTGATCGGTGACGCCCGACTTGCGGCTGTGGAGATCCCCGCCGCCCAGGTCCTCGGCGCTGATCACTTCGCCGGTCGCCGCCTGGACCAGCGGCGGGCCGGCCAGGAAGATCGTGCCCTGCTCCTTCACGATCACCGTCTCGTCGCTCATCGCCGGGACATAGGCGCCGCCCGCCGTGCAGCTGCCCATCACGCAGGCGACCTGGGCGATGCCCTTGGCGCTCATGTTGGCCTGGTTGAAGAAGATGCGGCCGAAGTGGTCGCGATCGGGGAAGACCTCTGCCTGGTGCGGCAGGTTGGCGCCGCCGCTGTCGACCAGGTAGATGCACGGCAGGTGGTTCGCCTCGGCGATCTCCTGCGCACGCAAGTGTTTCTTGATGGTGGTCGGGTAATAGGTCCCGCCTTTCACCGTCGCGTCATTGCAGACGATCATGCACTGGCGGCCCGAGACCCGGCCGATCGCGGTGATGACGCCGGCGCCGGGGATGTCCTCGCCGTACTTGCCGAAGCCGGCGAGTTGGCTCAGCTCGAGCAGCGGCGAGCCGGGATCGAGCAGCCGCTCGACCCGCTGGCGCGGCAGCAGCTTGCCGCGCGCGGTGTGCTTGGCGCGGGCCTTTTCGTTGCCGCCGAGCGCCGCCGCGGCCACCCGTTCGGACAATTGCCGCACCAGCGCGCGGTTGTGCGCGGCGCGGGCTTGCGCC
>DASVMK010000004.1:0-18082 GCA_036384395.1 Novosphingobium sp.
GGCCATTTTGATCAAATCCCTGCGGGACGCCCAAATGGCTTCCATCTCGGCCAAAGCCGCCCTTGGAAAGGCAACCAGCCTTCCCTGCGGGCGCCTTCGACCGATATGTTCGCCATTTGGGCGCCTCGATGGCGCTGGTTATGAGTTTACGGCCTATAGTCGGATGACGTTACCGGGAATCGTCATTGGAACCCTTCGGCAGGCCGGCCGAAGGGCGAGGGCGCAGCTTCGTGTTTCGCAGAAAATCCTGTCCTACAGCGGCCGATTTGGTCATCCTCCGCCGGTTCTTTTCATCGTCGGATTTCGCTTTTCCCGCGCACGTCTTCGCGCCTTTGCGGCTTCGCGTGAATCCGATCTCACGCGAAGCCGCGAAGACACGAAAGGGCGCCGCCGCCTGGCGGACGCAAGGTGACAGGAGGTGACACAGGGTGACACGGGGTGACACTTTTTCCCCAGGACACTGTCCACTCCGTCAACTTCGCGCGTCCTCCTCGCGCTTTGCGAGGAGCCCGTCGGCAGCGATAAAGCAATCTAAAGTCATCAGGCTCTAGCTGACCAGCGAGTCGCCCATGCCGATTTGCTTGCCGCGGGTGATGAACACGCGGTCGCCGACCTTCGTCACGGCGAAGAGCTTGGCGGCGAAGGCTTCGGGCATGCCGACGCAACCGTGGCTGGCGTAGCCGAGCTCGACGTTGCTGGCGTGGAGGGTGATGCCGTCGTCGGTCAGCCGCTGCATGTAGGGCATGTCGGCGTCGTAGAGGTTGGAGACGTGGTGGCGCTTCTTCTGCGTGATCGGGAAGACGCCGAGCGGGGTGGGCTTCTCCTCGGTGCCCAATAGCACCGCGGTTGCGCCGATCTCGTAGCCGCCCTTGAACACCGACAGCACGCGGGCGTCGAGATCGACGGTGACGACGATCGGGCCGTCGGGCACCTTGGCCTCGTCCCAGTGCCACTCGCCGTAGCGGATCGGGCCGCTGATCGGCAGGATGCGCTTGATGACGAAACGCTCGTCGGTCGCCGGTTTGGGCACCGTCGCTTGCGGTTTGGCGACAAGATCCGGGTCGATGGTGGCGACCGCCGGTTCCGGCCGCTTCGACGGCTCGGAACCGATCATCACGCCGGCGATCGCCGCCAAACCGAGGAAGGCTGCCGCGAGCAGGGCCGGACCTTTGGCAATCTTCTTCACGCGCGTGCCTTCGTTGACCTTCGTTCTCCCCGCAGTATCGCGCGCGAGCGGGCGAGTCGCCAGCCCCGGCTCAGCCGCGTCTCACGAAGGGACTTAAGCCCTGCGAAACTTTAACGCGAAAGCTTAACGCGCGAAGGCGGCGGCGGTGCGGGCCGCCGCTTCGATTGCCGCGCGGTCGGGCGCGCCCTTGGGCACCAGCCAGCTGCCGCCGACGCAGATCACCGGATCGATCGCCAGCCAGTCGGGTGCGGTCGCCGGGGTGATGCCGCCGGTCGGGCAGAAACGCGCCATGCCGAAGGGCGCGGCGATCGCCTTGAGCGCGGCGATGCCGCCCGAAGCTTCAGCGGGAAAGAACTTGAAGCGGGTGAGGCCGAGGTCGAGCCCGGTCATGATGTCGCCGGCGTTGGCGGTGCCCGGCAGGAACGGCACACCGGACGCGACCGCGGCCTTGCCGAGGTTCTCGGTGAGGCCGGGCGAGACGATGAACTCGCTGCCCGCCGCCAGGGCGGCGTCTAGCTCGCGCGGGTTGAGAACGGTGCCGGCGCCGACGACAGCGCCCTTCACCTGCTTCATCGCCTTGATCACGTCGATCGCCGCCGTCGTGCGCAGCGTCACCTCCAGCACCGGCAAGCCGCCGGCGACCAGCGCCTCGGCGATCGGCACGGCGTGCGCCACGTCCTCGATCACCAGAACCGGAATGACCGGCGCGAGCCGCATGATCTGTTCGATACCACTCATGTAACGTGTTCCCTGGCAAAAGCGGCAGCCGCGCCGAACAGGCCGGGCTGCGGATGGATGATAAGCTTGACCGGTAGCTTCGCCATCATCGCGGCGAAACGGCCCTTGGCGTTGAAGCGCTCGGAAAATCCGGATTGGAGGATCGTGTCCTTGATCCGCAGGCCCAGCCCGCCGGCGATGACGACCCCGGCGGCGCCCTGCGCGAGCGCATAGTCGCCGGCGACCGCGCCGAGCGACAGGCAGAAGCGATCGACCGCGGCGGCGGCCAGGCTGTCCTTGCCGCTCACGCCGTCGGCCCAGATCTCCACGTCGCCGCGCAGCTGGACGGCCTTGTCCTCCAGTACGGCGAGCGTCTCGTAGATGTCGACGATGCCGGGGCCCGAGACGATGCGTTCGACCGAGACCCGCACGTAGCGCTTGCGCAGGCGCTGGAGGATCGCGTCCTCGATCTGGTCGAGCGGCGCGAAGTCGACATGGCCGCCCTCGGTCGCCTGGACGTGGTAGCCGCCTTTGCCGTCGCGCCAGAGATGGCCGACGCCGAGCCCGGTGCCGGGGCCGATCACGCTGATCGTGCCCGAGGCCGGCAGGGGCGTTCCTTCCGGCCCGGCCAGATGGACGAAATCGTCCTCGCCGGCGCGGGCGACCGCGTGGGCGACGGCGGCGAAGTCGTTGACGATGGCGCTGCGGCTGGCGCCCAGCTTTTCCTCGATCAGCGCCGGGCGGATGATCCAGGGGTTGTTGGTGAAGCGGATGACCTCGCCGCCGACCGGGCCGGCGACGGACATCGCGACCGCCGGCGGCAGGCTGCCGCCGCTGAGGTCGCGAAAGGCCTCCCACGCCGTCTGGAAGCTGGCGTGATCCCTGGTGTGCAGCGTCTCCACCTGGCCGAGCGCGATGCCGCCGTCGTTCGCGATGGTGGCGATGGCGAAGCGCGCGTGGGTACCGCCGATATCGACCGCGACGATCGAGGTCATAGGCCGGCCATCGCCAGCATCGCCGAACCGCCCCGCTCGGCGCTGTCGGCATTGGCGCGCATCATCGCGAACAGTTCGCGCCCCATGCCGCTCGCGCTTTCGTGCGGCTGGGCCGCGCTGCGGGTGGAGAGATCGGCCAGCACTTCGAGCGCGCCGGTCTCGGCGCAGAGGCGGATCGTGTCGCCGTCCCGCACCAGCGCCAGAGGGCCGCCTCCCAGCGCCTCGGGGGTGACGTGGATCGCCGCGGGCACTTTGCCGCTGGCGCCCGACATGCGTCCGTCGGTGACCAGCGCGACGCGGAAGCCCCGGTCCTGCAGCACGCCGAGCGGCGGCGTCAGCTTGTGGAGTTCGGGCATGCCGTTGGCGCGCGGGCCCTGGAAGCGGACGACGACGACGACGTCGCGGTCAAGCTCGCCATCGGCGAAGGCGCGCTGCACCGCCTCTTGCGTCTCGAACACGCGGGCCGGGGCCTCGATGGTCCAGCGACTGGGATCGACCGCGCTGGTCTTGAACGTCGCGCGGCCGAGGTTGCCCTGGACCAGGCGCATGCCGCCATCGGCGAGGAAGGGGGTGGCGACCGGGCGCAGCATGGTGTCGTCGCCGCTCCTGGTCGGGGCTGAGCGCCAATGCAGCGTCTCGCCGTCGAGCACCGGTTCCTTGGCGTATTCGCCCATGCCGCCTTCGGCCACCGTCAGCACGTCGCCGTGGGCGAGGCCGGAGCCCAGCAGTTCGCGCACGACATAGCCGATGCCGCCCGCGGCGTGGAAGTGGTTCACGTCGCCGGCGCCGTTGGGATAGACGCGGGCGATCAGCGGCACCGCGCCCGAAAGCTCGTCGAGATCCTGCCAGTCGAGCAGCACGCCCGCCGCGCGCGCCATCGCCGGCAAGTGGATCGCGTGGTTGGTCGAGCCGCCGGTGGCGAGCAGGCCGACGCAGGCGTTGACGATCGCCTTCTCGTCGACGACGCGGAACAGCGGGCGCGGATCGGCGCCGTTCCGGCCGATCGCCGCCAGCCGGTGGACGGCGGCGCGCGTGAGGGCCTGGCGCAAGGGCGTATTCGGCGGCACGAAGGCGGCCGCCGGCATGTGCAGCCCCATCAGCTCCATCATCATCTGGTTGGAGTTGGCGGTGCCGTAGAACGTGCAGGTGCCCGGCGAATGGTAGCTGCCGCTCTCGCTGGCGAGCAGCTCGGCGCGGCCGACCTTGCCCTCGGCATAGAGCTGGCGGACCTTCTGCTTTTCCTTGTTGCCGATGCCGCTGGGCATCGGGCCCGACGGCACGAAGATCGCCGGCAGGTGGCCGAAGCGCAGCGCGCCGATCAGCAGGCCGGGAACGATCTTGTCGCAGATGCCGAGCAGCGCGACGCCGTCGAACATCGCGTGGCTCAGCCCGACCGCGGTGGACAGCGCGATGGTGTCGCGGCTGAACAGCGACAGCTCCATGCCGTCCTGGCCTTGGGTCACGCCGTCGCACATCGCCGGCACCCCGCCCGCGACTTGCGCGGTGGCGCCGACCTCGCGCGCGTAGAGCTTCATGGCCTCCGGATAGCGGCCGTAGGGCTGGTGGGCCGAGAGCATGTCGTTGTAGGCGGTGACGATGCCCAGGTTGACGGCCTTGCCGGCGGCGATGGTCGGCTTGTCCTCCAGCGCGGCGGCGAAGCCGTGCGCGAGGTTGGAGCAGCCCATCCACTCGCGCCCGCCGTGCCGCTCGCCCTCGCGGTCCATCAGGTCGAGATAACGCCGCCGGCTGTCGCGAGAACGCTCGACGATGCGTTCGGTGACTTTGGCGATCGTGGGGTGGAGGTCAGCCATAGTGGCGTGCTCGTTGTTGGTTCGCGCAAAGGCGCAAAGGCGCAAAGGTGTCGTGCCGCGCCGCAGGCGTTTGCCATTCCTGTCGCATGGCGACGCGAGCAACGCATGTGATTTCTCGAGGCTTCGCCTCTTGCGCGACATCTTCGCGCCTTTGCGCCTTTGCGCGAACCAAAATCGCTGCCTTACTCATGCCACGTCACTCCGTCGCGCTCGGCCAGCGCGATGGCGGCCGAGGGGCCCCAGCTTCCCGCAGTGTAGGTTTTGGGCTTCATGCCGTCGGCGGTCCAGCGCGAGCGGATCGCGTCGATCCAGTCCCACTGCGCTTCCACCTCGTCGCGGCGGACGAACAGCGTCTGGTCGCCCTCGATCAGATCGAGCAGCAGCCGCTCGTAGGCGATGCGGCGGGTCGGACCGGCGAAGGCGTCGAGCATGTCGATGGCCAGGGGCACGGTGCGCAGGCGGATGCCGTCGCGATCCAGCCCCGGCACCTTGGCCATCAGCGACAGCGTGATATTCTCTTCGGGCTGGATGCCGATGACCAGCCGGTTGGGCTCGGTCTTGGCACCTTTCTTGGCGAAGATCGAATAAGGCACATTGCGGAAGCGGATGACGATCTCGGTCACGCGCTCGGGCAGGCGCTTGCCGGTGCGCAAGTAGAACGGCACGCCCTTCCAGCGCCAGTTGTCGATATGCGCCTTGATCGCGACGAAGGTCTCGGTTTCGGACGGCTGGCCCAACTCGTCGTCGTAGCCGGGCACGGCCTGGCCGCCGATCGCGCCGGCGCGGTACTGGCCGGTCACCGTCTCCTCGGCGCCGACCGGGCGCAGCGAGCGCAGCACTTTGACCTTCTCGTCGCGGACCGCGGTGGCGTCGTAGCTGACCGGCGGTTCCATCGCCACGAGCGCCAGGAGCTGGAGCATGTGGTTCTGCACCATGTCGCGCAGCGCGCCGGCGCCGTCGTAGAAACCCACCCGGCCTTCGAGGCCGACCGTCTCGGCCACGGTGATCTGCACGTGATCGATATGCGCGGCGTTCCACAGCGGCTCGAACAGCAGGTTGCCGAAGCGCAGCGCCAGGAGGTTCTGGACGGTCTCCTTGCCCAGGTAGTGGTCGATGCGGAAGATCCGCTGCTCGGGAAAGGCGCGCGCCACCGCGTCGTTGATCGCGCAGCTCGATGCGAGGTCGGTGCCCAGCGGCTTTTCCAGGCCGATGCGCACTTTCTCGCCGGCAAGGCCGCTGGCGGCGAGGCCGGCGATCGTCGGTTCGAACAGGCTGGGCGCGGTCGACAGGAAGATCGCCAGCCCGTCGTGCACCTGTCCCACCTTTTCGGCCAGTGCGGCGAAACCTTCGGTTTTCGAGGCGTCGAGCGGCTGGTAGCGCAAGCGGGTCAGGAAATGGTCGATCGCCGGTTGGCGGTGCTCGGGCAGGTATTTCTGGAGAGCCTCGCGCGCGAAGGCGCGGTAGCTCTCATCGTCGTGCTCGGAACGGGCGGTGCCGACGATCACCAGGTCGTCGGCCACCAGACGATCGGCGTCGAGCGCGCACAGCGAGGGCAGCAACATGCGCTGGGCAAGATCTCCGGTCGCGCCGAAAAGCAGCAACCGGTCAGCCGTGAAGCTCATAATTCCGCTGTCCTCTAACTCTGCTCAACGGGTTAGCAGCGGCCCGGTTGCCGCGCCAGCCCGCCGGACGACGGAAATACGAATGTGGCAGCGAGAGGTTAGCCGCCGTTTCGCGCCATGTCGAAGCTGTAGCCGAGATGCGCGCGATAGCCGTGCAGGCCGAGGTCGAGCAGGCCGTCCTTGTCGTGAATGGCCTCCATCGCCGCGCCGACCTCGGCGAGCGTCCATGACGGCCGGTACACGCCCCTGGTCTCGGCGACGAACAGCCGCGAGACGCGCCCCGCGATCGAGGCGAGCGCTTCGCCCGAGATCGTGCATTGCTCGTGCGCCAGCCAGGCCACCACCGGCGCGACCAGTTCGGGGTCCATCGGCGGATATTGCGAGATGTCGAGCCCTTCGGCCATGCGCGTGACCGCGCCGGGCACGATGAGGTTCGACTTGACGCCGTGCGGCTCGCCTTCGAGCGCGGCGATGGCGCTCAGGCCGAGCATGGCCGATTTGGAGACGCCGTAGTTGACGCAGCGTTCGTTGCCATAGAGCCCGCCGATCGACGAGGTGAGGACGATGCGGCCGTAGCCGGCATCGCACATCAGCGGGTGGGCGGCCTTGACCACATGGAACGCGCCCATCAGGTGGACGTCGAGCACCGCACGGAAGTCCTCGTAGCCGATCTCGCGGATCGATCCGTAGCGGACGTTACCGGCGTTGTGGATCAGCACGTCGATGCGGCCCCATGTGTCGATCGCCGTCTGGACGATGGCCGCGCCGCCTTCCAGCGTGGCGACGCTGTCGGTATTGGCCACCGCCTCGCCGCCCGCCGCGACGATCTCGGCGACCAGCGCTTGCGCCACGTCGCCATCGCCGCCATCCTCGCCGCGGATCGCGCCGCCGGGATCGTTGACCACCACTTTGGCGCCGAGCGAGGCCAAGAGCAGCGCATAGGCCCGGCCGAGGCCGCGCCCCGCACCGGTGATCACCGCGACGCGCCCGTCGAAACGCAAGTCTTCTGCCACGGTCTTTCCTTTCCCGGTTATGGCGGTTATCTGCACGCTATACCGATAGCTGCACGCTGGCGAGCGCGTGGCGGCCCGTCGGGGCGATGCTTTGGGGAGCCTTGTGAGGATGGAGATGACCGCCAGGGCCCCCGCCAAAGCGCTCGATCGCCGCGCCGCCTCGCCGCAGTCGGTGACGCGGGTGATCCGCATTCTGGAGGCGCTGGCGGCCAGCCCGGCTGCGGTCAGCCTCGCCGATCTCAGCCGTGCGCTCGATACGCCCAAGAGCAGCCTCGCCGCGCTGTTGCGCGGGCTGGCGGACGAGGACTTCGTCGTCGGCGTCGATGGCCTGTGGCGGCTGGGGGGCGGGGCCTTCGGGCTTGGCGGCGCGCTGATCGAGGCGCGGCGGCGGGTGCAGTCGTCGGACCTGGTGCGCGATGGCATGCGGCGGTTGGCAGAGCGCTCGGGCGAGACCGTGCTGCTCGCCGTGCGCGACAGGGAGGGCGACCAGGGCGGCGACATGCTGACCTATGTCGACGTCGTAGAAAGCCGCAACACCGTGCGCTTCGCCGTCGCGGTCGGGGATCGTCGGCCGCTTTACAGCACCGCCGCCGGCCGCATGTTGCTGGCGGGCGCGACCGAAGACGACCTGCGGCGCTATCTCGACCGGCTGAAGCCGCAGCGGCTGACCGTGCGCACCGAGACCGGCAAGCGGGCGCTGGCCGAGGCGGTGGCGCAGGCGCGCGGCGACGGCGTGGCGCAGACGGTGGACCAGGCGGCCGACGGCGTCACCGGCACCGCGGCGTTGCTGCGCGGGGCGCATGGCGAACTGGTCGGCGCGCTGGTGATCGCCGCGCCGAGCGCGCGATCCGACGGCGCGCGGCGCGGCGAGCTGGCGGCGCTGGTACGCGCCGAGGCGACGGCGATCTCGCGCAGCCTGGGCTGGCGCGCGTAGCCTTTCAGCGATCCAGCCGCATTCCCGGGAAGCCGCCCGCCCCCCGCCAGTCGGCGAGCACGCGCTGGAAATCGTCCCAGCCCGGGCCCCAGCCGCGGAACAGGAACCACTTGGCTTCCTTCTCGCCTTCGTTGGTGAAGTAGCTCGGTGTGCAGTCGTTGAGGATCATCGACAGGTCGAGCGCCTTTTCGCCGAATTCGCGGACATAGTCGTCCTGCGCCTGCTGGGTAGGCTCGACCGCGAGGATGCCCTTCGCCAGCGCGCCGCTGATGATGTGAGCGGCATGGGAAACCTGCTTGCCGAACTGCAACGTGGTCGTGCCGTTGAGCCCGCCCTGGACGTAGCCGGTGAAGAACATGTTCGGGAAGTTGTGCGTGGTCATCCCGTGCAGCGTCTTCGGGCCGTCGGCCCAGTGGTCGTAGATCGAAACGCCGCCTCGCCCTTCGACCGTGTCGATGCCCCACCGCCGCTTGAGGTCGCTCGTCACCTCGAAGCCCGAGGCGAAGACCATCGCGTCGATTTCGTATTCTTTACCACCGGCGATGAACCCGTTCTCGGTCATCGCCTCCAGCCCCTGGGTGGCGGACACGTCGATCAGCGTGACGTTGGGCTGGTTGAACGTCTCGTAGTAGTCGTTGTTCGACAGCGGCCGCTTGCACATGAAGCGGTAGTAGGGCTTCAGCGCCTCGGCGGTCTGCGGATCCCTGACGATCTCGTCGCAGCGGCGGCGGACGCGCTCCATCACCTGGAAGTCCATCATTTCGCGCCGGGCCCAGAACTCCTCCAGCGAGTGCTCGGTCTTGCCCTCGGCCTCCAGCTCGGCGTTGATGTTGCGGTTGATCTCGGTCCAGAAGTCGCAAATCAGGTCGGGCGTGCCCAGCGGGAGGATCTCGTTCGCCGCGCGCAGGAAGTTTTCCTGGCGGCGGGCCTGCCAGCCGGGGGTCAGCGTCTTCACCCATTCGGGATCGGTCGGCGGGTTGGGCCGCTCGTCGACCGGCGAGGGCGTGCGCTGCAGCACGTAGAGGTGCTTGGCGTACTTGCCCAGGTAAGGCACCGCCTGGATCGAGGTCGCGCCGGTGCCGAGGATCGCCACCCGCTTGTCGGCCAGCTGGTCGAGCACCGGGTTCTCCCAGGTCCCGCCGGTGTAATCGTAGTCCCAGCGCGAGGTGTGGAACTTGTGCCCCTTGAAGCTGTGGATGCCGGGCACGCTCGGGAACTTCGGCGTCGAGAGCGTGCCGCCCGCCATGATGACGAACCGCGCCTTGAGCGCGTCGCCGCGGTCGGTGGTGACGCGCCAGCGCTTGAGGCCCTCGTCCCAGTTCAGCCCTTCGACCAGCGTGTGGAACAGGCCCTTGTCGCGGAAGCCGAACTTGTCGACGATGAGCTGGATGTAGTCGTAGATCTCGTGGCCGTCGGCAAATTTCTTCGACGGCAGCCAGCCCGTTTCCTCCAGCAGCGGCAGGTAGCAATAGGCGTCGTTGTCGCACTGGATGCCGGGATAGCGATTCCAGTACCAGGTGCCGCCATAGTTGCCGGCGTGGTCGATCACGCGGAAATTGGTCACACCCGCCTGCGTCAGGTGGTAGGCGGCGAGGATGCCCGTCCAGCCACCGCCGAGGATGACGACGTCGATCTCGTCGGCCAGCGCGTCGCGCGGCACCACCGGCATGAACGGATCGTGCTCGTAGGTATCGTGGGTCAGCGTGTCGTCGGGCTTGGCGTATTGCTCGCCACCTTCGGGCCGGACGCGCTTGTCGCGTTCCTGGCGGTACTTCTCCTTCATCGCCGGAATATCGATTTCCTCGGGCGGCGGAACGGCGGTCGGCTTGCAGGCGGTCATGAAGGTTTCCCAGGATCGATGATTCTTGGCCGCAGGCTAGCAGCTAGGCGGCGCGTGGTGGCAAGGAAAAAAGCGGCGGGCGGTGCCGGCTCAGTCGCGCTTGTGCGGCGCGCCGGCGTTCATGAAGCGCGACAGGTTCCAGTGCTGGCTGGCGACGGACCGCTCCATGTAGGGATTGGGCTGCGCGCCGCGGAAGCCGACGTTTTTCATGCCCTGCTGGACCGCGGCCATGTTGGCGAAGTCCTGCTGGAGCACGGAGGGCCATGCGTCGGGCGGGGTATAGTCCCATTCGGTCTCGGGCGCCTGGCCTTCGGGATAGAGCTCGTACACCGCGGCCTCGAAGATGCAGCGGTCGGGGTTGCCCAGTTCGTAGGGCCGCGCCTGGTAGCAGAGCATGTTGTTGACCGCGTGGCCGATCTGGAAGTTGGGGAAGATCTGCCAGGCGGTGCCGGCTTGCGCGGTATGCTGCGGATCGACCGTGGGCCAGACGACGCCGCGCGCCGCGTCCTGGGCGCGGGCGGTGCGCAGCCAGTAGGCGGAGACTTCTGCGGCGCTGGTGCCCTCGGGCAGCTCGTCCTTCAGCCGGTTGGCGACCTCGACCAGCGTCATCGTGGTGTTGGTGTTGGCGGCAGCCCAGGTGAAGTTCTGCAAGTCGGCGGTGGCGATGCGCGGGTCGTCGCCGGCGCCCAGGCGCAGCTTGCCGCTGTCCTCCTCCTGCCCTTTGGGCGCTTCGTAGCCGATGTTCGAATGCAGCTTCTGGTTGCGCGCCCAGCCGCGGAACTGGCCGAAGTCCATGAATTCGGGATGCGTGGTCGATACGTGGTAGGTCTCGGCGAACGCCTCCATCGCCACCTTCCAGTTGCAGTCGAACACGATCCACTTGCGCCAGCGGGGGCGCATGTTCTGGAGCTGGTAGGGATCGAGCATCGCCGCCGCCGGATCGAGGAAATCGGCCAGCGGGCCGCTTGCGGGATCGAGGTTGATCCACAGCCAGCCGCCCCAGGTATCGACTTTCACCGTGCCGAGGTCGGCGCGGCCGCCGCAGAGCGAGCCCTGCCAGTCCTCCTGGTGCTCGACGTAGCGGTTCTTGCCGTCGATTCCGAAAGTCCAGCCGTGGTAGCCGCAGATGAAGTTCGCGCGGGTGCCGCGCGCGTTGCGCTGGCCGGCGGGGGTGTCGACCAGGCGGCGGCCGCGGTGCGGGCAGACGTTGTGATAGGCGCGGATCTCGTCGACGCCGGTGCGCACCAGGATCACCGAGTCCGACAAGATATCGTAGGTGATGAAGTTGCCGACCTCGGGGATGTCCTCGATCCGCCCGGCCTGGAGCCAGACCTTGCGCCACAGGCGGTCCTGCTCGGCGCGGGCATAGTCGGGCGAGATATAGGCCTCGGGCCCGATGACCACCGGATCGGCCAGGTCCTCGGCCGTCTCGACGATGCTGCCGGTTTCCGTCATTCCTCGTTCTCGTCCGTCTTGATTGAACCGAAATGCGAACGCTCGCCGCATTTCGAGACGCTGGTGCAATTGCGGCGGAGCGTCAAGAGTGGGGCGGAGCGGCCGCGCGGGCATCGCCCGGGCGCGCGCTTTGGTGGCGGGGCGGGTTGCCGGTGGACTCCTCCGGGCAAAACCGGGAAGGTGATCGGCAACCACACACTTCGGGAGAAAGACGATGAGCGACGTCAGCAGCGCCGAGATCCGCGACACGCGCAAGGACTGGATCGTCGAGCATCGCGAGATGTACCTGCGATCGGGCGGCGCGCAGGGCCACATCATGGATATCACCGCGGTCGGCGGCCGGTCCTTCGCCACGCACTGCATGATCCGCTATGTCGGCCGCAAGAGCGGCAAGGTGTTCATCACCCCGCTGTGCTATGGCGACATCGGCGGTGAGGTGGTGATCGTTGCCTCGAAGGGCGGGGCCGATGTCCACCCCGAATGGTATCTCAACATCCGCGCCGCCGAGACGATCGACTTCCAGATCGCCACCCAGGCTTTCCGCGCCACCTGGCGCGTGCCCGAAGGCGCCGAGCACGACAGGATCTGGGCCTTCATGGTCGAGAACTTCCCGTTCTACGCCAGCTACCAGGCCGCGACCGAACGCCACATCCCGCTGGTGATGATGAAGGCGGTCGAGCCGATCGCGGTGTTCCAGGAATCCGACGCGACGGGCACGCGGCAGTATTGAGAAAAGCGCTGGATGGGCCATCCCCCGTCAAGGGGGAAGGGAATGCTTTTCAATCTCCGTGCCGCAGTTCCACCCGCGTCGCTTCGCCGTTGGGGCCCATCGGCGAATCGTATTCCTCGATCACGCTGCACACCGGGTTGTCGTGGCTGGCGAAAAGGTTGGTCTCGTCCTCCTTGATGATCGGCAGCCGCGCGGGATCGCTGATGATCCGCTGCGAGGCTTCGAACTCCTCGCGGCTGTTCCACCAGATTTCCATGATGCAGTCGTAGCCGGGATCGATCACCTGGCCGGTCACCGGGTTCTTCTCGGGCTTCAGGTAGCGGCGGACATAGCGCTGGGCGCCGGGCAGCGACGGCGCGCGACCGGCGCGCTTCGAAAGCTGCGAGTGCTGGTTCTCGTAGTAGTCGAGAAACTCGTCCATCGTCATGTCGGGCCGCTTCCGGAAGAAGCAGATCTGCTTGAACATCGATGTCTCCCAAAAATTAGGCGGCGCGCACCGCCAGCACGCTGCCTTCGGCGTCACCCGCGACGTAGATCGTGCCATCGGGCCCCACGGCGAGGCCGGTGAAGGTGGTCATCGGGCCGCACAGGTCGCCCACGCCGCCGAGCTGCTTGGCGATCACGCCATGCGGCGCGCCGACCGGCAACTCGCTGGCGATCACGGTGCGGCCGCCGCCGGCGAGATCGCTCTGGACGAGCTGTTTGGCCTGGATGTCGAGGACGTAGAGCTTGCCGCCGGCAATCGCGATGCCCTGCGGTTCGCCGAGACCGTCGATGATCGTCTCGCTCCGCCCGCCGGCAAGCTTGACCACGCGGCCCGCGCCGCTCTCGGCGACATAAACCGCGCCGTCGCCGGCCACCGCGACGCCGGTAGGCCGGTCGAGCCCTCTGGTGAGTTCGGACGCCTCGCTGCCGTTCAGTGCCAGCACGCGGCCGGTCGGCATCTCGGCGAACACCACCGTGCCGCCCGGCGCCAGCGCCACGCCCATCGGCCGGTCGTAGCCGCTGGCGATCTCCTCGCTGGCCTGCTCCGCCGGGCGCCAGCGCGTCAGCGTGCCGTTGGCGGTGGTGACGATCCATTCGCCATCGCCCGACGAGGCCGCCGCGCGCACCCAGCCGGGGAAGCCGGGGCTGAACAGCATGCCGATCAACTCGAGCGCGCCGCCCGGTCGCAGCGCATAGGTGAAGCCCCCATCGGCGACGAACAGCGTGCCGTCCGCATCGACCGCCAGGCCGAGCGGCCATTGCAGCCCCTTGTCGACCAGCGGCTTGGCCTGGCCCGGCGCGACGATCTCGTGGATCGAGCCGGTGATGTGCGACACGAAGGTGCGATCGCCGACGAAGGCGACGTTGTCGAGGCCCGGGCCGATGTCGGCCAGCACACTCTTCTCGCCGGTGCGCGGATCGATCTTGAGCACCTGGCCCGAATAAACCTGGGTGGAGACGATGTAGCCGTCCGGGTGGAACTTCACCGAATCGGGCACGCCGAGGTCCTTGGCGACCACTTCGGGCTCGCCGCCGTCGAGGTCGATCCGCCAGATCTCGTTCGCCGCCTGCGCCGGGAAGTAGAGCTTGCCGTCGGGTCCAACCTCGAAGGCGTTGGCCATCGGCACGCCTTCGTAGATCACGCGGTGCTGGCCGCCGTCGCGGCTGAGCTCCATGATCCGCCCGCCCATGCGCAACTCGCCCGCGATCAGCCGGCCCTGATGGTAGGTGATCGGGTTGGCGACGGCGAGGTCGGCGATCACGTCGCTGCTGCCGTCGGGCCGCAGCACGCGCACCTGATTCTCGGTGATCTCGGTGACGTAGAGGTTGCCGGCCTCGTCGAACACAAGGTCGTCGGGCGCGGTGATCGGCCCGCCCATCGGCGCGAAGGCTTCGATCGTGCCAGTGTTCACGTCGATCGCGCTGATCTGGCTACCGGCCACCGAAGCGATGTAGATCCGCCCGTCCTTGCCGGTGCGCAGGCCGTTGGCGCCGTGCAGCCGGCTGGGCGGCGTCAGCCGCTCGATCGTCCAGCCCGGCGCGGCCGAAGCTGCGGCCGGCGCGGTATAGCGTCCCGATTGCACGGACATCTGGCAAGCTCTCCCATTCTTCGATCTTGGTCTGGCGGCCACGTTGGTGCGCCGGCCGGGCTTTGTCCAGCCGGTCGTACGGGTGTTCAGCGGCCGCGCCACTCGGGCTTGCGCTTGGCGGCGAAGGCGCGCGGGCCTTCCTGCGCGTCGGCGCTGTTATATACCCCCTCGTGCGCCGCGCGGGCCGCATCGAGCGCGGCGGCGCGGCCCATCTCGGTCGCCAGCATCACCGTCTCGCGCGCCGCCTTGACCGAGAGCGGGGCGCCTTCGAGCACCTCATGCGCCAGCGCGATCGCCGCGTCCATCAGCGCCTCGGGCTCGGCGAGGCGGTTGACCAGGCCGATCTCGTAGGCGCGGCTCGCGCTGATCGGCTTGCCGGTCAGCACGATCTCCATGAAGATCCGCTGGGGGATCATGTGGATCAGCGGCGCCGCCCACGGGCTGCCGCGGCCGACCCTAACCTCGGTCACCGCGAACTTCGCGGTGGTGCTGGCGACGCAGAGGTCGCAGGCCTGGGCGATCAGCCAGCCGCCGGCGAAGGCGAGGCCATTGACCGCGGCGATGGTCGGCTTGGACAGGCGCAGGTTGTCGTAAGGCACCGGGATGAAATCGGGCGGCGGCACGGCCATGCCGGTCTCGACCATCTCCTTGAGATCGCCGCCCGCGCAGAACGCCTTGTCGCCCGCGCCGGTGAGGATGGCGACGCGAAGCCCCTCAGTCTCCTCGAAACGCCGCCAGGCGGCCCACAACTCCTCGCGAACCTCCCGCGACAGCGCGTTGTGCTGCTCGGGCCGGTTGATGGTGATGATCGCGATGCCGTCGGACCGGGCATCGAACAGGACGGGCTGGGTCATCAGAAGCCTCGCTGGCGGATTTCGAACGCCGTGCGGTCGAGCGTTTCGCGGAAGTCGGGATGGGCGATGGCGGTCAGCCGCCGCGCCCGCTCAGCGAGGCTGTGCCCCTTCAACTCCGCAGCGCCGTATTCGGTGACGATCACGTCGACTTCGCTGCGCGCGGTGGTGACCGGACCGGACAGTCGGGGCACGATCCTGCTCAGCGTCCCGCCTTTGGCGGTCGAAGCGAGCGCGATCAGCGCCGCGCCGCCGGGCGAGCGGGCGCCGGCGCGGACGAATTCGACCTGCCCGCCGGTGCCGCCGAGATAAGTCGCGCCCGACTGTTCGGCGTTGACCTGGCCGGTGAGATCGACCTCGAGCGCCGAGTTGATCGTCACCAGCCGCGAGAGTCGGGCGAGGACGGCGGGATCGTGCGTATAGCTCGTCGGCATCATGCGGATCGCCGGGTTGCCGTTCGCGAACTGGTAGAGCCGCCGGGTGCCGATCAGCGCGCCGTTGATCGTCACGCCGGCATCGATCTCCTTGCGCGCGTTGGTGACGACCCCGGCCTCGATCAGATCGACCAGCCCGTCGCCCAGCATGCCCGAATGGACGCCCAGGTCCTTGCGGTCGTGCAGCAGCCGCAGGATCGCGTCGGGCACCGCGCCGATCCCGGTCTGGATGACGCTGCCGTCGCCGATATAGGCGGCGCAGTGGCGGGCGATCGCCGCGTCGGTCTCGGTGATCGCGGCGGGCGCGACTTCGACGGGCGGGCACGAGACGTGGACCGCGACGTCGATCGCCGAGCCCGGAATGGCCTCGCCGCAGGTGCGCGGCACCTGGTCGTTGACTTCGGCGATGACCACGCGCGCCTTGTCGACCGCGGCGCGCACATAATCGGCGATCAGCCCGCAGCTATGGTCGCCCTGCGCGTCGGCGGGGGCGACCTGGATCATTGCCACGTCGCAGGGCAGCACGCCCTGGCCGATGAGCGGGCCGACCTGGCCGACATGGACCGGGATCACCTCGAGAGCATGCGCCTCGGTCATGCCGCGCAACGCGCCGATCGCGCCCATGCTCGACAGGCGGAAGGCGCGCGCGGTGTCGGGCGTGAACAGCCCGGAGAAGCTGGTGGCGATGAACGCCGAAAGGCCGCCAATATCCTCGCCTTGCGCGATCAGCGCCTCGACCAGCGCGGTCGGTTCGCCGCAGGCTTGGCTCAAGACGATGCGGTCGCCGGGCGCCAGGAAGCGAGTGAGGTCCAGCTCGTCCGCGGCCAGCGCGAGGGTCACCCCCGGCCAGCCTGCTTCAGCAGTTGCTGCGCGCGGCTGAGGTAGGGGCGGTCGAGCATGCCGCCCTTCCAGCCGATCGCGCCGACGCCGGGGTTGGCGGCGAAGAGATCGACGATCTCCTGCGCTTCGGCGATCTCCGCCTCGGTCGGGGTGAAGGCCCGGTTGATGACGTCGACTTGCGCGGGGTGGATCGCCATCATGCCGCGGAAGCCGTCGCGGCGGACCTTCTCGGCGCGGGCGCGCAAGGCGTCGAGGTCCTTGAAGTCGGCGGAGATCGTTTCGATCGCGGTGACGCCCGCCGTCGCGGCGCCGAGCACGGTCAGGCTGCGGGCGAGCTCGTAGGTGAAACCGTAGCTGCCGTCGGGGTTCTTGTTCGCGCTGGCGCCGATCGAATCGGCGAGGTCCTCGGCGCCCCAGGTCAGCGCGACGATGCGCGGCGCGCCCTTGTAGTCGCCGGTGTGGAACATCGCCTCGGCGGTTTCGGTGATCAGCACGATCACCGGGGTCGAGCCTTCCTCGATCCCGTTCGCCACTTCCAGCGCCGAGAGGCAGTGATCGAGCTTCTCGACGTCCTGGCGGCCATAGACCTTGGGCAGCATGATGCCGCCGGGATTTGCGGGCATCACCGCCGCGAGATCGCCCAGCGTGTAGGGGCCGTCAAACGGGTTGATCCGCACCCACAGGCGGTGGCGCTGCGCCGGGTTGGCGGCGATGAAATCGCGCACCATGCCGCGCGCGGTTTCCTTGCTTTCGGGCGCGACCGCGTCTTCCAGGTCGATCAGCACGATGTCCGCGGCGCCCTCGGTCGCCTTGGTCATCTTCTTCTCGCTGTCGCCGGGGGCGAACAGCCAGGAGCGGGCGGAAATCGGCTGGTGGTGCGTGGGCATTCGGTGGTTCCTCGTTGTCCCTTCTTCCCCCTCGATGGGGGAAGGATGCGGAGACTTGGTGATCCCGGACTTGTTCCGGGGCAACCTAGTCGTAGCTGGTTGGGGTGTGCTCTCTCCGCTGGCGCGGCGCTTGGGGTGCGCTCACCCCCACCCAACTCCGGCTAGGCAGCAAGCTGCCAAGCCTGCGTATTCCTCCCCCATCAAGGGGGAGGGGGGAAAACTCAATAGCTCTTCGGCAGCTCGAGCACCCTCTCGGCGATGAAGTTCATGATCTGGTGGGGGCTGACCGGGGCGATACGGGGGATCATCACCTCGCGCAGATAGCGCTCGACGTGGTATTCCTGGGCATAGCCCATGCCGCCCATGCTCATCACCGCGGTCTGGCACGCCTCGTAGCCGGCCTCGGCGGCCAGGAACTTGGCGGTGTTGGCCTCGACGCCGCACTCGAGGCCTTGGTCGAACAGCGTCGCCGCCTTGAACACCATCAGGCTCGCCGCCTCCACCTGCATCCAGGCCTTGGCGAGCGGGTGCTGGATGCCCTGGTTCTGGCCGATCGGGCGGCCGAAGACGACGCGCTCCTGCGCGTACTTGGCCGCCTTCTTGATCGCCACGCGGCCCAGCCCGGTCGCTTCGGCGGCAAGCAGCACGCGCTCGGGGTTGAGGCCCTGGAGCAGGATCTTGAAGCCCTGGCC
>DASVMK010000005.1:0-7420 GCA_036384395.1 Novosphingobium sp.
CCGGCGTTGTCGGGATCGGCCAGCGCGTTCTGCATGAACCACAGCGTCGCCGCCTTGAGCTCGCCGTTGGCCTTTTCGAGCCGCCCCGCCAGATCGGCAAGCGGCGCGTTATCCTTAGCAGCCGCGCACTCGCCGTCGACCAGCGCGAACAGCGCCTGCACCGCTCGGCCGCCGTTCTGCGCGAGCTTGCGGCCGACGAGGTCCATCGCCTGCACGCCGTTGGCGCCTTCGTAGATCATGGCGATGCGCGCATCGCGGACGAACTGCTCCATGCCGTTCTCGGCGATGTAGCCGTGCCCGCCCCAGACCTGCTGCATGTCGACCGCGACCTGGAAGCCCTTGTCGGTGCCGTAGCCCTTGATCACCGGGGTCAGCAGCCCGACGAGATCGTCGGCCGCCTGCCGCTCGGCCTCGGTCTCGGCGCCATGCGAGAGATCGACCAGCAGCCCGCCCCACAGCGCCAGTGCGCGCAGGCCCTCGGTCAGCGCCTTGGCCTCCATCAGCATGCGGCGAACGTCGGGATGGACGATCAGCAGGTCCGCCTTTTCCTGCGGTTCCTTGGCGCCCGTCAGCGAACGCCCCTGTCGGCGCTCGCGCGCGTAAGCGAGTCCGTTCTGATAGGCGACCTCGCCCTGCGACAGGCCCTGGATGCCGACTCCGAGCCGCGCGGCGTTCATCATGATGAACATCGCGGCGAGGCCCTTGTTCTCCTCACCGACCATCCAGCCCGTCGCCCCGTCGTAGTTCATGACGCAGGTCGCGTTGCCGTGGATGCCCATCTTGTGCTCGATCGCCCCGCACGAGACCGCGTTGCGCGCGCCCAGCGAGCCATCCTCGGCGACGAGGATCTTGGGCACGACGAACAGCGAGATGCCCTTCGAGCTGTCGGGCGCGTCGGGCGTCTTGGCGAGGACGAGGTGGACGATGTTGTCGGCGAGATCGTGCTCGCCGGCCGAAATGAATATCTTGGTGCCGGTTATCGCATAAGTGCCGTCCGCCTGGGGCGCCGCACGGGTGCGGATCATGCCGAGGTCGGTGCCGGCGTGCGGCTCGGTCAGGTTCATCGTGCCGGTCCATTCGCCCGACACCATCCGGGGCACATAGCGCTGCTGCAACTCGGCCGAGCCCTTGGCGAGCAGCGCCGCGACCGCGCCGTTGGTCAGCCCCTGATACATCGCGAAGGCCTGGTTGGCCGAGGACAGGTATTCCTCCACCACCATGCCAAGGACGTGCGGCATCCCCTGCCCGCCGAACGCCGCCGGCGCCGAGAGCGTGCCCCAGCCCGCCTCGCGGAAGCTGGCGAAAGCCTGTTTGAAGCCGTCGGGCGTCGTCACCGAACCATCGGCATGGCGCGTGCAGCCCTGGGCATCGCCCGGCGCGTTGAGCGGCGCGATCACCTCGGCGGCGAACTTGCCCGCCTCCTCGACCACGGCGTCGATCGTGTCGGGCGTCGCGCTCTCGAAGCCGGGGAGATTGCCGTAGCCGTCCAGCTTCAGCACTTCGTTGAGGAGGAAGCGCGTGTCGCGTGTGGGCGCCCGGTAGCTCGGCATGCTAATCCCTTCGCTCTGTTGTCAGTCCATGATGCGGACCAGACAGTCGCCGTCAAGCAGGCGATAGAAGCAGCTCGGCGCCCCGGTGTGGCACGCCGGGCCTTCCGGGCGGACGAGCATGACGAGCGCGTCCTGATCGCAATCGACGCGCATCTCCTCGACGCGCAGGAAATGGCCCGAGGTCTCGCCCTTCAGCCACAGCTTGCCGCGCGATCGCGAATGGAAGTGGGCAAGGCCGGTCTCACGGGTCTTGGCCAGCGCCTCGGCGTCGAGGAAGGCGACCATCAGCACGTCGCGGGTGTCCGCGTGGACGGCGATGCCGATGATCAGGCCTTGCGCGTCGAAGCGTGGCTGGAAAGTCGCGCCCTGCTCTCGCTCGGCCGCCGATAGGTCTGACATCTAAGGATTACTCCGTGGGCACTTGTTGCAGGATAACCACATGCGGGAGCGAAAATCCACCATCGCGGATCAACGCGCTTCCCTTGAATCGGCGCTTCGGCGATACGAGAAGCCGTGGCTCGCAGGGAGCCGCGCATTGGATTGAGGCACCGCAAACGGGCCACGGTTCAGGGACAGCGCGCGATAACCGATGGGGATCGGTATCGCCCGTGACATGAGGGTTTGGACGCGGCGGTCCTCAGGGGGAACCGCCAAACCGCGCAAGCGGCGTCCTGAAAGTTTCGTCACGAGAACGCCCGGAGCTCGCTCTCCGGGCGTTTTCGGTTTCCGGGCTTCAGCTCTTTTCCGCGGCCTAGTTCCCCAGTGCTTCATCCAGCACCCGCGCGAAACACGCGATCACCACCGTCTCCGCCCCGGCCCGCTTGAGCGCGGAAACGCAGGCGCCACTCGTCGCGCCGCTGGTGAGAACATCATCGACCAGCAGCACCTTGGCGCCCTTGAGCCGGCCCGCCTGGCGGCGATCGACCGCGATGGCCCCGGCAATCGCGCGCGCGCGCGCCTTGCGGCCCAGCGCGCCCAGGCTCGGCGTGGCACGGTGACGCCGCAGCAGATCGACCGCGAGGCGCCCGCCGCGCAGCCGCGCGATCTCGCGCGCCAAGAGCGCCGCCTGGTTATAGCCGCGCCGCCACAGCCGCCAGCGGTGGAGCGGCACCGGCACCACCAGCCACTCCTCGCCGGTCGCCGGTAGTCGCGCGGCGATCAGCCTGGCCATGAACGGCGCCAGCGCCAGGCGGCGGCCGTGCTTGAACGCCAGCACCAGACGGCGCGAGGCATCGTTGTAGAGCGTGCCCGCGGCGATGCCGTCGTGACGCGGCGCCTCGGCCAGGCACGGCGCGCAGATCGCGCCGGCGCTGACCTGCGCCTCGCCGAAAGGCCGCTGGCACAGCGCGCAGGCGGGCTCGCCGGGGATGACGAGCTCGCTCCAGCACGCCGCGCAGAGTCCCGACTGCGCCGCCAGCCCCTCGCCGCAGAGCGGACAGCGCGGCGGGAAAACGAGGTCGATCACCGGAGCCAGGGCGGTCATGAGCGGCATGACGCCAGCTTAGAGCGTCGCGCGGAAAAGTGGGAACCGGTTTTCCGCCCCCGGCAAGGCGACACCAAAAACTTGGCCGAATCGCCGCAACGGAAGGGTGGCTTTGCCGGGCGGCGCGGGCCAAGGAGCGCGCATGGCTTCTTCCGCTCCTCCCGTGATCTTCTCGCCCGCCCGCCGCCTGGCCGCGCGCCGCCGCATGGGGACGGTCCAGGCCGCGCCCGACGCGCCGCGCTATCTGATCGACGACATGGTCGAGGACGTGCTCGACCGGCTCTCGTTCCTGCGCCACGCGCCTGCCCGCGCGCTGGTGATCGGCGATGGGACAGGACACCTCGCCAAGGCGCTCGCCGTCCAAGGCGCGGCGGTGACCGAGGCCGCGCCCGAGCGCGGGTTCGACGAGGAGCGGCCCTATCCCGGCGGCCCGTTCGACTTCATCGCCAGCCTCGGCACGCTCGACACGGTCAACGACCTGCCCGGCGCGCTGATCCACTTGCGCGGCGCGCTGGCGCCGGGCGGGCTGGCGATCGCGAGCCTGATCGGCGCGGGCAGCCTGCCCGTCTTGCGCGCGGCGATGCTGGCGGCCGACGGCGAGCGGCCCGCCCCGCGCATCCATCCGCAGATCGACGTGCGCGCCGGCGGGCAACTGCTCCAGCGCGCGGGCTTCGCCGATCCGGTGATCGACAGCCGCACGCTCTCGGCCAGCTTCCGTTCGCTGGACGGGCTGGTGGCGGACTTGCGTGCGCAAGGCCTGTCGAACATGCTGGCGCGGTCGGGGCCTGCGCTCGGGCGGGCCTCGTTGGCGCGAGCGCGGGCTGCGTTCGCCGCCGCCGGCGCGGAAGGGCGCACGGTCGAGCGGTTCGAGATTCTGACCCTGAGCGGATGGCGAAAGTAGCCGCCCCGCCCCACGCTATCCCAAGGCCGCCTGCGCCGCCGCCAGTCGCGCGATGGGTACGCGGTAGGGTGAGGCGCTGACGTAGTCGAGGCCGGTCTTCTCGCAGAACGCGATGCTCGCCGGATCGCCGCCGTGCTCGCCGCAGATGCCGAGCTTGATGTCGGGCCGGGTCGCCCGCCCGCGCTCGGCGGCGAGGCTGACGAGCTGGCCGACGCCGTCGATGTCGAGGCTGACGAACGGGTCGCGCGGGTAGATGCCCTGCTCGACGTAAGCGCCGAGGAAGCGCGCCGCGTCGTCTCGAGAAACGCCCAGAGCAGTCTGCGTCAAATCATTGGTGCCGAACGAGAAGAACGTGGCCTCTTCGGCGATCTCGCCGGCCATCAGCGCGGCGCGCGGCAGCTCGATCATCGTGCCGACGTGGTAGTCGAGCCGGCGCCCCTTCTCGGCGAACACGGCCTCGGCGGTGCGGTCGACCAGCGCCCGCAGGATCTCCAGCTCGCGCCTGGTGGCGACCAGCGGGATCATCACTTCGGGGACCGGCGCTTCGCCGCTAGATGCGGCAACCTCGCAGGCCGCCTCGAAGATCGCGCGGGCCTGCATCTCGTAGATCTCGGGGAAGGTCACGCCGAGGCGGCAGCCGCGGTGGCCGAGCATCGGGTTGAACTCGTGCAGCTCGCCGGCGCGGCGGCGCAGCGTGTCGACGCCGATGCCGATCGCGTCGGACAGCTCGGCGAACTCGCCATCGCCGTGCGGCAGGAACTCGTGCAGCGGCGGGTCGAGCAGGCGGATCGTGCAGGGCAGACCCGTCATCACCTCGAAGATCTCGCGGAAGTCGGCGCGCTGCTCAGGCAGCAGCTTGGCGAGCGCGGCGGCGCGGGTGGCCATGTCCTCGGCGAGGATCATCTGGCGCACCGCGGAGATGCGGTTCGCATCGAAGAACATATGCTCGGTGCGGCACAGGCCGATGCCCTCGGCGCCGAACTGGCGCGCCATGCGGCAGTCGGCGGGCGTCTCGGCGTTGGTGCGCACCTTCATGCGGCGGTGCTTGTCCGCCCATTCCATCAGCGTGCCGAAATCGCCGACCAGCTCGGGCTCGATGGTCGGCACTTCGCCGGCCATGATCTCGCCGCTGGCGCCGTCGAGCGTGATGAGGTCGCCTTCCTTCAACTCGCGGTTGCCGATCTTCAGCGTGCGCGAGGCCATGTCGATCGACACCGCCGACGCGCCCGAGACGCAAGGACGGCCCATGCCGCGCGCGACCACGGCGGCATGGCTGGTCATGCCGCCGCGCGCGGTGAGGATGCCGCGCGCCGCGTGCATGCCGTGGATGTCCTCGGGACTGGTCTCGACGCGCACCAGGATCACCGCCTCGCCGCGCTCGGCGCGCTTCTCGGCGGTGTCGGCATCGAGCACGATCGCGCCCGAGGCCGCCCCCGGCGAGGCGGGAAGCCCGCGGCCCAGCAGATCGCGCACCGCCGTGGGATCGAGCGTCGGGTGGAGCAACTGGTCGAGCGCCATCGGATCGACGCGCAGGATCGCGGTCTTCTCGTCGATCAGGCCTTCCTCGACCATCTCGACCGCCATGCGCAACGCCGCCTTGGCGGTGCGCTTGCCGCTGCGGGTCTGCAGCATCCACAGCTTGCCGCGTTCGACGGTGAACTCGATGTCCTGCATGTCGCGGTAGTGCCGCTCGAGCAGATCGAACACGCGGGCGAGCTCGCCGTAGGCCTCGGGCATCGCCTCTTCCATCGACAGCGGCCTGGCGTTGGCCTTCTCGCGCGCCGCCCGCGTCAGGTACTGCGGGGTACGGATGCCGGCGACGACATCCTCGCCCTGCGCGTTGACCAGCCACTCGCCGTAGTAGGCGCGCTCGCCGGTGGCGGGGTCGCGGGTGAACGCCACCCCGGTCGCCGAGGTGTCGCCCATGTTACCGAACACCATCGCCTGGACGTTGACCGCGGTGCCCCACGATCCGGGGATGTCGTTCAGCCGGCGATAGACCTTGGCGCGGTCCGAATCCCACGAATCGAACACCGCCCGGATCGCGCCCCAGAGCTGCTCGGAAACGTCCTGCGGGAACGGGCGGCCCAGGCCCTGCTCGACCAGCGCCTTGTATTCCTTGACGATCGCGCGCCAGTCGTCGGCCTGCATCTCGACGTCGGCGAAGTAGCCCTTGTCTTCCTTGGCGATCTCCAGCGCGTCCTCGAACTTGTGGTGATCGAGCCCGAGCACGACGTCCGAATACATCTGGATGAAGCGGCGATAGCTGTCCCAGGCGAAGCGCGCGTCGCCCGAGGTGGCGGCCAGCCCCTCGACGGTCATGTCGTTGAGCCCGAGGTTGAGCACGGTGTCCATCATCCCCGGCATCGAAACGCGCGCGCCCGAGCGGACCGAGACCAGCAGCGGCCCGGGACCGGCGGGGTCGGCATCGCCGAAGCGCTTGCCGACCGTCTGCTCGATATGCGCGAGCGCGGTGGCCACCTCGTCGCGCAGCGCGGCCGAGAAATCCGCCCCTTCCGCCAGGTAGCGGACGCATTCCTCGGTAGTGATGGTGAAGCCCGGCGGCACCGGCAGGCCGATCGAGGCCATTTCGGCCAGGTTGGCGCCCTTGCCGCCGACAATCGTCTTGTCGCGCGCGCGCGGGTCCGAGCCCGCATTCGTATGCGCCGCGCCGCCACCGAAGGTATAGACCTGCTTCACCACCTTGATGCTCCTAACCGGCTATCCGACGCCGCCGAAGTTGACCCGGTTGACAGTGTCCAGGGGAAAAAGTGTCACCCCCCGTGACCGCCTGTCACCCACCGTAATGACCTGTCACCTTGGAGCAGGTTGCGCGATCTCCAAAACGTGCAACCTGCTCCAAGTTTTCGTTGTCGCATCGCCATGTGCGGAAAACCGGTTCCCGCTTTTCCGCGCGATACTCTAGCCCGCGATGCACGAAAAATCCGCGACCTGATGGACCGCCTCGCGAAACCGCGCGAGCAGCGTGAGGCGTGCCGCGCGCTTGTCCCTGTCGTCATCGTTCACCGTCACCTTGTCGAAGAAGGCATCGATCGGCGCGCGCAAGCTGGCGAGCGCGGCCATCGCGCCGGCGAAGTCCTCCGCCGCCACCGCGTCGGCGGCGCGCGGCCCGGCCTCGCCGAGCGCGTCGATCAGCGCCTTTTCCGCCGGTTCGGGCGTGTAGGACAGCACTTTCTCATGCCGCTCGGCCATCTTGGCGGCGATGACCGGGGCCAGATCGGGATCGTCGACATTGGCCAGCGGGTCCTCCTCGCCGGTCTGCGCGATCTCGCCCTCGATGCCCTGCCAATCCTCCTTCTTGAGGATGTTGGCCGCGCGCTTGTAGCCCGCGAGCAAGTTGGCGCCGTCCTCGGTGCCGACGAACGCCTGGAGCGCGTGGACGCGGGCCAGTAGCCGGACGAGATCGTCCTCGCCGCCGAGCGCGAACACCGCGTCGATCAGGTCGTGACGGACGCCGGCTTCCTT
>DASVMK010000006.1:0-23448 GCA_036384395.1 Novosphingobium sp.
TCGGTGTCCGACCAGATGTGGCTGCGGTACGAAAGGAAGCCGTTGGGCTTGCCCTCGGTGAACGGCGAATTGGCGAACAGCGCCGTCGCCAGCGGCTGCAGCGCCAGGCTGACGCGGAACTTCTGCGCCATGTCCGCTTCCGACCCATAGTCGAGGTTGGTCTGGATCGTGCAGGTGCGCAGCATCATGTCGAGGCCCATGCTGCCGACGCGCGGCATGTGCCGCAGCATGATGTCGTAGCGGCCCTTGGGCATGATCGGCAGCGCTTCGCGCGTCTTGTCGGGCCACATGCCGAGGCCGAGGAAGCCCTTGCCGGTCTTGGCGCCGATCTCCTTGACCTGGCGCAAGTGCCGTCCGGTCTCGGCGCAAGTCTGGTGCAGGTTCTCCAGCGGCGCGCCGGACAGCTCGAGCTGGCCGGCGGGCTCCAGGCTGACGGTGCCGTCGGCGCCGGCCATCGCGATGACCTTTCCGCCTTCCTCGATCGGCGTCCAGCCGAACTCGCGCAAGGCCAGCAGCAGGTCGCGGATGCCGCCCGGCTCCTCGTAGGACGGGGCGTGGAAATCGGCGGTGCAATAGACGAGCTTCTCGTGCTCGGTGCCGATCCGCCAGGCGTCGCGCGGCTTCTCGCCCGCGGCCATCGGTTCGGCGAGCTGCCGGACGTCCTCGATCAAAGGATCGTTGCGATCTGAAACCTGCCGCGTGCTCATGGCGTGCCGTTAGGTGAGGGCGCGGACTTGCGCCAGCCTAATTCGGCGATGCCCGTTTTTGCCACTCACCCGTTCCAATCGCCCGCCACCGCCATCCACAGTGCGATCGCCGCGATCGCCGCGGTCTCGCCGCGCAGGATGCGGGGACCGAGCGAGACGGCGCGCGCCTGCGGCAGCGCGCGCACCGCCGCGCGCTCGGCCGCGTCGAACCCGCCTTCGGGGCCGATCAGCAGCGCCGCGGGCCCGCGATGCGCGGCGAAGGCCGGCGCGGCGGGCGCGCCGCCGGTCTCGTCGGCGAAGAACAGCGCGCGGTCCTGGGGCCAGCCGCGCAGCAGCGCGTCGAGCTTCACCGGCGCGGCCAGTTCGGGCAGCGCGGTGCGGGCGCATTGCTCGGCCGCCTCGGTCAGGATGGTGCGCGCGCGCTCGGCGTTGAGGCTGTCGGCGACGCAGCGGCGCGTCACCAGCGGCTGGATTCGCCGCACGCCGAGCTCGGTCGCCTTTTCCAGCACCAGGTCAAAGTTCGGCTTCTTGAGCAGCGCCGCGCAGAGCGTGACATCGGGCACCTGCTCGCGCTGGCGGGTGCGCGTCTCGGGCAGCAGCGTCACGTCGCGCTTGCCCGCGGCGATGACGCGCGCGGTCCATTCGCCGGTCGCGTCGTCGCACAGCACCACCGCGTCGCCCGGCGCGATCCGCATCACCCGCGCGAGGTAATGCGCCTGCGGTCCCTCGATCAGCACGGCGGCGCCTTCGGCCAGCGGGCCGGGAACGAACAGGCGCGGGGCGCTCTTGGGCGGCCAGGCGGGGGTGGCGGTCATCGGCGCTGTCCTACCGCGAGAGGCTGTGGCAAGGAAGCCCGATGACCAGCCGAATTTCAGCGATTTTCCGCGTTTTTCCCGGCCTGCCGGGGCCGGGTGACAGGTTTTCCCAGGACAGTGTCAACTGTGTCAACTTCGCAGGCTCGCATGGCTGACGCTCCGGCCGACGCGATCGTTCCCGACAGCCAGCACCGCGGCCTCGTCGCGGCGCTGCCGCAGCCGCTGCGCAACCTCGCGCTGGTCGCGCGGTTCGATCGGCCGATCGGCTGGTGGCTGCTGTTCTGGCCCGGCGCGTGGGGCGTGCTGCTGGCCGGCGGCGAGGGGCGCTGGGACCTGATCCTGTGGCTGCTGGTCGGGGCGATCGCGATGCGGGGCGCGGGCTGCGTCTATAACGACATCGTCGATGCCGATCTCGACCGCAAGGTGGCGCGCACCGCGGCGCGGCCGCTGGCGAGCGGCGCGCTGGGCAAAGGCGCGGCCTGGGCCTGGCTGGTATTCCTGTGCCTGATCGGGCTGGTGGTGCTGCTGCAACTGCGCTGGCAGGCGCAGCTCGTCGCGCTCGCCAGCCTGGCGCCGGTCGCCGCCTATCCCTTCATGAAGCGCATTACCTGGTGGCCGCAGGCCTGGCTCGGGCTGGTGTTTTCCTGGGCGGCGCTGGTCGGCTGGGTGGAGTTGCGCGGCGACGCGATCGCGGTGCTGGCGGCGCTCTATGCCGGGGCGATCTGCTGGGTGATCGGCTACGACACGATCTATGCCATGCAGGACCGCGAGGACGACGCGCTGGTCGGCATCCGCTCAAGCGCGCTGCGCCTGGGCCGGCACGTGCGCGGCGGCGTGGCCATGTTCTATGCGAGCGCGGTGGGTTTCTGGGCGCTGGCGTTCTGGCTGCTGCGCCACGATGCGCTGGTGCTGCTTGGCCTGGCCCCGGTGGCGGCGCATCTCGGCTGGCAAGTGCTGACGGTGGACCCGGCGGGCGGCAACGCGCTGGCGCGGTTCCTGTCGAACCGCATGGCCGGGCTGCTCATGGCGCTCGCCTGCTGGGTCGCGGGCAACGCCGGGGTGGGGTGAGGGGTGCGCGACGATTGCCGCCGGCCGGTGGCTTGGGGTCGAAAAAGAAGCGTCGCTGCCTTGCGGGAAAGCAGCGACGCCTGGGTCATCAGAACCTCTTCTGCAGAGTGACGCTGACATAGCGGCCGATGAACGACCCCTGGCCCACGCCGCCGATCGTGCCGGTTCCGGTGGCCACGTTGCGATAGGACGGTTCCTGGTCGAAGAGGTTGTCCACGTTCAACGAAATCGACGTTCCCGCCATCGCGCCGGGGCCGTCGAACTCGTAGTTGGCGTAAAGGTTGATGACCTGAAACGATTTCACGTAAGTCTGGTTGACCACGCCCACGACCGGGAACCCTCCGAGATAATCCCACGAGGCGCGCGCCTTGAACGGGCCGTTCTGATAGTTCACCGATGCCGTGAACGTGTCGCGCGGATTGCCGTTCTTGAACAGGTCGACGACCGGGGCGCCCGTTGGATTGGACGAGTCCAGCTTCAGCCCGTGCGTGCCGGCGATGCCAGGCATGAAGGTGCCGATCCCGGTATCGAACCGGTACTGCACCATATAGTCGATGCCCGACACGATCGCCCGGCCCAGGTTCGCGGTGCGCGAGTCGACGACGATCTGCGGAATGCCCAGCCGGTCCACCGTGCCGCCGCCCTCGATGGGCAAGCTGCCGAGGCCGTGGAAGGCGGCGATTTGCGCCAGCTTCTGGGAGTCCGTGCCGGTCGGGATGAGATAGTAGGGAGCGTAGGCAGGCGTGTTGAGGAACAGGCCGGTGTTGGGCCCGGCCACCACGTTGCGCATATCGATGTGATAGTAGCCCACGCTCGCCTTGAAGCCGGGCGCGAACCTCGGCGTCAGGTCGATGCCGAAGTCGTATGTCTTCGCCTTTTCCGGCTTCAGGCCGGGATTGCCGCCCTGAATGGTCGCCATCGGCAGGTTCGACGCGCCGCCGGGAGGAATCAGCGCGGTCGAGGTGGTGGACGCAAGCACCACCGACGGCGGCTTCGCCATCGAGTTCAGGCTCGGGGCGACGAAGGCCGTGCTGTAGCTGGCGCGCAGCGTGATGTCTTCGATCGGCGACCAGGAGCCGGCGAACTTCGGATTGAAGGTGCTGCCGAAGTCCGAATAGTGGTCGTAACGGCCCGAAACGTTGAGGATCAGGCTGTGGAATCCGGGTCTCGCGTTATCCGGGCCGAACAGAGGCACCGCAAGCTCGGCGAAGGCCGACCAGACCGAGCGATCGCGATAGGCGGCGCCGCCCGCCAGCGCCGGATCTTCCGCGCCGTAGGGACCGACCGCTTCGAGGCTGTACTGGTCTTCCCAATAGTACTCGCCGCCGACCGCGAGCTTCACCTCGCCGCCGGGAAGCCGGAAGAGCGGGCCGTCCGCGGTGATCTTCGATTGCACGGCCTCGTGGTTGCGCGTCGTGAACTTGTTCCAGTTACGGATCTGCTCGAGGACGGCCGGGTTGGTCTGCGAAAGGTTGAACGGGTTGAGCGCCGTCGCCGTGGTCAAGGGCGTGCCGCCGGCCGCGGGCGCCAGCGCCAGCTTGTAGATCGGGTTGATGTCGCCCTGGTGCACGACGCCATCGCCGTACCCGTAGTTGAACGAGGCCACCGCGCGCCAGCCGCCGCCGACCGACCACTTGAGGTTGGGCATGATCTGGTACGTGGTGAACTTCTGATTCGAGGTGACCGAATCGCCGAACACCGGGGCGAAGGTGAAGTTGACCGTTTCCTGCGTGGTCCCGGCCACGGGCGTCTGGAAGAACGGATTGGCGCGCGGTCCCGAGGCGAAGATCGTGCCGGTCGCGGCGGTCTGCTGGAAGAGGAACGTGTCCTTGCGGCGCGAGAAATAGGCATCGATGCCGAATTCGAGATTTTCGGTGATTTGCTGGTTGAACGAGCCGAGGATGCTCCAGCGCCGTTCGTGCGGGTAGATGTCCTGCGCGTCGTTCGGATCGCACCGGTTGGCCGTCGTCGACCACGAGGGGTAGGCGTATGTCGTCCCGCTGATCACCACGTTGGGTGCGGCGCAGCTCGTCAGAAGAAAGTTGCTGCCGCCGTTAGGGCGATTGTCGTTGGTGACGTAGCTGCGGTCGGAACCGAGGATGTTCGAGTGGCCGGAGAAATCGGCCGCGATCATGATGTTTCCGGAATCCCAGACTTTGCCGACGGCTCCGGCGAGCGTGAACTGCGAATATTCCTTGGCGAGGCCGTAAGTCCCGCGGAGCTCCACGCCGTCCAGCGATTTGCGGGTGACGAAGTTGACCGTACCGGCGACCGCATCCGACCCGTAGATCGCCGAACCGCCGCCGAGCACCACCTCGACGCGATCGATCGCAGAAGCGGGGATGACGGCCGGGTCGGGCCGGGTGCTGAAGCCGCCGCCGACCATGCGGTTGCCATTCCACAGGAAGAGCGTGCCGTCGCCCGGCTGCGTGTTCGGCAAGTTGCGCAAGGCCGGAATGGCGAACGACTGCGTGGCCGAAGCCTGGCCGGCCGGGGCGCCGCCGAAGTTGCGGATTTGCGGAATGTTGGCCAGGAGATCGACCGTGCTGTTGACGCCGGTAGCCTGCACTTCCTCGCGATCGACCGAGACGGTCGACGCGCCCACCGGCTTCACGAGGCCGCGGATCGAGGTGCCGGTCACCACGATCTCCGAGGAGCTTTTATCGCTCGCGCTATCGCCGGCGGAGGCATCGGCGGCCGTGGACGGGGCCGGGCGATCCTGCGCGTAGGCAGGCGCGCCGGACAAAGCGATGGCCAGCGCCGTGCTGGAGACGAACGAATGACGTGTTTTGAGCACAGTGCTCTCCCCTGGAATGCTCCGCTTATGCGGAGGCTGTTTTTGAATTTTGATGCCGCCAAAGCAGCGGCCATCTTAATGAACCGAAGATCAATCTTGGTCAACTAATTTCACCAAGGAGTTGTTTCGGCCGGGCGCAGTCCAGTCAGCCTCCGCCAAGATTCGACGAGCGACATCCCGATCCGCCACTACGCGGTGACGCGCTTTGGCGCGTAGCGCTCGCGGGTCACTTCAGGATCCTCTTGCGGATGAAATCGGCGTGTTCGGATTCGAGCGCTTCTACCGCGGCCAACAAATTGCCGCTCTGTTGTGCCCGAGTGGCGACGGCCGCGGCGCGGGCGTAGCCGATCAGCGGCACCAGTTCGGTCGCCAGCGCGGTGCTCTGCAGCAGGTTTTCGCGGCAATGCTCGGCGTTGGCCTCGATCCCGACGACGCAATGCTCGGTCAGCATGTCCATGCCGTGGACCAACAGCTTCACCGCCTCGTCGAGCGACCAGTAGATCACCGGCTCGAAGGCGTTGAGCTGCAACTGCCCGCCCTCGGCGGCGAAGGTGACGGTCAGGTCGAGGCCGAAGACGCGGAAGGCGACGGCGTTCACCGCCTCGGGGATCACCGGGTTGACCTTGCCCGGCATGATCGATGAGCCGGGCTGGCGGCGCGGCAGCGCGATCTCGCCGATGCCGCCTCGGGGCCCGCTGGACAGCAGGCGCAAGTCATTGGCGATCTTGGAAAGCTTGGAAGCCACGCGCTTGAGCATGCCGCTGTAGAGCACGAAGGCGCCCATGTCCCAGGTCGCCTCGACGAGGTTGGCGGCGGGCACGACAGACAGCCCGGTGACTTCGCCCAGCGTGGCGCAGATGTCCTTGCGGTACGATGGGCTGGCGGCGATGCCGGTGCCGATCGCGGTGCCACCGAGGTTGATTTCGAGCAGCAACCGCGCGACTTCGCCGGCGCGCTGGACGTCCTCGCGCAAGGTCGTGGCGAAAGCGCAGAACTCCTCGCCCAACGTCATCGGCACTGCGTCCTGGAGCTGGGTGCGGCCGAGCTTGGCGATCGCCGCGAAGCTCTGTCCGCGCTCCTCCATCGCCGCGGCGAGCCGTTCGAGCGCGGCCATGAGCCGGCCGTTGAGTGCGAACACCGCCAGGCGCACCGCCGTCGCATAGGCGTCGTTGGTCGATTGGTTGCGGTTGACGTGGTCGTTGGGATTGATGGTGGCGTAGTCGCCCACCGCGTGGCCGAGGATCTCGAGCGCGCGGTTGGCGATCACCTCGTTGGCGTTCATGTTGGTCGAAGTGCCGGCGCCGCCCTGGCAGACGTCGACCGGGAAATGCGCGTGATGCGCGCCGCCGGCGATCTCGTCGCAGGCTTGGACGATCGCCTCGGCCTTGTCGGGCGGCAGATCGCCGTTGCGGCCGTTGGTCAGCGCGGCGGCCTTCTTGACTTGCGCCAGCGCGACGATCAGCTCGGGGCATTGGGCGATGGTGCGGCCGGTCAGCGGGAAGTTGATCCGCGCACGTTCGGTCTGCGGACCGTAGAGGCTGCCGCCGGGCACTTCCACAGGGCCGAGGGGATCGGATTCGATCCGGTCCGGGGACGCGGTATGGCTGGACGATGGCATCATTGTCCTCCCGTCAAAATGCGGCTCCGACTGGCCCCATTTATTCGCTCCCGCTCATCGATTTGGCCATTCCGCCGCCCGTCTTCAACGCTTGATCCGGTGGATGGCGGCTTGCGCGGCGTTCGTGCTCAATAGCCGCGCGTGCGGTTGACCTCGCCGATCAGCGGCCGTCCGGCGATCTCGCTGCGCAAGTGTGATCGCCCGATTTCGTCCCGCTCCCGCCGTTCGGTGCGGGGCCTTGCCACGCGATAATGATAGCGCTACCTAATTTTCGGAAGAGAGGATCGGCGCTTCCATGTACCTCGGCATCGATATCGGCACGTCCGGCGTGAAGGCGGTCGTCATCGCGGATGACGGCGCCGTCGTCGTGCAGGAAACCGCGCGGCTCGCGGTCTCGCGGCCGGCGCCGCTGTGGTCTGAGCAGGATCCTGACGCCTGGTGGCGGGCGACCGAATCGGCAGTGCTCGCGCTGCCTGCCGCAATTCGCGCGAGGGTGCGCGGCGTGGGGCTCGCCGGCCAGATGCACGGCGCGACCGTGCTGGGCGCCGACGACCGGCCTCTGCGCCCCGCCATCCTGTGGAACGACGGCCGCAGCTTCGCCGAATGCGCCGAGCTGGAAGCGGCCGAGCCGGAATCGCGCGGGATCACCGGCAACCTCGCTATGCCCGGCTTTACCGCGCCCAAGCTGCTGTGGTTGCGGCGCTATGAGCCCGAAACCTTCGCGCGCATCGCCACGGTGCTGCTGCCGAAGGACTACGTGCGGCTGTGCATGACCGGCGAGAAGGCGTCCGACATGGCCGACAGCGCCGGGACGCTATGGCTCGATGTCGCCGCGCGCGACTGGAGCGAGGCGATGCTGGCGGCGAGCGGGCTGAGCCGCGCGCAGATGCCGCGTCTGGCCGAAGGCTGCGCGGTCGCTGGCACGCTGCGGCGCGAAGTCGCCGCGCGCTGGGGCATGGAGCCGGTCCCGGTGGCGGCCGGTGGCGGCGACAACGCGGCCGGCGCGGCGGGGGTCGGCGTGATCGCCGCCAATGACGACGGAGGGGGCGACGCGCTGCTGTCGCTCGGCACCTCGGGCGTGATCTTCGTCGCGACCCGCGAATTCCGGCCCAATCCCGAGCGCGCGGTGCACGCCTTCTGCCACTGCCTGCCCGGGACGTGGCACCAGATGGCGGTGCATCTTTCGGCGGCTTCCTGCCTCGATTGGGCTGCGCGCCAACTCGGCGTGCCGGGCGCGGCCGAAGTGCTGACGCTCGCCCAACAGGCGGGCGTCGCCGAGGGCCCCGAGCTGTTCCTGCCCTATCTCTCGGGCGAGCGCACGCCGCACAACGATCCCCACGTGCGCGCCGCGCTGCTCGGACTCGACGACGACACCACGCCCGGCCGGATCGCCGCCGCCGTGCTCGAAGGCGTCGCTTTCGCCCATGCCGACGGCCTCGCCGCGCTGCGCGAGGCGGGCACGCGGGTCGAGGACCTGGCGGTGATCGGCGGCGGCGCCCGCTCCGCGCACTGGGGTCGCATCCTGGCCGCAGCGCTCGACGCGCGGTTGCTCTATCTCGAAGGCGGCGAAGTGGGCCCGGCGCTCGGCGCCGCCAAGCTCGCGCTGATGGCGGTGACCGGCGCCTCCGCCGCGGAGGCCTGCACCCGCCCGCCGCTGTCGCACGTCATCGAGCCCGAACCCGCGCTCGCCGAACGCCTCGCTCCCAAGCGCGACCGCTTCCGGACGGCCTATCCCGCGATGCGCACGATTTGAAAGGAACCCTAGCCCGTGTCCGCCGACTATTTCGCCGATTTCGCCACCGTCCGCTACCAGGGCCCCGACAGCACCGACGCGCTCGCCTACCGCTGGTACGACAAGGATCGGGTGATACTCGGCAAGCGCATGGAAGACCACCTGCGCTTCGCGGTGTGCTTCTGGCATACGTTCTGCTGGCCGGGTAGCGACGTGTTCGGCGGCGCGACCTTCCGCCGCCCGTGGCATGCCGGCCCGAACGACGCGGCGCACGCCCGCGCCAAGCGCGAGGCGGCGCTGGCCTTCGTCGAGAAGCTCGACGTGCCGTTCTACTGCTTTCACGACGTCGACGTGATGGCCGAGGCCGAGGACGTCCACGGCTTCCGCGCCAGCTTCGCCGAAGCGGCCGATCACCTCGAGGAACTGCAGGCCCGGCACGGTCGCAAGCTGCTGTGGGGCACCGCCAACTTGTTCAGCCACCCGCGCTACATGGCCGGCGCGGCGACCAATCCCGATCCCGAGGTCTATGCCTGGGGCGCGATGCAGGTGCGCGACTGCCTTGAGGCGACGCACCGCCTGGGCGGCGCCAACTATGTGCTGTGGGGCGGCCGCGAGGGCTACGACACGATCCTCAACACCGAGATCGGCATCGAGCAGGAGAACTTCGGGCGCTTCCTCAGCCTGGTGGTCGATCACAAACACCGCATCGGCTTCAAGGGCACGATCCTGATCGAGCCGAAGCCGCACGAGCCGACCAAGCATCAGTACGATTTCGATACGCAGACGGTGTTCGGCTTCCTCAAGCGCTTCGGGCTGGAGAACGAGGTCAAGGTCAACATCGAGGCCAACCACGCGACGCTGTCGGGCCATACGTTCGAGCATGAGATCGCGATGGCGCGCGCACTGGGTCTGTTCGGATCGATCGACGCCAACCGCGGCGATCCGCAGAACGGCTGGGACACCGATCAATTCCCCAACTCGATCGAGGAACTGACGCTGGCCATGCTGGAGATCGTCCGGGCCAATCCCGAACAAGGGGGCGGCTTCACGGACGGCGGCTTCAACTTCGACGCCAAGGTGCGCCGCCAGTCGATCGACGCGGCCGACCTGTTCCACGGTCACATCGGCGGGATCGACACGATCGCCCGCGCGCTGCTGCGCGCCGCCGCGATCGTCGAGGACGGTCAACTCGATGCTTTCCGCGAGCAGCGCTACGCCGGCTGGCGGGGCGAGCTGGGCCGGGCGATCCATGCGCCGGAGACGACGCTGGTGGACGTCGCCGAGATGGCGATCGGCAGCAACCGCGCGCCCGAGCCCAAGTCTGGCCGCCAGGAATGGCTGGAGAACCTGGTCAACCGGTTCTGAGCTTGACTCGCGTTGAAAATAAATAGAACCGATTAGTTTAATTAAATCGGAAGGCGCGCAGGGCGTCTTCCGGGACGAGGATGGACGACGATGACCAAGAATATGCGTGTGACGGCGCCGCTCGCCCTGGCGATCGCCGGGGCGGTTTGCGGCACTTTCGCGGCTAGCGTGGCGGTGGCCGCGCCCGAGGCCCCCAACGGCGAGACGCTGTTCCGCCAGCGCTGCCAGCAATGCCATTCGGCGACGCCGGGCCGCCCGTCGACCCTGGGGCCGAGCCTGGTCGGCGTGGTCGGCCGCAAGGCGGCGTCGACGCCGTTCAACTATTCGCCCGCGCTCAAGGCCTCGGGACTTACCTGGACGCGGGCCAACATGGACCGTTACCTCAGCGGGCCGGCGCGAATGGTGCCCGGCACCCGCATGGTCGTCGTCCTGCCCGACGCCGCGCAGCGCGCCGCGTTGATCACTTACCTGGCCGGCCAGCGCTAACTCGGGACGGGTCGCATGAAACGAACGATCAAGCGCGTGCTGCTGTGGGGCCTGTCGATCCTTGCGGTGCTGTTCGGCATTTCGGTGCTGCGCAACTGGGATACGATCCAGCGCGTGTTCCTGGGGGGCGTGAAAGTTTACGAGACCACGCCGCCCAAGCTGCCCGCGCAGATCGGGCGACCGGCGATCCTGGTGTTCTCCAAGACCAACGGCTTCCGCCACAAGGAGGCGATTCCCGCGGCGAACGCGATGTTCGCGCGGATGGCCAAGGATAACGGCTGGGGCTATTACCAGACCGAGAACGGCGCCACGTTCTCTCCCGCGATCCTGTCGCGGTTCGACGCGGTGGTGTTCAACAACGTCAGCGGCGACGTGTTCACGCCCGCGCAGCGCGCGGCGCTCAAGGGCTTCATCGCGAACGGCGGCGGCTTCGTCGGCGTCCACGGCGCGGGCGGCGACATGCGCTACAACTGGAACTGGTACGTCGAGCACCTGATCGGCGCGCAGTTCAAGGGCCACCCGATGGACCCGCAGTTCCAGTCGGCGGTGGTGCGGATCGAGGACGTCACGCATCCCGCCACGCGCGGTCTGCCGGCCAGCTGGCGGCGGACCGACGAGTGGTACTCGTTCGACGCCTCGCCGCGAAAGGCCGGCTACCATGTGCTCGCGACGCTCGACGAGAGCACGTACAGCCCCAAGGGGCCGTGGGGCCAGGACCTGGTGATGGGCAAGGACCACCCGATCGTCTGGTGGCATTGCTCGGGCAAGGGGCGGGCGCTCTATTCGGCGATGGGTCACGCGGCCTCGGCCTACGCCGAGCCCGAGTATCGCGGCATGCTGCTGGGCGCGGTGCGCTGGGCCTTGCGCAAGGACGGCGCGGGATGCGATGCCCCGGCCTCGGTCGCCCCACGGGAGGTAAGCGAGAGATGAGCAGCAACCCCATCCGCTACGGGATGATCGGCGGCGGCCGCGGCGCCTTCATCGGCGGCGTCCATCGCACCGCCGCGGCGATCGCCGGCAACTGGCGGCTGGCCGCCGGCGCGCTTTCCTCGACGCCTGAGAAGGCAAAGGCCTCGGCCGAGGACGTCGGTATTCCGGCGAACCGCGCCTATGGTTCCTGGGCGGAAATGCTAGAGCGTGAGGCGGCGTTGCCCGCCGGCGAGCGGATCGAGGCGGTGGCGATCGTCACGCCCAACCACATGCACGCCGCGCCGGCCATCGCCGCGCTCGAAGCGGGCTTCGACGTCATCATCGACAAGCCGCTGGCCGATACGATGGACAACGCCCGCAGCATCGCCGAGGCGGCGGCGCGCAGCGGCCGGCGCATCGCGGTGACGCATACCTACACCGGCTACCCGCTGGTCAAGCAGGCGCGCGAACTGGTGCGCGGCGGCCGGTTCGGCGCGGTGCGCCGCGTCGCGGTCAAGTACACGCAGGACTGGCTGAGCCGCGCCGAGGACCTCGTGGACAACAAGCAGGCCGCCTGGCGCGTCGATCCCAGGCAATCGGGCGACGCCGGCGCGTTCGGCGACATCGGCACGCATGCCGCCAACCTGGTCGAGTTCATCACCGGTGAGCGCATCGCCTCGATCTGCGCCGAGCTGACAATGCTGCCCGGCCGCCATATCGACGACGACGGCGCCGCGCTGTTCCGCCTGTCGGGCGGCGGCAAGGGCACGCTGACCGCCAGCCAGGTCTGCGTCGGCGACATGAACGACCTCGCGATCTCGGTCTATTGCGACGAGGCGGGGCTGCACTGGCGCCAGGAAGAGCCGAACGTCCTGCGCGTCGGCTATCGCGACAAGCCGATGGAGATCTGGCGCGCCGGCGGCAACCGCCCCTACCTCGCGTCCGATATCCTCGCCATCCAGCGCACCCCCGGAGGTCATCCCGAGGGCTATCTCGAGGCCTTCGCCAACATCTACCGCGCGTTCGGCGAACAGCTGCGCGGCGCCGCCGCGAGCGGCGATGAGCCCGGCTACGCGACGATGGAAGACACGCTCGCGGGCATGAAGTTCATTCAGGCCAGCCTCGCATCCAGCCGCCAGGGCGCGATCTGGGTCGATCTTTGAAACCGTCGGTTTCCAACAAAGGACACAGGCCATGAAGGGTCCCGCCATCTTCCTCGCGCAGTTCGCCGGTGACGCCGCGCCGTTCAACTCGCTCGACGCGATCACCAAGTGGGCCGGCTCGCTGGGCTACAAGGGCGTGCAGATCCCCACCTGGGACGGGCGCCTGTTCGATCTGGAAAAGGCGGCCGAGAGCCAGGACTACGTCGACGAGGTCAAAGGCATCTGCGCAGGCAACGGCGTCGAGGTGACCGAGCTCTCGACCCACCTCCAGAGCCAGCTCGTCGCCAGCCACCCGGCCTACGACACGCAGTTCGACGGCTTCGCGCCCGCGCAGTTCCACAACAACGTGGCGGCGCGCACCGATTGGGCGGTCGAGCAAATGAACCTCGCCGCCAGGGCCAGCCGGCGCTTCGGCTGCACGGCCCACGCGACGTTCTCGGGCGCGCTGATGTGGCACACGGTCTATCCCTGGCCGCAGCGCCCTGCCGGCCTGGTCGAGGAAGGCTTCGCCGAGCTCGGCCGGCGCTGGAAGCCGATCCTCGACAAGTTCGACGAAAACGGTGTCGATGCCTGCTACGAACTGCATCCCGGCGAGGACCTGCACGACGGCATAACCTTCGAGCGTTTCCTCGACGCGGTCGGCGATCACCCGCGCGCCAACCTGCTCTACGATCCGTCGCACATGGTGCTGCAGCAGATGGACTATCTGGCGTTCATCGACATTTACCACGAGCGGATCAAGGCGTTCCACGTCAAGGACGCCGAGTTTCGCCCCAGCGGCCGCGCCGGGGTCTATGGCTCCTATTCCAGCTGGGTCGATCGGCCGGGCCGCTTCCGTTCCTTGGGCGACGGCCAGATCGACTTCGGCGCGATCTTCTCCAAGCTGACGCAGTACGGTTACGACGGCTGGGCCGTGCTCGAATGGGAATGCGCGCTCAAGCACCCCGAGCAGGGCGCGGCCGAAGGCGCGCCGTTCATCGCGCGGCACATGATCCGCAAGGCCGAGAAGGCGTTCGACGATTTCGCCGGCACGGGCGCGGACAAGGCGCTGATCGACAAAGTGCTGGGGTTGAACTGACCCCACCGGGTCGAGGCGAGAACAGGGGAGAGGGATGGAAACGAGGACCTACAACCGCAAGGCGATCTTCGCCATCTGCGTGCTGGCGCTGTTCACCGCGGCGCTGTCGTTCTCGATCCGCACCGGCGCGTCCGGGGCGATCAAGGCGGCGCTGCTCGATTCCGCGGTGCCGCTCCATTCGGGCGAGATGATCGCCGCCGCGCTCGGCAACTCGTTCCTCGGCTTCGCACTCAGCCTGCTGGTCATCAGCCCGCTGCTCGACCTGCTGGGCGCCAAGCGGGTGATCCTGTTCGCCTCGCTGTGCTTCGTCGCCGGACCGGCGCTGATCATCTTCTCGCCCGAGATGGGCGGCATCGACGCGGTCTATGCCATGCTGACCGTCGGCATGGTGGTCTGCGGCTTCGGCTGGGGCGCGACCGAGGCGTCGATCAATCCGGTGACCACGGCGCTCTACCCCGACGAGAAGACCAAGGAGCTCAACATCCTCCACGCCTGGTGGCCGGCGGGGATCGTCTTCGGCGGGCTCGCCAGCTTGTTGTTCTTCCAGGAGCTGGGCCTTGGCTGGCAGGCGCTGGTGGCGCTGATCATGGTGCCCGGCGTCGTGTTCGGCCTCTGGGCGCTGACCCAGGAGTTCCCCCGCACCGAAAGCACCGCGCTGGGCGTGCCGTTCAAGGACATGCTGGCCGAACCGTTCAAGCGCCCCGGCTTCTGGGTGTTCCCGGCGATCATGTTCCTCACCGCCTCGGCCGAGCTCGCGCCCGGTTCGTGGGTCGACGTCGCGCTGACCCAGACGGTCGGCATGCCGGGCATCCTGGTGCTGGTCTATGTCTCGGCGATCATGTTCGTGATGCGGCACTTCGCCGGCGCGCTCGAGCATCGCTTCTCCGACATGGGGCTGCTGTGCCTGTGCACGATCCCCGCGGCGATCGGGCTCTATGGTCTCAGCATCGCCGCCTCGCCGGTCATGGCGATCGCCGCGGCGACGCTGTGGGCGTTGGGCGTCTGCTTCATGTGGCCGACGATGCTCGCCGCCTCGGCACGGCGCTATCCGCGCGGCGGCGCGTGGAGCATCGGCATCGTCGGTTTCGCCGGCGCGATGGCGATCTGGTTCGTGCTGCCCGAGATCGGCAAGATCTACGACAAGGCCAAGCTGGAGAAGGCGGGCGGCGAGGCGGCCTTCGCGGCGCTGACGCCGGGGCCCGAACTGCAGGCCGTACTCGGCTATGCCGCCGAGCAATCGTTCCAGGTGATCGCCGTGGTGCCGGTGCTGCTGTTCTTCATCTTCGGCGCGGTGTGGCTGGTCGAACGCCGAAAGAAGCAAGGTTGAAGCCCATGAAGATCGGCATGAACCTGCTGCTGTGGACCGGGCACGTCGGCGAAGAGCACGTGCCTGTCCTCCGCGCGCTCAAGGACACCGGGTTCGACGGGGTCGAGGTGCCGGTGTTCGATGCGTCCGATCCCGGTCACTATCGCTGGCTGGCCGGTGTGCTCGACGATCTCGGGCTCGAACGCACGGTCGTGGCGATCATCCCCGATGCGACGCACAGCCCAATCTCGCCCGACGCCGCGCACCGGCAGACGGGGCAGGACCACTTGCGGCGCGTGATCGACTGCACCGCCGCGCTCGGCGGCCAGGTCCTGGCCGGGCCGTGGTTCCAGCCCTTGGGTCTGTTCACCGGCGAGCGCCCGAGCGAGGCCGAGCTCGACCGCTGCGCCGACGTCCATCGCCGGATCCTGCCCGAAATGCGCGCCGCCGGAATTACTCCGGGCCTCGAGCCGGTCAACCGCTTCGAGGCGTACCTGCTCAACACCTGCGAGCAGGCGATCGCCTATGCGCAGCGCGTGGGAGAGGGTGGCATCGGCATCCTCTACGACACCTTCCACGCCAATATCGAGGAGAAGGACCCCATCGCCGCGCTCAAGGCGCTGCACGCGTCGGGCAACCTCGCGCATGTCCACATCTCGGAGAACGACCGCGGTACGCCGGGACGCGGCCACGCCCCGATCCGCGAGACGATCGCCGCGCTCAAGGCGCTCGGCTACGACAAGTGGCTGACGATCGAGGCCTTCGGCCGCGGCGTCCCCGATCTCGCCGCCGCGACCCGCGTCTGGCGCGACTTCTTCGCCGATCCCTCGGAGGTTTATACCGAAGGCCACAGGCTCATCCGCGAGAGCTGGGACGAGGCATAACCCGCCGGCCCGGCCCGATGGCGAGGAAAGACATGGTGCCGGCGGAGAGGATCGAACTCCCGACCTTCGGTTTACAAAACCGCTGCACTACCGCTGTGCTACGCCGGCCCATGTCGTTGCGGCTTTAGCCTCAGGGCGCGCCGAAGGTCCAGCCCTCCGTGCGGGCGATTTCCGGGGTCATCGCGGCGGGCCGCCAAAGCTCGGCGCGGTGGGCCGCGCGACGGAGCCAGGCGGCGGCGAGCAGCGCGTCGCTGCGGTGGTCGTCGATGGGGCCGTGTCCGGCAACCGGCGCGCTGCCGAGCGCCGCCAGCGCCGTGTTCAGCGCGGCCGTGTCGCGGATCTTCGAGCGGCCCGCGCTGCGCCCGGCGGCGAGCGCGGCGATCGTCGTGTAGATCTCGATCAGCACCGAGCCGCGCGCCGGCAGCGGATCGACCGGCCAGACCGGTAGGCGCCCGGCCAACCGGTGCAGCACGCGCATGCCCGAAAGGCTCGACTTGCCGACTTGCGCGGCGCCGACGAGGTTGAAGTTGCTATAGGGCTTGCAGCCCTGGCGCTCCTGTTCGACCTCGGTCACACGGAAGCGGCCACGGCCCCCCTTCCGTCCATCGGCGCCGAAATGCATGCCCTCGCGCCCACCGTGGCGGCGGAAGTGACGCGCGGCTTCGGTATGGTCGACGAAGCTCGAGACGGAGAGGTGCGGATCAGCGGCGCAGAGATCGTCGACCAGCGCCCACAGCGCCTTGGCGTCGGGCGGGCTCTGCGCCCAGCCGGGGAAGAATGCGCCCCGGTCGGCGAAAGGCAGCGACAGGCCGAGGTCCATGCCGACCAGCGTGTCGGGCGGCATCTCGTCGGTCAGCCAGGCGAGTGCCTCGGCGCGCGACCAGCGGTGGCCCGGGCGCACCAGCGCGGGCGCGTCGTCGCCTTCGCCGCACAGCGCCAGCGCGATGCCCTTGTGCCGTTCGCCCGCCGCGCCCGACCAGTCGATCGCCGCGAAATGCCGGAAGCGCATGCTATTCGGCGTCGTCGCGGCGCTGCCCGCGCAGCCGGTCCCAATAGGCGATGCGCTCGATCACCTGGCGCTCGAAGCCGCGCTCGACCGGGCGATAGTAGGTCTGCGGCTGCATCTCCTCGGGCCAGTAGTGCGCGCCCGAGAAGCCTTCCTCGGTGTTGTGGTCGTAGGCGTAGTCCTTGCCGTAGCCGAGCGTCTTCATCAGCTTGGTCGGCGCGTTGAGGATATTGGCCGGCGGCATCAGCGATCCGGTCTCGCGCGCGCTGGCCCAGGCTTCCTTGTAGGCGGAATAGGCCGCGTTCGATTTGGGCGCGGTCGCGCAATAGAGGCAGGCCTGGACCACCGCGAGCTCGCCCTCGGGACTGCCGAGGAATTCGTAGGCGTCCTTCGCCGCCAGGCACTGGATGAGCGCCTGCGGATCGGCGAGGCCGATGTCCTCGCTGGCGAAGCGGGTCAGCCGGCGCAGCACGTAGAGCGGTTCCTCGCCCGCGGTGAGCATCCGCGCCAGGTAATAGAGCGCCGCCTGCGGGTCCGATCCGCGCAGGCTTTTGTGCAGCGCGGAGATCAGGTTGTAGTGTCCGTCGCGGTCCTTGTCGTACACCGCGACGCGGCGCTGAAGGAATTTGCCCAGCGCCTGAGGGTCGAGCGGCGCGTCGATCCGCGCCGAAAACAGCGTCTCGGCCTGGTTGAGCAGGAAGCGCCCGTCGCCGTCCGCCGCGGCGAGCAGCGCCTCGCGCGCCTCGGGGGTGACGGGAAGAGGGCGCTCCTCGATCGCCTCGGCGCGGTCGAGGAGCACGCGCAAGGCCGCCGCGTCGAGCCGGTGCAGCACCAGCACTTGCGCGCGGCTGAGCAGCGCGGCGTTGAGCGCGAAGCTGGGGTTTTCGGTGGTGGCGCCCACCAGCGTCACCGTGCCGCGCTCGACGAAGGGCAGGAAACCGTCCTGCTGGGCGCGGTTGAAGCGGTGGACCTCGTCCACGAACAGCAGCGTCCGCTGCCCCGCTCTGGCGGCCACGTCCGCCTCGGCGAACGCCTTCTTGAGATCGGCGACGCCGGAAAACACCGCGCTGACCGAGATGAAGCGCATGCCGACCGCGTCGGCCAGCAGCCGGGCGATCGTCGTCTTGCCGGTGCCCGGCGGCCCCCACAGGACGATCGAGGACAGCCGCCCGGCCGCCACCATCCGCCCGATCGCGCCTTCGGGTCCGGTCAGGTGTTCCTGGCCGATGACCTCGTCGAGCGACAGCGGCCGCAGCCGGTCGGCCAAGGGCGCGTCGGCGCGGGGTGTGTCGCGCGGCACAGGGGGCATGTCATCGGCGAAGAGGTCGGCCATGCGCCCCATCTAGTGCGAGGCGCGCCGATTTGCACGAGCGGACTACGGGGCGGCGGCAGGCGCGGTGGCTGCGGCGGGCGGGCAGCTCGGCCGCATCAGCGGGCTTTCGATCAGCGCGCTCGCGCGGGTCAGCAGCTTCCAGCTGCCGCCCGTCCGCGTCCAGGTTTGCAGCACCTTGATGCGGCTGGCGCGGGTCTTGCCGCCGGCCACGTTCTTCACCTGATCGACGCTCAGCTTGACCACGCCGACATCGCCGGCGACGTCGAACGACTGCTCGGGATAGGTGAGTCCGGCGAAGAACCGCTTACCGGCCAGATCGCGCATGACGTCGGCCTTGGTCTGGCTGTGCCCGCTCGAATGCATGTAGTTGAGCCGGTCGTGCAGCATCGCGTCGAGCACTTTGGCGTCGCCCGAGATCATCGCCTGCCGCAGCGCCTCGGACGCGCGTTCGAGGCCGGCCTGGCGGCTGTTTGCCGCCGGCGCGCCGACGGCGGCGGAGGCCATCGTTGCGGCGCCGGTGGCGCCGAGCGCGGTCAGCGCGGTGCGCCGGGTCAGGCCGGGGTTGATCTCGGTCATGTCGGTCCTTTCACGAGGGCTTCGCCGGGGACGCTACCCCGCCTGCTTCTGCCTGACCAGCCGGACATAGGTGTCCGCGACTTCCTGGTTGATACGGTCCCAGCTGAACTGCGCGGCGCGCGCTTCGCCGGCCGCGCCGTGGCGGCGGCGCAGCTCGGGATCGGCGGCATAAGCGGCCAGCGCCTCGGCGAACTGGCGCACCGCGCCCGGACGGATCAGGCGACCCGAGATGCCATCGGCGACCAGGCTCTCGCTGCCCGTGGCGGCGGCGGCGACCACCGGCACGCCGCAGGCCATCGCCTCCAGCGTGACGTTGCCGAAGGTCTCGGTGACCGAGGGGTTGAACAGCACGTCCATGCTCGCGACCGCGCGGGCCAGCTCGGCGCCCGCCTGGAAGCCGACGAACGTCGCGCCGGGCAGGCGGCCCTCGAACCAGCCGCGCGCGGGTCCTTCGCCGATCACCAGCACGCGGTGGGGCACGTCCATGCGGGCGAGCGCGTCGATCGTGTCGGAATAGACGTCGAGCCCCTTTTCCATCACCAGGCGGCCGAGGAAGCCGACCACCAGCGTGTCGTCGGCTATGCTGAGCGCGCGCCGCCAGACGAGGTCGCGGCGGCCGATGTAGAAGATCTCGCGATCGACGCCGCGCGACCAGATCGATATGTCGTAGTTCATCCGCTGGTCGCGCAGCACTTGCGCCATGCTCTCGGACGGCGCCACCAGCGCGTCACAGCGGCGGTAGAGCCGGCGCAGCATTGCTTCCATCAGCGGCTCGCCCCAGGCCATGTTGTAATAGCGCAGATAGGTCTCGAACCGGGTGTGGACCGAGGCGAGCACCGGCAACTCGCGCTTGCGCGCCCAACTTACCGCGCGGTGGCCTACGAGATCGGGCGAGGAGATGTGGACCACGTTGGGCGCGAAGCGCGCGAGGTCGCGCCGCACCCGGGGCGAAAGCGCCAACGGGAAGCGGTATTCGCCGCGCCCTGGAAAGGCGATCGACGGCACGCTGACGAGGTCGCCGGTCGGCGGAAACGCGGGTTGGGGGATCGTCGGCGAATAGACCCGCACGGCCGCGCCCTGGCCCAGCAGGTAGCCCACCAGCCGGTTCAGCGCCTGGTTGGCGCCGTCGCGGACGTAGTTGTAGTTGCCGCTGAACAGCGCAATGCGAAGCCCGGTTATATCCATCGCGCGCGTGTAGAATGCTCGCGGCGAATTGGAAAGAACCTCCATCCCCCGTCTGTGGGGGCGCTGCGTATCGAGCGCTCAAACGAAAACCGCGCCCGCAGCCGAGGCCGCGAACGCGGTTTCACCAGGAGAGCCTCAGGTTACCAGCCGCGCCGGTAGTAGCGCCGGTCACCCCGCCAGTCGCGGCGGCGGTCATGACGCCAGTTGTCGCGATAACGCGGATAGTCGCGGTAGTAGTAGCGGCGCGGATAGCTGTCGTAGTAGTAATAGCCGCCACGCGGATAGCCGCGGTAATAGCGGCGATCGTAGTAATAGCGGTCATCGCGGTCCGAGGCGATCGCGGCGCCCAGCGCCAGGCCGATCACGCCGGCGCCGATGGCGATCGCCGCGTCGTCGTCGCGGTCCCGCCAGCGGTCGCGCGCGTCGGCGCTCGTCGCCACGGTCATGGAACTCACCGCCAACACGGCGGCAAGCGCGGCGCGTTTCCAGTGGTCGAACATGGGTCGTCTCCTCAACTCGAAGGACACAACACCACAGACGGGCTGAACCCGTCGTTAACTCTTTTGTCAGGTGCGACGGGTCCCCTCCCGCTCGCGGGAGGGGAAGGTGGAAACGGCTTACGCCGCTTCCTTCTTGCGGCCCGCCTTCTTGCGCTCGTGCGGGTCGAGGATCGCCTTGCGCAGGCGGATCGACTTCGGCGTGACTTCGACCATCTCGTCATCGTCGATATAGGCGATCGCTTGTTCGAGCGTCATGATCTTGGGCGGAGTAAGGCGGATCGCGTCGTCCTTGCCGCTCGAACGGAAGTTCGTGAGCTGCTTGGACTTCATCGGGTTGACCTCGAGGTCCTCGACCTTGGCGTTCTCGCCGATGATCATGCCCTCGTAGAGGGCTTCGCCGACGCCGACGAAGAGGATGCCGCGCTCTTCGAGCGGGCCCAGCGCATAGGCCACCGCTTCGCCCGCGCCGTTGGAGATCAGCACGCCGTTCTTGCGGCCCTCGATCTTGCCCTTGTGGGGCCCGTACTTCTCGAACAGCCGGTTCATGATGCCGGTGCCGCGCGTGTCCGACAGGAACTCGCCGTGGTAGCCGATCAGCCCGCGCGAGGGGGCGGAGAAGGTGATGCGCGTCTTGCCGCCGCCCGAGGGGCGCATGTCGGTCATCTCGGCCTTGCGCTGGTTCATCTTGTCGACGACCGTGCCCGAGTGCTCGTCGTCCACGTCGATCACCACGGTCTCGTAGGGCTCGGTCCTGCCGCCGGCCTCGTCGGTGCCGAACAGCACGCGCGGACGGCTGATGCCCAGCTCGAAGCCTTCGCGGCGCATTGTCTCGATCAGCACGCCGAGCTGGAGCTCGCCGCGGCCGGCGACTTCGAAGCTGTCCTTGTCGGCGCTTTCGGTGACCTTGATGGCGACGTTCGATTCCGCTTCGCGCATCAGACGGTCGCGGATCATGCGGCTCGTCACCTTGTCGCCCTCGCGCCCGGCCATCGGGCTGTCGTTGACCGCGAAGCGCATCGACAGCGTCGGCGGATCGATCGGCTGCGCCTTGATCGGGGTCGAGACCGAGGTGTCGGCGATGGTGTTCGACACGGTCGCCACGGTCAGGCCGGCCAGCGAAATGATGTCGCCGGCGCGGGCCTCTTCCACCGGCACGCGGTCGAGGCCGCGGAACGCCATGATCTTCGAGGCGCGGCCGGTTTCGATCACCTTGCCGTCGGCGTCGAGCGCGTGGATCGGCTGGTTGATCTTCACCGTGCCCGACTGGACGCGGCCGGTCAGCACGCGGCCGAGGAAGTTGTCGCGGTCGAGCAGCGTCACCAGGAAGCTGAACGGCGCGTCCGCATCGAGCGAGGGCGGCGGCACGTGATCGACGATCTTCTGGAACATCGGCTCCAGCGTGCCCGAACGCAGGCTGGGATCCTCGTTGCAGTAGCCGTTGCGGCCCGAGGCGTAGGGCACCGGGAAGTCAAGTTGCTCGTCGTTGGCTTCAAGCGTGACGAACAGATCGAACACCTCGTCGAGCACTTCCTGGATGCGCTCGTCGGGCCGGTCGATCTTGTTGACGACGACGATCGGGCGCAGGCCCAGGGCGAGCGCCTTGCCGGTGACGAACTTCGTCTGCGGCATCGCCCCTTCGGAGCTGTCGACCAGCAGGATCACCCCGTCGACCATCGAGAGGATGCGCTCCACCTCGCCGCCGAAGTCGGCGTGGCCGGGGGTGTCGACGATGTTGATGCGCGTGCCGTTCCACTCGATCGAGGTCGGCTTCGCCAGGATGGTGATCCCGCGCTCCTTCTCGAGGTCGTTCGAGTCCATCGCGCGCTCCTCGACCCGCTGGTTGTTGCGGAAGGTGCCGGACTGGCGGAAGAGCTGATCGACGAGCGTGGTTTTGCCGTGGTCGACGTGCGCGATGATCGCGATATTGCGCAAGGGAAGGGGGGCGGACATTGGAAGCCTTCGTGAGTTCGGGGAATGGGCGCCTGTTGCACCGCAACAATCGGCCGCGCCCCTAGCCGAAAGCGGTGCCCTCGGCAAGGCTGCACTGTGACGGCAGGGCCACATGCCGGCGATATTCCAAGGCCCGCGAACGACATAGGTTGTGCCGCGATTCACTGAATCCTAGGATTCAGCCGGTAACATACCGACTGCACCGCGGAGCACGTGTCGAAACGGGGCCGCTCTGGGAGAAACAAGGGGTGTCGCAGCCAATGACCAAATCCACGCATCGCATCGCGCTTCTGTGCGCGACCGCCACCCTCGGCCTGTCGTGCGCCGCCCAGGCGCAAGAGACTCCGGCCGCCGACGACACGTCCGGCGAATATGCCGGCAACGAGATCATCGTTACCGCCACCAAGCGCGAGCAGACGCTGCAGGACGTGCCCGTCGCCGTCTCGGTGACGACCGCGCAGACGCTCGAGCGCGCGCAGATCCGCGACATCAAGGACCTCGGCACCGTGGTCCCCTCGCTGCGCGTGGGCGAGCGGCAGAACTCGGCCAGCACCAACTTCTTCATCCGCGGCTTCGGCAACGGCGCCAACAACGCCGGCATCGAGCCTTCGGTCGGCGTGTTCATCGACGGCGTCTATCGCTCGCGCTCGGCCGCCCAGATCGCCGACTTCCCCGATGTCGCCCGCGTCGAAGTGCTGCGCGGCCCGCAGTCGACGCTGTTCGGCAAGAACGCCTCGGCCGGTGTCATCTCGATCGTCACCGAGAAGCCCAAGTTCGAATTCGGCGGCAACGTCGAGGCGTCCTACGGCAACTACGACGCGGTTGTGGTCAAGGGCGTGGTCACCGGCCCAGTCAGCGACACGCTGGCGCTGAGCCTGGCCGGCGGCATCAACAAGCGCGACGGCTACAACCGCAACCTCGCCACCGGCGGCCGCACCAACGACCGCGACCGCTGGTTCGTCCGCGGTCA
>DASVMK010000007.1:0-2043 GCA_036384395.1 Novosphingobium sp.
ACGTACTCGCCAACCGAGTGATTGATGCGGATATGGTTGAAGCCAGCGGCTTGCAGGCCAACGTAGCCGCCATGGGTATCGGTGACGACCGTAGCGCCGGGATTGGCATTGGCTTGCACGAAAGCGCCAAGCGTGGGAGCCTTGGTGTCAGCGACTACAACAGCGCGGACTTCGCCAGTCTCCGAGCGAATGCCCGCAACGGCAGTCTTGCCGATCGAGCCGCGCCCGGCGCGAAGCTTCTTGTCCGCGTGTTTGTTCTTCTCACGACCACCGACATAGGTTTCGTCAACTTGGACATGATCGCCGATGCCGCCGCTTTTGCCTGCGAGCCAAGTTTCGCGGATGCGCTGCGCAAGGAACCAAGCCGACTTTTGCGTGATGCCGAGTTCGCGTGCCATCTGAGTGGACGGGATACCCTTGCGCGCCGTGGTCATCATGTAGATCGCCATGAGCCACTTTTGCAGCGGAAGGCGGCTTTCAGCGAGAACTGTGCCGGTGCGAACGCTAAAGTGCTGGCGGCAATCCCTGCAGCGGTAGGGCATCGGTTTGTGGTTCTTAACCTCGGAAACCGAGAGACTGCCACAATGGGGGCAGGCTACCTCGCCGCCCCAACGGTTGCGCTCGAAATACTGCCGCGCGGCTTCCTCATCGGGGAAGCGCTGGAAGAACTGATACAGGCTGACAGATTCGGGCTTGTCGGTCATGCCGACTTTTTAGCCAAGCATTCCTGCAGGCGTCAAGCGATTGTTGGCTAGTTAGGTATATAGGCCCCTTTTTTTTGGTCGAAGGGTCGGATATCTGGTGCGGTCACGCGATCCGGGCCCAGGTTCATCACAGCCCCGCCGCGTGGCAGACTCAGGCCACCAGCCGCAGATGCGCCGCGCGTCGGGCCGGGCCGAGCGAGACCTGGCTCACCCCTTCGATCGTCGCGAGGCGCTCGGCCAGTTCGCCGTCGAGCACGAAATCGCGGCCGAGGCGGAGCAGCGGCTCATCGTCGAGGCCGGTGCGCAGCTTCAGCTTGACCTCGCCGGTGCCGCCGCGTTGCAACAGCAGCGCCAGTTCCTGCACCGCCTCCACCCGATCGACGTCCATCGTCAGCGCCATCCGCGTCGCGCTGGTCACTTCGGCCAGCGGCCGGGCGCCGCGCACAGTGACGCGCGGCGGTTCCTCGGGGCTCGGGCTGTCGAGCTCGACGGTCAGCAGCACGCAGGTGCTGTCCTTGGCCCAGGCCAGCAGCGGCTCGACCAGGGATTCCTCGAAGCATGCGGCGGAGAACTGGCCGCTCGAATCGGAAAAATCGGCGCGCACGAAGTCCTTGCCCTTGCGCGTCTTGCCGCGGCTGGCGCCTTCGACCATCGCCGCGATCATCGCCTGCGACCGCCCGTTCTGCAGGCCGCCGGCCATCAGGCTGCCATAGGGCCGCGCGCCGTTGGCCGAGGCGATGGCCTGGAACTGCGCCACCGGATGCGCGGCGAAGTAGAAGCCGAAGTTCTCGCGTTCCCTGGCCATCTGCTCGGTGCGCGGCCAGGGCTCGACATCGACCAGCCGTAGCGCCTGCTCGGCGTGGTCGTCGCCGCCCAGGAAGCTGTGCTGGTCGCTGGTCCGCTCCTTGGCCGAGCGGTCCGCCTCCATCAGCAGCACGTCGGCATTGGCCAGGACTTTGGCGCGGTTGGGCTCGAGGCAATCGAAGGCGCCGGCGGCGGCGAGGCCTTCGAGCTGACGACGGTTCATCGACCCCGCGGGCGCGCGGCGGAACACGTCGTCGAGGCTGGTGAACGGCCCGTTCGCCTCACGCTCGGCGACGAGCTGCTCCATCGCCTTCTCGCCGACGTTGCGGATGCCGGCGAGCGCATAGCGCACGGCATAGCTCTCGTCGGTCTGCTCGACGGTGAACTCGGCCTCCGAATGGTTGATGTCCGGGCCTTCGATGGCGACGCCACCCCGGCGCATGTCGTCGACGAAGACCGCGAGCTTTTCCGACTGGTGCATGTCGAAGCACATCGAGGCGGCGTAGAACTCGTGCGGGTAATGCGTCTTGAGCCA
>DASVMK010000008.1:0-3404 GCA_036384395.1 Novosphingobium sp.
ATTTCTGTATGGAAAAAGTATATCCCTGCTGATTTCAGCCATAATTATTTCGGCAAGCACCTGGGCGCCCGCGCCGGTCGAAGCAAGGGGGCGTCCGCTTCGGAACTCCTCGCCCCAGCCGGCGCCCGCCCCCCAGCCTTCTCCCGCCACAGCCGATCTCTTTACGCAGCAGGCCGGGCAGGTGCGGGCAAGCACCTGCGCCGGTCTCTACGCGGCGCTCGGCAACGCCGCGACGGCGGGCTCGGCCTATACGCTCAGAACCGAGGCAGACCGCGACGCGCCCAATGTGCATCCCGTCCAGGGAACGGTCGGAATGACCTACGATCTTCCGGATATGAGAGGGCGGGCCGCGGCGCTCGTTTCCGTCGCGCCGGTGGGCAACGCATGCGAAGGCCAGTTTGTCCGCGTGGTGCCGTTCGCGGTCAATTGCAGCCAGGTCCTTCGCGACTTCCCCGCGGGGAGCAAGCCTGTCGGCGATCTGTCCGGCGTGCCGTTCTACCAGCTAGGCGGTGGCGGCGGACAAGCATTGACCATCCCGAACGGCGAAAACTGCGTCGTCATCTCGATCGTCCAGGGTCAGCAGCAACTATAGCCTGAACCGGGCCGGCGCGTTCCGGCCGGGTCCCCGCTTTCAGATCACAACCCGAAAAACCGCGTGTGGGGCGCCGCCGGCGACCTCCGCCTTCGCTCCGCACGCCCACCATCCATCTCACATCAGGAGAGATCGCCATGAGGAACCTCGAGACAGCGAACCGCCCTCGCCACGCTGGCTTCTTGGGCAACTGGATTCCCGGCGCGAACGAAGGGAGCTGGTCCGAGCGACGCCGGCTGCTGGCCGCGCTCCGCCGGGCGCATCGCGTGCTGGGCGTCGATCGCAGGAATCTGGCACTCGGCACGTTCGGCGCGCTGGGTCGGACAAATCTGTTGTCCTCCGCCGGTGCCACGGGGCTGGTCGGCGGCATGACCATGCTCGCCGCGCTTGGCCTCTCCGCACCGGTCCATGCCCAGACCGCGGTCGGAAACGGCACGGCATCCGGCGCCCAGAGCATCGCGATCGGAACCACCGCGACCACCGCCACCGCGAGCGGGCCGCGCAGCATCGCGATTGGAAACCAGCCGACCGCGTCCGGGCTGGATTCCATCGCGCAAGGCACGCTCGCTGGCGCCGGCGGCCAGAACGCCGTCGCCATCGGCTTTCAGGCGGTGGCAACCCAGATCAACTCCCTCTATCTCGGCGCGCGCACCGTGGTCGGATCGGGCGCGCTCGCGCAGGGCGCCATCGCCATCGGCACGGATGTGACGTCGTCTCAAGTCAACGCCGTGGCGATAGGGACTCTCTCCGTTGCATCGGGCCAATATACGGTTGCTCTCGGCCGGCAGGCGAACGCCTCGGGGCCCGGCGGTGCAGTTGCGCTAGGCGCCGGTACGATCTCGAACAACGTCAATTCGGTCGCGCTCGGCGTCGATGCCAATGCCACCGGGGCCGGCGCCAGCGCCTTGGGCACCTTCTCGCTAGCCTCGGGAGGAAACTCCACTGCGGTCGGCGTCGGCGCCACGGCCACCAACTCCTATGCGTGGGCCGGCGGTTATCAGTCCGTCGCCAGCGGCGATTCCTCCACCGCTCTCGGCCGGGAGGCCGGTGCAACAGGTACCGTCTCCACCGCAGTGGGCTTCGGGGCCCAGGCGTCCGGTAACAGTTCGCTCGCGCTCGGCTCGCAAGCGTCGGCCATTGGCGTCAGTACGGTCGCTGTCGGTCAGGGCGCCGGCGCTGCATCCACCATCGGCAACGCCAGCTCGGTTGCGATGGGCGTGGCGGCCGGACAGTTCGTGAGCGGCGCGCAGAATACAGCGCTGGGCGGCGGCATCAGCAGCGCGATGCGGGGCGCCGGTTCCGGTGTCACTGGCGCGCGCAACGTCGCCCTCGGGACCGGCGATGGCGGCGTCACCTATGACGGTACGCTCTCGGCCTCCGCGGGCAGCCTGGTGACGGGCAACGATAACATCGCAATCGGCACCAATGCCGGCATTGGCGTCGCCGTCAACGCCACGACCTCGATCGGCCTCAACGCCAACGCGAGCGCCCAAAACGCTGTTGCCATGGGTACGCTTGCCACCGCGTCGGGTGCCTCCTCCACTGCGCTTGGCGTCAGCGCCCAGGCGACGGCGTTATCCGCGGTCGCGGTTGGAAACAATGCGGTCGCCAATTCCGCCGACTCGGTCGCCATCGGCACGGGTGCGACGGCCACCGGCGGCAAAGCGGTGGCGATCGGCGCCGGTAACGTCGCCAATGGCGACGGCGCGGTGGCGATCGGCGATCCCAGCACCGCGACCGGCGACGGCGCGGTGGCGCAGGGCAAGGACAATACCGCCACCGGCGACGGCTCGGTCGCGATGGGCAACACCAACATGGTCGGCGGCGGCGGCCAGGCGGTGAGCGTCGCCGGCGTCGCGGCGCAAGGCGCGGTGGGCATCGGCTATCAGAACACCGTCGTCGGCCAGGGTTCGGTCGCGATCGGCAACACCAGCAGCGCGCTGGCGGCCGGTGCGGTGGCCTTCGGCGACACGGCGGTGGCCAGCAACGCCGGCGACGTGGCGCTGGGCAGCGGCTCGACCACCGTCGCGGCGGTGGCGACGCCGAGCACGGTGATCAACGGCACGACGCGCAACTTCGCCGGCACCGCGCCGACGAGCACGGTGAGCGTCGGCGCCGCGGGCACTGAACGGACGATCACCAACGTCGCGGCCGGGCGGATCAACGGCGGGTCGACCGACGCGATCAACGGATCGCAGCTCTTCGCCACCAACCAGGCGGTCGAGCAGATCGGCCAGGGCTGGACGGTCAGTGCGCAAGGGACGAACGCCACCAGCGTCGGCGTGAACAGCGCGACGGGGAACAACGTCAATCTCGCCAACGCCGACGGCAACATCGTCGTGTCGAAGACCGGGGCCAGCAACGACGTGAGCTTCGATCTCGCCGATAATGTCACGCTCAACAGCGTGACGGCGGGCGGCACGGTTCTCGGCACCAGCGGGCTCACCATCGCCGGCGGGCCGAGCGTCACGACCACCGGCATCAACGCCGGCGGCACGACGATCACCAACGTGGCGGCGGGCGTGAATCCGACCGACGCTGTCAACGTCAGCCAGCTCACCGGCGCCACCTCGGGCGTGACGGCGGCCGGCCTGAACTTCACCGGCAATGACAGCAGCGCCGGCACCGTGCACCGCGATCTCGGCCAGGCGCTGGCGATCCGCGGCGGCGCCACCACGGCGGGCACCTATTCGGGCGGCAACATCCGGACCGTGACCGATCCGGTCAGCGGCGCGATCAACCTCGAGATGGCCGACGCGCCGACCTTCGGCGGCGTCACCGTCAACGCGGGCGGCACCGGCAAGATCACCGG
>DASVMK010000009.1:0-1708 GCA_036384395.1 Novosphingobium sp.
GCGGTGTCTATATCGTTTCCGCGCTGTTGTGGCTCTGGGCGGTCGAGAGCGCGCGGCCCGATCGCTGGGATCTGATCGGCGGGGCGATCTGCCTCTTCGGCGCGGCGCTCATCCTCCTTGGCCCGCGCTCGGGCTGAACCGGTCCGACCTTTCCTATTCGCCCTCGTCGGTGGAGGCCCCGCTCGGCATCATGGCGTCAATGCCGTCGCCGGTCCACTTGGGCTGGCTGTCGAGGCGCGCGATCATCCGGCTTGCCGCTTCCGACAGGCCGCCGCGATGCGGGTCGTTGGCTATGCTCTGCAGCACGCTGCGGGCTTCGTCTTGCAGGCCGAGCCGGATGAGCGTGGTGCAGAGCATCATGCGCAGATCCTGGTCGAACGGAGCGACCGCGGCGGCGCGTCTCAGTCCGTCCACGGCCAGCGGTGGTGGCGCTAGGCCCGGCTCGACATAGCTGCGATAGAAGTAGAGCAGCGGGATCGGGTGATCGGGCTCTCGGCGGTTGAGCGCCACGAAAGGCGCGCGGGCCCGGCGATATGCGGCAGCCTTGTCGTCGGCGGTCTCGGCGAGACGGAACAGCGCGTAGCCCTTCTGGATATAGGCGTTGGTCTGCGACGGATCGAGCTTCAGCGCGGCATTCGCGGCGGTGATCGCGGGCTGATCGTTGCCGGCATCGTACTCGGCTTCGGCGAGCGCGGTAAGGACGGCGGGGTCACTGGGGAACCGGGCGGCGACCGCGCGGGCCTCGGTTGCCACGGTCTGGGCGGTCTCCGCATCGACGCCGCGACGGGAACTGATTTGTGCAGGCATGATCGCCGCGGCGCCCGCGCTCAGGCGGGTGATCTCGATCGACGCGGGGGACAGCATACTCGCCGGAATCTTGAGTGCGGTGATCGTCGACCGGGCCACATAGCCGTCCACGTCGCGTTCGAGCTGTTCGAAGCTGCCGAAGGCATCCAATGCCGCCGTGCGCTGGTCTTTTCCGGCGTTGAGCTCGACAAGGTAATTGGAAAGCTGGCCGGCGCGACCTTTGTCGAAGGTAAGATAGTGATAGAGCGCCCAGCTCTTGCCGTAGAAGGCGTCGTTGTTCCGGTTCTTCCGCTTCAGGTATTCGGTGGGGTCCAGCAAGTCGGCGACCTTGACGTCGCGTGCGTAGAACAGTTCACCGGCACGATGTTCGGCTGGGCGTCCCACCCACATGCTGCCGTCCGGTTCGAAGCTGCTGGAGGCGAAGAACTCCGCGCCGCCTTCGGAAAACCAGCGCGGCAGCGACATACTGTTGGCCGAGATTGCGAAGTGATGGGCGTACTCGTGCAGAAGCACGATCATCGACCAGGTGGTGTTCCGCGAGCCGGTGCGGACCCGTGGCACCACCGCCAGCGAGCCGCCGGCGCGCGGGATGTAGAAGCCGCCGACGTTAGGGCTTTTGCCGCCGTGAAGCGCGCGGACTTGCTGGCCGTCGTCCACGACATAGACGGTCACCCGGTTGGACGGGCTTGGCGGCGGCCCGGACTTCCGCCCGGTCAGGAGCGACATCGCCGAGTGATAACGCTCGAGCTGATCTGCAAATCGGCGAAGATTCCGTTCGCTGTCGTCGGCATAGATCACGAAATGGGCCGACGATGCTTGGAGCCATTCGGCATGCGCGGGTGCCGGCAGGAATGACAACGCGGATAGTAAAAACAGTGCGATAGGCCGCATCCGATCCCCC
>DASVMK010000010.1:0-19467 GCA_036384395.1 Novosphingobium sp.
CCGCTCACCGGTCATCTCGTCGCGGCTGTCGGCCAGCCAGCGATAGGCCTGGAGCAGGATGGCCGGGCCGAGGAACTTGTCGGAGTTCCACCAGTAGCTGGGGCACGAGGTCGAGCAGCAGGCGCACAGGATGCACTCGTAGAGGCCGTCGAGCTTCTCGCGCTGTTCGGGCGACTGCAGGCGTTCCTTGCCCGAAGGTGTGGTCGACACGGTTTGCAGCCAGGGGCGGATCGAGGCGTACTGCGCATAGAAATGGGTGAAATCGGGCACCAGGTCCTTGATCACTTCCATGTGCGGCAACGGGGTGATCTTGATGTCGCCGCCGAGGTCCTCGATCGCGGTGGTGCAGGCGAGGCCGTTGCGGCCGTTCATGTTCATCGAGCACGAGCCGCAGATGCCCTCGCGGCACGAGCGCCGGAAGGTGAGCGTGGGATCGGCCTCGCTCTTCATCTTGATCAGCGCGTCGAGCACCATCGGGCCGCAAGTGTCGAGATCGATCTCGAAGGTGTCGTAGTGCGGATTCTGGCCGCTGTCGGGATCGTAACGATAGACGGTGAACTTCTTCACCCGAGTGGCACCCTCGGCCCGGTGATGCTTGCCCTTCTTGCTGATCACGCTGTTCTTGGGGAGGGTGAAGGCTACCATCGTCGATCCCTGTCAGTATGGGCCCGCTCACCTGGGCCGCTTTGGCGCCTTCTCTAGCGATTCACGGCCAAGGGGCAAGCTACGATTGCGCTTTGATGACGGGGCCGGGATTTCGGCGCAAAACCGGTAGGTGGGGGCCGGTACGCACGCGATGCTCGCGCCCCGCCGATATTCCCTGGGCGATGGCCGGCCCCGCGCGCGGGATGCGCGCGGGGCCGGGATATCGCTCAGTTGCCGAACGTGCGCTGCCACCAGCCGCCGCGGCGGCCTTCGGCCTCGGCGCCCTGCGGCTCGCCTTCGGCCAGCTCGCCGGCGTCGTTGGCTGGCGCGTCGGGCACGGGGACCGGCGCTTCCTCGGCGGGCGCCACTTCGGCGGCCGGCTCGGCCTTCTTGCGGCGGGTCCGCTTGGGTTTGGCTTCGACCTCGGCTTCAGCAGGCGCTTTGGCTGCGGCTTCGACGGGCGCCTCGGCCTCGATGGCATCCGCCTTCTTGCGGCGGGTCCGCTTCGGCTTGGCTTCGGCCTCCGCCTCCGCCTCCACAGGCGCTTCCACCACGGGCTCCGCGGTCGCCGGGGCTTCCGCCTCGACTGCGTCGGCCTTTTTGCGGCGGGTCCGCTTCTTCGGCGCTTCGGGCGCGGCTTCAACGATCTCAGGCTCGGGGGCTTCGGCCTCGACCGAAGGCTCCATGGCCTCTTCGGCCTCGGCGCCGTCGGTCACGCCCTCGGCGTCACCGTTCTCGCCCGCGCCCTCGCCGCGGTTGCGACCGCCACGCCGGCGACGACCGCGACGGCGGCGCTTGCGCGGCGAATCGTCGTCGTCGCCATTCGCTTCGACGCGCTCTTCGGCGCCGCGCGATTCGTCGTCGTCGGCCTCGTCATCGGAGGCTTCGCCGCCGCCGTCCTGAATCGCCTCGCCGTCCTCGCGCTGGTCGCGGTCGCGATTGCGTCCGCCGCGCCGACGCTTGCGCCGGTTGTTGCGACGACCTTCGCCACCTTCGCTCCGGGCCTCCTCCTCATCGTCATAGTCGTCGATCGGGAGATCGTCGTCGTCCTCCTCCTCGAAGGCGATCGGGGCGAAAGTCGGCACGAACTCGTTGCGCGGGCCCGACGAGCCGACGCGCATCTTGGCGCCCTCGTTCTCGCCTTCGGGCAGCACTTCCACGTTCACGCCGTAGCGCTGCTCGATCTCGGCGAGATCGCCGCGCTTCTTGTTGAGCAGGTAGATCGAGGCTTCGGCGCTGGCGAACAGCGTGATCGTGGTGCCGCGGCCCTTGGCGGCCTCGTCCTCGATCAGGCGCAGCGCGGACAGTCCGGCCGAGCTGGCGGTCCGCACCAGGCCCGAGCCGTCGCAGTGCGGGCACGAGCGGGTGGTTGCTTCCAGCACGCCGGTACGCAGGCGCTGGCGGCTCATCTCCATCAGGCCGAAGCTCGAGATGCGGCCGACCTGGATGCGGGCGCGGTCGTTCTTGAGCGCGTCCTTCATCGCCTTCTCGACCTTACGGATGTTGGAGTTGTACTCCATGTCGATGAAGTCGATGACGACGAGCCCGGCCATGTCGCGCAGGCGAAGCTGGCGGGCGATCTCGCGCGCCGCCTCGAGGTTGGTGTTGAGCGCGGTCGCCTCGATGCCGTGCTCCTTGGTGGAGCGGCCCGAGTTGATGTCGATCGAGACCAGCGCCTCGGTCGGGTTGATGACGATGTAGCCGCCCGACTTGAGCTGCACGACCGGATCGTACATCGCGGTGAGCTGGTCCTCGGCGCCATAGCGCTGGAACAGCGGCACCGGATCGGCGTACTGCTTCACCCGCTTGACGTGGCTCGGCATCAGCAGCTTCATGAAGTCGCGCGCGGCGCGGTAGCCGGCTTCGCCCTCAACCACGACATCCTCGATGTCGCGATTGTAGATGTCGCGGATGGCGCGCTTGATCAGGTCGCTGTCCGAGTGGATGAGGGTCGGCGCGGTCGACTTGAGGGTCGTTTCGCGGATCTCGTCCCACAGTCGGGCGAGATAGTCGAAGTCGCGCTTGATCTCGGTCTTGGTGCGCTGGAGGCCGGCGGTGCGGACGATGCAGCCCATCGAGCGCGGCAGCGCCATCTCCGAGATGATCGCCTTCAGCCGCTTGCGGTCGGCCGCCGAGCTGATCTTGCGGCTGATGCCGCCGCCGTGGCTCGAGTTCGGCATCAGCACGCAATAGCGGCCGGCCAGCGACAGATAGGTGGTGAGGGCGGCGCCCTTGTTGCCGCGCTCTTCCTTGACGACCTGGACGAGCAGCACCTGGCGGCGCTGGATGACGTCCTGGATCTTGTAGCGGCGGCGCAGCGCCATGCGCTTGGCGCGCAGTTCGTCGGCTTCCTTGGCGCGGCCCCGGTTCTGGCCACCCTGGCGGCGGCCCCGGCGCGGACGGTCTTCGGCTTCAGCGGCTTCAGCTTCTTCGGCTTCGCCGTCGTCGAAGCCGTTCTCGACGTGGCCGTCCTCGATCGTCGCGACCTGGTCCTTGTCGGAAGTGTCGACTTCGGTGACGCCTTCGCCGTCGCCGAGATCGTCGTCGAGCGCGCCGTCTTCGTAATCGCCGTTCTCGTAATCGCCGGCTTCGTCGTCGCCGTCAGCCTCCTCCTCGGCGCGCAGCGCGGCTTCTTCCTCGGCGTGCGCGGCCTCTTCGGCCAGCAGCGCTTCGCGATCCTCCTTGGGGATCTGGTAGTAGTCCGGGTGGATTTCGCTGAAGGCCAGGAAGCCGTGGCGGTTGCCGCCGAAATCGACGAACGCCGCCTGCAGCGACGGTTCTACCCGCGTGACCTTGGCGAGATAGATGTTGCCCTTGATCTGCTTCCTGTCGGCAGATTCAAAGTCGAATTCCTCAATCCGGTTGCCCTTGAGAACCGCCACCCGCGTCTCTTCCGGGTGGCGCGCGTCGATGAGCATGCGCGTTGTCATTATGATATCTCCAAGCGCGCCGCGGCTCAGCGGCCGCCGAATGCCCGGCTTGCGGGCGTTCGAACGGGCTCTGGGCGGCGCGAATATATGCAGGAATGCCGCGAGCGCGGACGGAGGCATCGGCCTCGGCCCGGATCGCGGCTGCATGGGTGAAGCCGATGGGATAGGCCCGACCGGCGATGGGGTGCGTGTCTGCGAGCATGCGATGGCGCGGGAAAACCGTGCGCGCCGCCTTTTTCGTCCAAGTCGCCCGCGTCCCTTGGGACGGCAGCGGATTGGACGGCAAGGGACTTCTCATACCAGCATCAACCTGTTCACGTTCCGGGACAAGTGCCCGAAATGCCGGGGGAATTCGCCTGCCGATGCCTTTGGATACAGCCGGCCCGCCGTTTGGCTGAGCTGGTCTGCGGGAGGTGCGGGGCAGGCATGCCCGGCTGCCCGTGGCCTAGCACCGCTTTGTAACACCGGCAAGTTTATTGCGCGGACTCCGGTGGTTCATGCATCGGCCCGGCGATGCCTCGGTGCCGACGATATGGAGACAATATCGGGCATCGCGGGCTTTACCATTGCGGGGCGAACGCGCCCGTCTTAGTCCAGAGGCCATGCGCCGGGGGTTGAAGATTGCCTTAACCATGATCGCGCCCTTCGCCCTGTTCGCGGCGCTGGTCGGGACCGACCGCGCTTTCGGCGGTCCGGGGCGCGAGGGCGGCAGCTACCAGCGGATCGCGCTGCCGGCGGCGCGCGGCGAGGTCGGACTGCCGCCGGTGCTGGGCCCGCCCGACGCCAGCCGTCCGCTGCTGGTGATCGATGCCGGCCACGGCGGTCACGATCCCGGCGCGGGGCAGGGGGCGACGCGCGAGAAGGACCTGACGCTGGCGCTGGCGCGTGCGCTGCGCGACGAACTGCTCCGCCGCGGCGGCGTGCGCGTCGCGCTGACCCGCGATGCCGACCGCTTCCTCCTGCTTCCCGAGCGCTCGGGCATCGCGCATCGCCTGGGCGCCGACTTGTTCGTCTCGATCCACGCCGATAGCGGCGACAGCCCCGAGGCGAGCGGCGCGACGTTCTACACGCTCTCGGAAAAGGGCAGCAACCAGATCGCCGCGCGCATGGCCGAGCGCGAAAACCGTTCGGACGTGGTCAACGGCGTCATGCTCGCCGACCAGAGCGACCGCGTCAGCGCGATCCTGCTCGACCTATCGCAGCGCGAGACGCAGGCCCGCTCGGACCAGTTCGCGCGGCTGCTCCAGCGCGAGGCGCAAGGGCGGATCACGCTGCGCGACGAACCGTTGCAGTCGGCGGCGTTCGTCGTGCTCAAGTCGCCCGACATGCCTTCGGTGCTGATCGAAGCGGGCTATATCAGCAACAGCGGCGACAGCGCCTGGATGCTCTCGGACGCGGGCCGCAAGGGCTTCGCCGAGGCGGCGGCGCGCGCGATCCGCGCCTATTTCGCGCGTCAGGCGCGGTAGGGCTCCGGCATGACTGGCGCTGCGCCCGACTGTGATGCTAGAGCCTCGTCGCGATGACTGAATCCTCCGCGTCCCCGAGCGACCGCCGTCTGCGCATCCGCCGCGACGCCAGCGGCATCCTTGCCGCCCTGGCCGAACGCTGGCGCTCCAGTCGCTGGTTCCGCCTCGGTGGCTACGCGCTCGGCGCGGCGCTGGCCGTGCTGGTGCTGGTCTGGGTGCTGGTGGCGCGCAACCTGCCTTCGGGCGAGGAGTTGCTGACCTATCAGCCGCCGCTGCCGACGATGGTGCGAGGCGCCGATGGCGAGATCGTCTACAGCTATGCGCGCGAACGGCGCGTGCAATTGCGTTTCGTCGATTTCCCGCGGCCGCTGATCAACGCCTATCTCGCGGCCGAGGACAAGACCTTCTGGGACCACGGCGGCGTCGACTATACCGGGCTGGCCGGCGCGGTGATCGACTATGCGGTGAAGTTCGGCTCGGGCCAGCGCGCCAAGGGCGGGTCGACGATCACCCAGCAGGTCGCCAAGAACATCCTGATCGGCGACGAATACTCGGTCACGCGCAAGCTCAAGGAAATGATCGTCGCGCGGCGCATCGAGGACGTGCTGTCCAAGCAGCAGATCCTCGAGCTCTACCTCAACGAGATCCCGCTCGGCCGGCAGAGCTTCGGCGTCCAGGCGGCGTCGCGCGCCTATTTCGGCAAGGACGTCGACCAGCTCAAGCTGAACGAGGCGGCGTTCCTGGCGATCCTGCCCAAGGCGCCCGAGCGCTATGGCCGCGCGCGCTATGCCCACCTTGCCACCGAGCGGCGCAACTACGTGCTCGACCAGATGGTCGCCAATGGCTGGGCGACGCGCGAGGAGGCCGATCACGCCAAGGCGCAGCCGCTGGGCGTGATCGCGCGGCGAGTGGAAAGCTACGATCCCTCGGTCGGCTACTATGTCGAGGAAGTGCGCCGCCAGTTGATCGCCAAGTACGGCGAGAAGGCGGAGAAGGGGCCGCACAGCGTCTATGCCGGCGGCTTGTGGGTGCGCACCTCGCTCGACCCGCAGTTGCAGAAATCGGCCGAGGCCTCGCTGCGCGCGGGCCTGCTGCGCTATGGCGGCGGGCGCGCCTGGCACGGGCCGGTGGCGCGGATCACCGATCTCGATCCCGATCGCTGGCAGTCGCAGCTGGTGCTGGCCAACAAGTCGATCAACTACAAGAACTGGCGGATCGGTCTCGTCGTCAGCCGCGACGGCGCTTCGGGCCGCATCGGCTTCGCCGACGGCGAGACCGGCGCGCTCACCGGCCTGCCCGACGCGCTGCGCGCGGGCGACGTCATCGCGGTCGAGCCGATCGGCCGCAGGACGTTCGCGGTGCGCACGATCCCAGAGGTCGGCGGCGGCATGGTCGTCGAGGACCCGCGCACCGGCCGCGTCATGGCGGTGCAGGGCGGCTTCGACGCCGGGCTCGGCTCGTTCAACCGCGGCACCCAGGCGCTCCGCCAGCCGGGCTCGACGATCAAGCCTTTCGTTTACGAGACGGCCCTCGAAAACGGCATGACCCCGGCGACGATGGTGCTCGACGGCACCTTCTGCGTCTATCAGGGCGGCCGGCTCGGCCAAAAATGCTTCCGCAACTTCGGCGGCGGCGGCGGTGGCACGCACACGATGCGCTGGGGCCTGGAGCAGTCGCGCAACCTGATGACCGTGCGCATCGCCAACGACACCGGCATGGACAAGGTGGTTCGCACGTTTAGCCGCGTCGGCATCGGCAAGTACGACAATTACCTGAGCTTCGCGCTGGGCGCCGGCGACACCACCGTCCTGCGCATGGTCAACGGCTACGCGGCGCTCGCCAACAACGGCGTGCAGCACGATCCAACGTTCATCGACTATGTCCAGGATCGCAACGGCAAGGTGATCTGGCGCGCCGACAAGCGCCGCTGCCTGCGCTGCAACATGGCGCAGTGGGACGGCAAGCCGATGCCCCGGCTCACCCCGCGTGGGCGGCAGGTGATGGACCCGGGCGCCGCCTATCAGACCGTCCACATGCTCGAAGGCGTGGTCACCCGCGGCACCGCCGTGGTGCTGCGCGACCTCGGGTTGCCGCTGTTCGGCAAGACCGGCACGACCACCGGCCCGACCGACGTGTGGTTCGTCGGCGGCGCGCCCAACCTGATCGCCGGGGTCTATCTCGGCTACGACCGGCCGCGCTCGCTGGGGGGCTATGCCCAGGGCGGCCGTGTCGCCGCGCCGATGTTCAAGCAACTGGTGCAGGAGACCCGCCCGCGCTGGAGCACCACGCCGTTCATCGCGCCGGCCGGCATCCGCATGGTCCGCGTCGATCGCACGTCGGGCAAGCGCGTCTATGGCGCGGAAGCCGGCAACGACCCCAAGGCCTCGGTGATCTGGGAAGCCTTCCGCGCCGACACCGAGCCGCCGCGGACCACGCGCACCGACGATCTGATCAGCAAACGCGACCAGGTCGTCGCGATGATCCGGCGCATCCGCCAGCTTCGCACCACGCGCGAGGCGCATGCCGCCCGCGGGGAGACGCAGGACTTCGTCGAGGAGCAGGGCGGGCTCTATTAGTGCAATATGGTGGGATCGACATTCGCAAGGGGAGCAAGGTACGCTCCATCTCCGTCGTCGCCCCGGGCTTGACCCGGGATGATGAATCGGAGGCGACGTGCGGCCCGGATGACAGGATTGAACAGTGCTGAACCGGCAGGCGTCCCAGGCGTGCAGCCGGCAAGCGAACGGGGAGAATGACTGAGATGCCTGGACACCACCCCTCGGCCCACGCGCGGACGGCGCCCGACAGTCTGGCGCTGGTGATCGCCGACACGGGCGAGACGCTGACCTATGGCGAGCTCGACGCCGCCTCCAACCGGGTCGCCCATTTCCTGCGTGCGCAAGGCCTCAAGCCCGGCGACCGCATCGGCGTGATGATGCGTAACTCGCCGCAGTTCCCGATCGTCTACTGGGGCGCGACGCGCTGCGGCGTCTTCGTCACGCTGCTTTCGACCCACCTCAAGCCCGAGGAAGCCGCTTACATCCTCAACGATTCGGGCTCGCGGCTGCTGTTCCTGTCGGCCTCGCTCGGAGAGACCCCGCGCGCCCTCGCGGCGCAGCGCACTGAACTGGTCCCCGATATCGAAGCGGTGTTCTACGCCGACGACGAGCCGATCGGCGGCGCGACTTCGCTCGAAGCCGCCATCGCCGCGTTTCCGACGGAGCCGGTGGCGGACGAGATCTCCGGCTTCCACATGATCTATTCGAGCGGCACCACCGGGCGCCCCAAGGGCGTCGTGATGCCGTTCGCGCCGGGACCGATCGACGAGATCAACCCGCTCGAAGGGTGCCTGCCGGTCTATCACCAGATGCAGCCGCTGGTGATGCTCAACGTCGGCCCGCTCTACCACGGCGCGCCGCTGTCGAGCATGGTCTGTTCCCATCGCCTGGGCGGCACCTTCGTCACCCAGCGCAAGTTCGACGCCGAGGGCGTGCTCCAGGCGATCCAGGACTACGGCGTCAAGGCCGCGCAGTTCGTGCCGACGATGTTCGTGCGGATCCTGGCGCTGCCCGATGCGGTGCGGATGCAATACGACGTGTCGTCGCTCAAGCTTGCCGTCCATGCCGCGGCGCCGTGCCCGGTCGAGATCAAGCGGCGGATGATCGAGTGGTGGGGGCCGATCATCTTCGAATACTACGGCAGCACCGAAGGCGTCGGCGCCACCGGCATCACCGCGGAGGAATGGCTGCGCAAACCGGGATCGGTGGGGCGCAGCGCGCTCGGTCCGATTCATATCTGCGACGAGGACGGCACCGAGCTGCCCATCGGCGAATCCGGGCTGATCTATTTCGAAGTGCAGGCGACCCGCACGGTCAACTACCTCAACGATCCGGAGAAGACCCGGCGCGCCAGCCATCCGCAGCATTCCAACTGGGTCTGCGTCGGCGACATCGGCAAGCTGGACGAGGACGGCTACCTGTACCTCACCGATCGCAAGGACTTCATGATCATCTCGGGCGGGGTCAACATCTACCCGCAGGCGATCGAGGACTGCCTGATCGTCCACCCCAAGGTGCTCGACGTGGCTGTGATCGGCGTCGCGCATCCCGAGATGGGCGAGGAAGTGCGCGCGATCGTCCAGCCGAAGGATTGGGCGGACGCCGGTCCGGCGCTGGAGGCGGAACTGCGCGAATGGTGCGCGGAACGGATTTCCAAGGTCACCCAGCCGCGCAGCTATGCCTTCGTCGAGGAGCTGCCGCGCATTCCCTCGGGCAAGCTCGCCAAGCACGAGCTGCGCAAGCTCTACGGGAACCCCGTCGCGGTGGTGTGATCGCGGGATGAATTGACACAATCATGTCAAAATGACATGATTGACTCATGAGCAAGGCATCCGAGTCCCGTCATCCGCTGGTCGGCTTGTCCGATGAGCTGATCCGTCTCAACGGCCGCATGAAGGCGCTGTTCGCGGGCGCGCGCCGCTCCGAAGGCCTGGGCGATTCGGAGCTGGCGGTGCTCAGCGCCGTCGTCGAGGCGAGTCAGCCGCCGACAGTGCCGCAGATCGGCCGTTCGTTCGGACAGCCGCGCCAGATCATTCAGCGCGCGGCGAATTCGCTGGTCGCGGCCGGACTGGTCGAGACGCTGGCCAACCCGGACCACAAGCGCGCGGTGCTTCTGCGCGCGACGGCCGAAGGCACCGCGCTCAAGCGCGAGATCGACGCGCAGGCCGATTGGATCGCGGAAGCGGTGGGACTTGCGCTCGATCCCGAGGCGATCCGCACGGCGACCCAGGCCTTGCGCACCATCCGCCGCCAGCTCGAAGCGCAGCTCCGGGCGGGCGCGACGGTGGAGGCGGTGTCATGACCAGCCTGACATACGACATTGACGCGCTGGCCCCGATCGGCCCGCTCACCGCATGGCTCGATGCCCATGTGCCCGAGCTCGGCAGCGGCCCCTTGCGCACTGCGGTGCTGAGCGGCGGCACGTCCAACGTGGTGCTGACGCTCGATCGCGGCGGACCGAAGATGGTGCTTCGCCGGCCGCCCACCGTGCCGCCGCCGGGCGCAGAGAAGGGCGTGCTGCGCGAGGCGCGGGTTCTGACCGCGCTGGGCGGCACCGACGTTCCCCATCCCAGGTGCTACGCCGCTTGCGAAGATCCGGCGGTGGTCGGCGCGCCGTTCTACGTGATGGAGATGGTCCAGGGCTGGGCGCCCAATTTGCGCGACGAGGTGATCTGGAACCAGCCGCCGTTCGATCGGATGCCCTACAAGTACGGGATCCCCTTCGCCATCGTCGATGGACTGATCGCGCTGGCCAACGTCGATTACGAGGCGGTGGGGCTGGGCGATTTCGGCAAGCCGGGCAACTTCCTGCTCCGCCAGGTCGATCGGTGGGCCGGGCAGCTCGCCTCGTACAAGGAGCGCTACGGCTACGAGGGTCGGACGCTCGAAGGCTATCACGAGGTCGAAGCCTGGCTGCGCGCCAACACGCCCACCGCAGAGCATCGCGGCATCCTCCACGGCGACGTCGGCACGCCGAACATGATGTTCAAGCCCGGCCCGCCCGCGCGCCTCGCCGCGATGATAGACTGGGAGCTTTCGACCATCGGCGATCCGATGATCGACATGGGCTGGTTCACCGGCGGCATGCGGGACGAGCGCTTCCCCGATCTCCGCGCCCCGAGCGGGCTGCACGATCCCGACAGCAATCCGAGCCGCCAGGAACTGGTGCGCTATTACTGCGCCGGCACCGGTCGCGATCCGGCGGAGATGGACTACTACACGCTGCTCGCCGCGTTCAAGTCGGGCTGCCTGCTCGAATACAAGGTCGCGCAGGCCGAGGCGGGCATCCTGCCCAAGGAGACGGGCCGCTTCTTCGCCCGCATCGTAGACGAGACTTTCCGCCAGAACGCGGAACTGGTCCGCCGCATCTCGTGATCGGGAGAGAGCAATGATCGACTTTAGCATCGACCCCGAATTCCAGGCCAAGCTCGACTGGATGGACGCCTTCGTCCGCGAGGAGTGCGAGACGATGGACCTGCTGTTTCCCGAGCAGGGCATCCAGTTCGACAAGAGCCAGGCCGCGGCGCTCGCGCACCTGAAGCCCTTGCAGGAGCAGGTGAAAGCGCAAGGCCTGTGGGCGTGCCACTTGGGTCCGCACCTGGGCGGGCCGGGCTATGGCCAGGTCAAGCTGGCGCTGATGAACGAGATCCTCGGCCGCTCGGCCTGGGCGCCGACGGTGTTCGGCACCGCCGCGCCCGACACCGGCAACGCCGAGATCCTGGCGATGTTCGGCACTGCGGCGCAGAAGGCGAAGTACCTGGCGCCGCTGATGGCCGGCGAGATCGTCTCCTGCTTCTCGATGACCGAGCCGCAGGCCGGCGCCGATCCCGGCGAGTTCACCTGCCGCGCCGTCCGGGATGGCGACGAATGGGTGATCGAGGGCGAGAAGTGGTTCTCATCCAACGCCAGGTTCGCGAGCTTCCTGCTGGTTATCGCCGTCACCGATCCCGACGCGCCGCTGACCGAGCGGATGAGCATGTTCGTGGTGCCGGCCGACGCGCCGGGCGTCGAGATCTTGCGCAACGTCGCGATCGTCGGCGACGCCGATCCCGAGGACGGCCACCACGCGCATATCCGCTATAACCGGGTGCGCGTGCCGTTTGACCATTTGCTCGGGGAGGTTGGCGGCGGTTTCAAGGTCGCGCAGGCCCGGCTCGGGGGCGGGCGAATCCACCATGCGATGCGGACCGTCGGCATGTGCAACCGCGCGCTGGAGATGATGCTGGAACGCGCGGTGTCGCGCCGGACGCGCGGCAAAATGCTGGGCGATCACCAGCTCGTCCAGGCGAAGATCGCCGATTCGATCATCGAGCTCGAGCAGTTCCGCCTCTTGGTGCTCAAGACCGCGTGGATCATCGACGAGGTCGAGGAAGGCCGCATGCCGCACGGCTCGGCGCGCAACTGGATCGGCATGTGCAAGGTGGGGCTGGTGCGCGTCTATCACGACGTCGTCGGCCGCGCGCTGGAGATCCACGGCTCGCTCGGCATCTCGCTCGACATGCCGCTCGCCAAGTGGTTCGCCGGGCACATGGCGCTGGCCTTCGCCGATGGTCCGACCGACGTCCACCGTTCGCAGCTCGCCCGCGCCTATCTGAAGAAGGTCAAGCCGGTCGAAGGCCTGTTCCCCTCCGAGCACATCCCGACGCGAACCGCTGCCGCACTCGCCCGTTATCCGAATGCGAGAGCGGGCTGATGGACCCACTGTTCGATTTCACCGGCAAAGTCGCGCTCGTCACCGGCGGTTCGCGCGGGCTCGGCTACCAAATGGTCAGGGCTTTCGCGGAGCGGGGCGCCGATGTCGTTATCGCCAGCCGCAAGTTGGAAAACTGCGAGGCGGTGGCGGAGGAGATGCGCGCGCTCGGCCGGAAGGCGCTCGCGGTATCGGCCCACGTCGGCAAGTGGGATCAGTGCGACCGGCTGATCGAGGAGGCTTACGCTGCCTTCGGGCATGTGGATATCCTTGTGAACAACGCCGGGATGAGCCCGCGCATGCCCAGCCACGAGGTACCCGAGCAGCTCTTCGATTCCGTCGTGAACCTCAACTTCAAGGGCCCGTTCCGTCTGGCGACGCAGATCGGCAAGCGCATGTTCGATCGCGCCAATGAGACGGGGGAGGGCGGTTGCATCATCAATGTGACGTCATCGGGCTCGATGATGCCGCTGCCGCACGTCGTTCCCTATGGCGCGTCCAAGGCGGCGCTCAATGCCATGTCGCGCAGCCTCGCCTGGGAATATGCGCCCAACGTGCGGGTCAACACGCTGTCGCCCGGCGCCTTTCGCACCGATATCGTCGAAGCCTGGCCCGACAAGGGGAAGGGGCCGATCGCGATCCCGCGCGGCCACGCCGCCGATCCGCAGGACATCGTCACCGCCGCGCTGTTCCTGGCGAGCCCCGCCTCGGTCAACGTCACCGCTTCGCTGGTGCGCTGCGACGGGGGGCAGCATTGATGACGGCCCGCAGGATCATCGCCGAGGCCTTTGGCCCGCCCGAAGCCTATGCGATCCAAGAGTTCGCGCCGGTTGCACCCGGCCCCGGCCAGGTCCTTGTCGCGATCAAGGCGATCGGCGTGTCCTACGTCGATGTGCTGACGGCGGCGGGTCAATACCAGGTCAAGCCGCCCTTGCCGTTCGTGCCGGGCAGCGAATGCGCCGGCATCGTCGAGGCGGTGGGCGAGGGGGTGAGCCACCTCGCGCCGGGCGACGCGGTAATGGGCAGCGGCTTTGGCGGCATTTTCGCCGAGGCGGGGACCTTTCGTGCCGGCAGCTTCAACAAGATCCCGCAAGGGCTGACGCTGGAGCAGGCCGCGGTGTTTCCGCCGAGCTATCTCACCGCCTATCACGCGCTGGTCGATCGGGCGCGGCTCGCATCGGGTGAGACGCTCTTGGTGCTGGGCGCGGCGGGCGCGACCGGGATCGCCGCGATCCAGGTCGGCAAGGCGCTGGGCGCACGGGTGATCGCCTCGGCTTCCAGCGAGGAGAAGCGCGCCGCCTGCCTCGCCGCTGGCGCCGATGCCGCCATCACCACCGGCAGCGCCGATTGGCGCGAGGCGCTGAAAGCGGCCAACGGCGGCAAGGCCATCGATGTCGTGTTCGATCCGGTGGGCGGCGATCTGACCGAACCGGCGTTCCGCTCGCTGGGCTACGACGGGCGCCACCTGGTGATCGGCTTCACCGGGGGCATCCCCGCGCTCAAGACCAACCTGCCGTTGGTCAAGACAGCCAGTCTGATCGGCGTCCAGCTGCGCGTCTTTGGCGAACAGGAACCCGACCGGGCGGCGGCCAACATGCGGCGCTGCCTGGCGCTGGCGGGCGAAGGGCGGCTTCGTCCGGTAATCGGCCAGACCTTCGCCTTTGGGGACTACCGCGCGGCGATGGACGCGGCGTTCGCCGGCAGCGGGCCGGTCGGCCGGGTGGTCATCCGGATCGACTGAGCACCCGAATCAGCGGCCGCCGAATTGCGGCTTTCGTTTCTCGCGCAGCGCGGCGATGCCCTCCAGGTGGTCGGCACTGCGGACGCTGAGCGATTCATAGGCGATGCCCGCGTCGGTTATCGCGTGGGCGATGCGCTTCAATTCCAGGTTGGTCAGGATCTTGGTCATGCGGATCGCGCCGGTGGCGCCGTTCAGCAAGCGCTGGCAGAACGCATCGACCGCGCCGTCGAGTTCGCCAACAGGCAGACAGTGGTTGATCAGGCCGATCTCGGCCGCCTTCTGTGCGGTCAGCAGGTCGCCGGTGAACAGGTATTCCTTGGCGCGAGCAAGGCCGATGCGCTGCGCCCAGATCACCGCGCCGCCGTCGCCGGCGACGAGCCCCAGGCCGACGTGCGGATCGCCGATCTTCGCGCCTTCGGCGGCGAACACGATGTCGCACATCAGCGCGAGCGTCGCGCCCAGGCCCACCGCGTGGCCGTTCATCCGGCAGACCACAGGCTTTTCGATGTCGAGCAGGGTGAACAGGATGCGCTTGGCCATCCGCGCCTCGTGGTCGAACAAGTGCGGGTTGGCGGCGTTGTTGGCGATGTGATCCAGGTCGCCGCCGGCCGAGAAGGCGCGTCCCGCGCCGGTGATCAGCACCACGTCCGAGCCGCTGTCGCACTGCGCGAACCACAGCGCGTCGGCAAGGTCGTCGTGCAGTGCGAGGTTGACGGCGTTCATCGCCTCGGGGCGGTTCAGCGTGATGCGCAGCAGGCGGCCCTCGCGGGCCATCGCGATCGTGCTGAGCGTGGGCGGGGTCGGCGTCGTATCGGTCATGTCTCGGGATATCTCCTAGCGCGGCGCCGTCATACGGCCTCGGCGGGCGGGTTCCAGTTCAATCTTCGCGCGCCCTTGCATGGCCACGCGTCTTCGGCTTTGTAGCCCGCTGAACAGACGCGCAGCACAGGCTGGGCACCGGGGTTCTACGGAGAGCATGATGGCCGATTTCGACGAGACTTTCGACTGGGTCGTGGTGGGCAGCGGCGCCGGCTCGATGAGCTCGGCGCTGGTCATGCGCCGCGCGGGCAAGAGCGCGGTGATCCTGGAGAAGACGAAGTTCGTCGGCGGCACTACGGCGAAGTCGGGCGGCGTCATGTGGATCCCCAACAACCGCTTCATGCGCGCCGAGGGCGAGCCCGACAGCGCCGATGCGGCGATGAACTACCTCGATGCGCTGCAGGACCTCGACGGCGGCGCGGCGCCGGGCACGAGCCGGGAAAAGCGCCTCGCCTATGTCAACGAAGCGCCCAAGGCGATCGACTTTCTGGTGGACCAGGGCGTCGAGATGGAGCGCGGGCATCGCTTCTGGCCCGATTACTACGACGAGCTTCCCGGCGGCTGCAAGACGACGCGCACGGTGGTGGCGAAGCCGTTCGACCGCAAGGAACTGGGCGCGCGAGCGGATCTGCTGCGGCTTGGCTTCGCCGAGTTCAACACCACGCTCAGCGAGGCGATGCAGTACGGCCATTTTCGCACCAATCCGGAATCGGGCAAGATCTTCCGCCGCATCGCGCTGCGCACGATCTGGGACAAGCTGCGCGGCCGCCGCTACACGACGGCGGGCGCGGCGCTGCAAGGACGCATGCTCAAGGCCTGCCTGGCCGCCGGCGTCGATGTACGCACCGAATCGCCGGTGAAGGAGATCGTGCTCGAAGGTGGCAAGGCGGTCGGCGTCGTCACGGTCAAGGACGGCAAACCCTGGCGGATCGGCGCGCGCCTGGGCGTGCTCGTCAACGCCGGCGGCTTCGCGCAGAACCAGGCGATGCGCGACAAGTACATTCCCGGCTCGCAGGCGAAATGGTCGCAGACGACCGAGGGCGACACCGGAGACATGCATGTCGAGCTCGAGCGCCTCGGCGGCACGCTGGCGCAGATGGACCAGATGGTCGGCTACCAGATGACAATGCCCCCCGGCACCGAGAACGACTACGTCAAGCCGGGCATGCAAAGCGCCACCGCCAAGCCGCATGCGATCCTCGTCGACCAGACCGGCGTGCGCTACATGAACGAGGGTGGCTCCTACGAGCTCTTCTGCGAGACGATGCTGAAGCGCCATTCCAAGGTGCCGGCGATCCCGAGCTGGGCGATCGTCGATCAGCAATATGCCGATCTCTATCAGCTTGGCGCCAAATGGATCGACAAGAAGGTGCCCAAGAAGTGGGAAGGCAAGGGATATCTCCACAAGGCCGACACGATCGAGGACCTGGCCAGGAGCATCAAGGTCGATCCCGCCACGCTGCGCGCGACGGTGGACCGCTGGAACGGCTTCGTCCGTAACGGCAAGGACGAGGATTTCCACCGCGGCGAGCGCGAATACGACAACTGCGGCTATGTCGGCGATCCGTTCTCGGCCGAGCGCTCGCGCGGCACGATCGAGAAGGGACCGTTCTTCGCGGTTCCTGTCGTGCCGGGGGATGTCAGCACCTATGGCGGCGTGGTCACCGACGCTTCGGGCCGCGTCGTCAAGGCGGACGGATCGGTGATCGAGGGGCTTTACGCCACCGGCGTCACCACCGCCTCGGTCATGGGCAACGTCTATCCGGGCGCGGGCGCCAGCGTGGGGCCCTCGATGGTCTTTGGCTGGATCGCAGCCAAGCACGCGGCGGGGCTCGGCAACCAGGCGCTCTGAGGGCGCCCCGAGCCGGCAATCAAAGCAGGTTGATGCCGATCTTGCCGAAGAAGCGCCCGCTTTCGAGGTGGCGGTAGGCGTCCTGGATGCGGTCGAGGTCGTACACCACGTCGACCACCGGCCGGATACGGTGCTCGACGATGAACGCGGTCATCGCATCGTGCTGGTCGCGGCTGCCGACCGCGATGGGCGCGACGGCCACACCGCTGTCCTGCCGGTTCCAGCTGAAGTCCGAGCCCAACATGCCGATCGCCGAGAGCTGGCCATCGTCCCGCAGCAGGCCCGCGTTGTCGTCGAACTGCACGGCGCCGATGGTGTCGATCACGTTCGCCACGCGGTTCCCACCGATTGCCGTGCGGATTGCCGCGGCCCAGCCGGGCGTGGTGCGATAGTTCACCGTCACGTCGGCGCCAAGCGAGCGGGCGCGGGTCAGCTTGGCGTCCGACGACGACGTCACGATCACCCGCGCGCCCATCGCCTTGGCGAGTTGCAGCGCGGCGGTCGAGACGCCGCCGGTGCCGTGGGCCAGCACCCAGTCGTCCACGCCGGTGGGGCGAAAGGCGGTCAGCGCCGACCAGGCGGTCAGCGCGGCGCAGGCCAGCGTCGCCGCGTCCATGTCGCCGAGCGCGTCGGGCACGCGGCACAGGCTGTGGTCCGGAAACACCGCGTACTGCCGCGCCACCCCATCGACCGAGCCGCCCAGCATCTCCATCGAGCGCTGCGGCCCGTCGATCCAGCCCAGCGTGAATGTCGGCGCGACCCGGTCGCCCACGCGCACGCGGGTGACGTCGCTGCCGACCGCGATCACCTCGCCCGCCGCGCAGGACAGCGGGATCAGCTCGGGTTCCTTGGCGATACCGGGGATCAGCCCCTTCGCCATGATTAGGTCGCGGAAGTTGAGCGTCGCCGCCGTCAGCCGGACCAGGGCCTCGCCCGCGCCGGGCTGTGGAATCGGCGCATTGCTCAGCGTGATGCTGTCGATCCCCTGGCCTGTTCGGAGCGTCGCGACTTTGGCGGTCGACGGTGTCATTCCGCCGCGGCCAGAACCTCGCGTCCACGCGCCTCGGTCCAGCGGTCGGCGTCGCCGCCGAACTGCACGTTGAGGTTGGCGCGTTTCATGTAGAGGTGGCAGTAGAGCTCCTCGGTCAGGCTAACGCCGCCGTGGAGCTGCATCGCCTCCTCGCAGACATAGCGATAGACTTCGGTCGCGTGCGCCTTCAAGCCGCCGGCCTGCGCCAGCGTGATCGCCGGCTTGACCGCTTCCGACCACAGCAGCGCCTCGGCCGCGCCGAGCAGGATCCTGAGATCGGCGCAGCGGTGCTTGAGCGCCTGGAACATCGCCAGCGGCCGGTCGTACTGCTTGCGCGTCTTGAGGTAATCGACCGTCAGCTCGAGGATCGCGCCCGCGCCGCCGAGCGATTCCGCCGCCAGGGCGAAGAGCAGTTCGATCTGGACCTGCTCGGCGATCTGGCGGGCCGCGTCGCCCTCGGCCAGCACCACCGGCGCGGCATCGCCCAGCGTCACGTCGAACAGCCGCCGGCTCTCGTCCCACAGCGGCCGCTCGGCCAGCGTCGCGTCTGCGAGCGGGGCGAGGACGAGCTGGCCGCCGCCGAAGACGAGCACATGGCTGGCGAGGTCGGCGTCGGGCACGCCCGCGATCGTGCCGGGCAGGGGTGCATTGCCGTCCGCGAACACCGAGCCACTGCCGGGCAGCAAGCTGGTGGTGAGGAATTCGCCGGCGGTGGCGCGCTCGATCCAGCTGTCCTTGTCGGCAAGGGTATCGCTGGCGCCGAGCGCCTGGACGGTCGCCATCGCCGGGATCAGCGGCGCACGGGACAGGACCCGGCCGAGCTCGAAGTGGATCGCCGCGGCGGCGTCGCGGCCAAGGCCGAGCCCGCCTGCGTCCTCGGGCAGCGGCAGCATCAGCCAGCCCATTTCGGCCGCCAGCTTCCAGCTCGCGTCGCGGTCGGGCTTCAGCGCGTCGCGCGGAAACGCCTTCTGCGCGGCGTCGTGGAGTTCGCTCCGTTCGATCACAACACCCATCCCTTCGGTTCGCGCGGCATCTCGAGCAGGCGCTCGGACAGGATGTTGCGCTGCACTTCCTCGCTGCCGCCGGCGATGGTCCAGGCGTAGGAGTTCATGAAGTCGGCCATCCAGTTGCCGGTGTTGAGGTCGCCGAAGGTGATCGGCTTCACATATTGCTCGTCGATGCCGCCGAGCCGCACGCCGAGCAGCGAATAGGCGCGCAGCGCCCGCGAATAGGTGTTCTTGACGACCGAGGCGTCACCGACGCGTTCCAGGCCCTTGATCCGGTTGTCGAGGAACTGGTCGGCGATCGCGCAGGCGGCATCGACTTGCGTGGCGAGCTTGCCGAAGTCGCGCAGCACGCCGGAATCCTCACCGCGGCCGTTCTTGCGGATCAGTTCGGCGATCCGCCACAGTGCGCCGCGCATGCGGTAGGACAGCTCCATCAGCGTCAGCCCGCGCTCGGACGCGAGCGTCGCCTGCGCCACCGCCCAGCCGGCGCCCTCTTCACCGACGCGATCGGCCACCGGCACTTCGACGTTGTCGAGGAAGATTTCGGCGAATTCCTCGTCGCCCTGGATCTGGTTGATCGGACGGACAGAGACGCCCGGCGCCTTCATGTCCATCAGCAGGTACGTGATGCCGGCTTGCTTGGGTCCGTCGCTGCTGGTGCGGACCAGCAGCAGGCACTTGTCGGCATATTGCGCCATCGTCGACCAGACTTTCTGGCCGTTGACGACA
>DASVMK010000011.1:0-3106 GCA_036384395.1 Novosphingobium sp.
GGCGAAACCGTGGCGGCATTGGCCGTCCACATCGAGGACGCCGACATCGCGCTGCGCAAAAGCGCCGGCTCGTCACGCCATGCGGCGCGGCAGACATCGTCGTCCGACCCGGTAAAGCCTAACGACCGCAGCCAGGCTGTATCCGGCCGGTCGAGCGGCACGAACAGCCCCTGGGTCAGCCCGAGGTCAAGCATACGGCGCATCTTGGCCAGCCCCTGCAGGGCCGCGGCGCGGGGCGAGGCTTCGGCGCCTGCGTTGCTGGCCGAGGCGAGGTTGCCGAGCGAGAGGCCCGCGTAGTTGTGGCTGGGTCCGATCAGGCCGTCAAAGTTCACCTCGATCATGCCGCTGCCCTTCCCGCCCGCGGTTCCAGCCCGCGCAGATCATCGGTCTGATCGATCAGATCGCGGCTTTCGAAACTGGCGACCGGATAGGCGACATAATCGGCCGCGTAGTACCCGCTCGGCCGATGATTGCCCGATGCGCCGGTTCCCCCGAACGGCATCCCACCGCTCGCCCCGGTCGTCGGCCGGTTCCAGTTGACCACGCCTGCGCGCGACTGCATCCTGAAGGCGCGCCAGAGCTCCTCGTCCTGCGACACGAGCCCGCCCGAAAGGCCATATGCGGTATCGTTCGCCGCAGCGAGCGCCGCGGCGAAATCGGCGCAGCGCGTCACTTGCAGCACCGGCCCGAAGATTTCCTCGTCCGCGATGGCCAGGCCGGTAACGTCGTAGATGGCTGGGGTGACGAATGCCGGCGAACGCCCCTCGACGCGAGCCAGGGATTTGATCGTGCGGGCGCCGGCCGCCGCCAGCGCATCCGCCGCGTTCCGCAACCTATCCGCAGCGGCGGCCGAGATCAGCGGTCCGAGTCCCGGTTCCGGGTCGTCGCGCCAATGGCCGATCCGCAAACGCGAAGACAGATCGGCGACTGCGCTGACCACGGCATCGCCGAAAGGACCCGTCGGCACGATCAGGCGCCGGGCGCAGGAACACCTCTGCCCGGTCGTGATGAAGGCCGATTGCACGATGATCGAGGCCGCGGCGTCGACATCCCCGTCCCAAGCGACCAGCGGATTGTTGCCGCCCATCTCAAGCGCCAGGATGACCCCCGGCCGGTCGACGAGCGCGCGCCGCAGAAGCGCGCCGGTGGCGGCCGAACCGGTAAACAGCACGCCGTCGATATCGGAGGCGACGAGCGCCTCACCGGTTTCCCGCCTGCCCTGCACGACCGTCAGAACTCCCTCGGGCAAACCGGCATCGCGCCACAGGCACGCCATGATCTCACCCGTCAGGGGCGTTTCCTCGGACGGCTTGAACACAACCGCATTGCCGGCGAGCAGCGCCGGGACGATATGGCCGTTGGGCAGATGTCCGGGAAAATTGTAAGGTCCCAGGACCGCCAGAACCCCGTGCGGGCGGTGCCGCAGCACCGCTTGTCCAAAGCCCGTGCGTTCTTGCCGCTCGCCTGCCCGCTCTGCTTGCGCCCGAACCGACAGCTCGACCTTCGCCGCCATCGAACCGACTTCCTGACACGCTTCCCAGAGCGGCTTGCCCGTTTCGTTCGCGATCGCTTCGGCCAAATCCTGCTGCCGCGACTGCAACGCGTCGGCGAAGGCCCGGACGACGCCCAGGCGTTCTTCATGCGGGGCGCAAGCCCATCGGGCAAAAGACAAGCGCGCCGCGCCGACCGCCGAATGCACGGCCTCGGGCGAGGCCGTTTCGCCTTGCCAGAGCACATTTCCCGTGGCCGGGCAGGTGGATATGAGCGTGGAAGCGGTCACGAGCGCAGGCCCGCGCGGGCGGCCCGCCAGGCGATTTGGCTGAGGATGGTGTTATCGGACATACCGTTTTCCTCATGCGTTTTGGGCATGCTACATCACGGCACCTTGGGTATGAAACTATGATATTGGCATCTGTTGATATGGATTTGGAATGAGCAACAACGCTCATCGCTTGCTTCCGCCCATGGCAATGCTGCGATGCTTCGATGCTGCGGTCCGCCACGGCGGCTTCACCCGCGCCGGCGAAGAGCTGGGCCTGTCGCAAAGCGCGGTCAGCCGCCATATCGCCAATCTGGAAGAGCTCCTTGGGGTACCGCTATTCCACCGCAACGGCCGGCGTGTCGCGCTCACTGCCCCCGGCAAGACCTTCGCCGCCGAAATAGCGCCCGCCCTGTCGGCAATCCGCCAAGCCACAGGCCGATTGATCGACCCGGCGCGCAGTCGCTTGATCGAGCTCGCCACGCTACCCAGCTTCGGCATGCGTTGGCTGGCCCCGCGGCTGCCCGACCTGAGTGCCCACCATCCCCAGCTCGTCGTGAACGTGATCGCCCGATCGGACATCTTCAACTTCGACGAAACGAGCTTTACCGCCGCCATTCACGTGGGTCCGGCGATATGGCCCGGCGTGGAGCAGGATCGCCTGTTTCGCGAAGTCGCGATCCCCGTGGTCGCTCCCGCGATCACCGAGCGGGTCACCGTGGCGAAGCCTGAGGACTTCCTCGATCTTCCCCTGCTCGTACAATCTGAGCGAGAGGATGCCTGGGCGCGATGGTTCGCGCTCCACGGGATCGCCTTTGCCCCGACGCGGCCGCTGCAGAAGGTCAGCCATTTCCTGACCCTGGCTCAAGCCGTGGCTGCGGGAGCGGGAGCGGCGCTGTTGCCATCCTTCCTCATCCGCCCCGAACTGGCGAACGGCAGCCTGGTCACGCCGATCGAGGCGCCCTTGGCCGAGGAGCGCGATTACGCGCTGGTCTATCCCGCTGAAAGACTGCGATCTTCTGAATTTCGCGCGTTTCGCACGTGGATAGTCGGCCAAGCGGCTGAGGAGCCGTAGTCCGCAGCGCCGAAGGCGATCACGAGACGAAGGCGACGGCAGCTCTGCCATTGAAGGCGATATCCGTGATCTCGGCCGCCGCCCTGCGCAGCAGTTCGATCATGGCTTCCTCCCTCATCGCGGAGGGCGCGGCCCCGGCTCGCGAGATCGAGATAGCCGCGGGGACGGTGGCGTCGGGCCTGCGGACAGGCACCGCGATGCAGCGCAATCCCTCGACGATCTCCTCGTTGTCGACCGCATAGCCGGCGTCGCGGACCCGCGACAATTCTCGA
>DASVMK010000012.1:0-3129 GCA_036384395.1 Novosphingobium sp.
TCGATGTTGCCGGTGTCGATCGCCTTCTCGATGCCGCCGATGCGGTGCATCAGGCCGGGCGTGCCGGGCTTGATCCACGGACGCACGCCGCGCGCGTCGCGCTTGAACGGCAGCACGACCTTGTTTCCGTCAGGGCCGTCCCCGTTCTTCTCTTGGAGGAACGTGACAGGAAACGGTGCGAAGGTGCTGGGATCGGGCACTTTCCACGGCTCGGCCGCGTTCGCGATGTAGCCATCGGTCAGCAGGATCACCGGGGTCATGAACTGCACGGCGATGCGGCAGGCCTCGATCGCGCATTCGAAAGCGTCGGCCGGCGAGCGGGCGGCGATGACCGGCAGCGGCGCGTCGCCGTTGCGGCCATAGACCGCCTGGTAGAGGTCCGACTGCTCGGTCTTGGTCGGCAGGCCGGTCGACGGGCCGCCGCGCTGCGAATTGACGATGACCAGCGGCAGCTCGGTCATGATGCCGAGGCCGATCGCCTCGCCCTTCAGCGCGATGCCCGGGCCCGACGACGAGGTGACGCCGAGCCGGCCCGCGTAAGAGGCGCCGATCGCCGCGCAGACCGCCGCGATCTCGTCTTCCGCCTGGAAGGTGGTGACGCCGAACTCCTTCATCTTCACCAGGTTGTGAAGGATCGCCGAAGCCGGGGTGATCGGATAGCCGCCGAAGAACAGCGGCAGGCCCGCGAGCTGCGCGCCCGCGACGAGGCCGTAGCTGACCGATTCAGCCCCGGTGACCGTGCGGTAGAGCCCGGCCGGCGACGGCACCGGATCGAGGTGCAGCTTCTTGAGCGGTCCGGCCAGCTCGGCGGTCTCGCCATAGGCGTGGCCGGCGTTGAGCGCGGCGATGTTGGCCTGGGCCAGCACCGGGTTCTTCTTGAACTTGTCGTTGAGCCACTGGACGATCGGGCCGCGATCACGGTCGAACATCCACAGCGCCAGGCCCAGCGTCCACATGTTCTTGCAGCGCAGCGCGTCCTTGTTGCCCAGGCCGAACGGCTTGACCGCCTCGACCGTCTGCGCGCTGATGTCGAAGGCCAGCAGGTCCCACTTGGCGAGGCTGCCGTCCTCGAGCGGCGACACGTCGTACTTCGCCTTCTCGAGGTTGCGCTTGGTGAACTCGCCGGTGTCGGCGATGATCAGCCCGCCCGCCTTGAGCGCCGGGACGTTGGTCTTGAGGGCGGCCGGGTTCATCGCGATCAGCACGTCGGGCTGGTCGCCCGCGGTGGTGATCTCGGTCGAACCGAAGTTGATCTGGAACGCCGAGACGCCGAACAGCGTGCCTTGCGGCGCGCGGATCTCGGCCGGGAAATCGGGGAACGTGGCGAGGTCGTTGCCCGACAGCGCGGTGGACAGCGTGAACTGCCCGCCGGTGAGCTGCATGCCGTCGCCGGAATCGCCGGCGAAGCGGACCACGACTGCTTCGGGAACCTCGTTACCGCGCGCAATCGTCGCGGAATCGTCATCGGCCAGGATCGTTGCCATTTCTACCCTCTGCTGGCGGCGCGTTCCGTGCCGCGCGCTCGCCCTACGCTGTGGCGGGGGCCGCGCAATTCAGAAAATCTGTCAGCCGCCCAACCTGCCCGTTTAGGCAAAAGGCCCCCGGGGGCCGCTAGTCAAGCGCCTATATGAGCCTTATGGCTCGGTTCTTCCAGTTCTGCCCGGAAAGATTTCGTATGGCTCTCAATAGGCGCGGTGTCGCGTGACCGATCTGTCGAACCTGCCCTACCGCCCCTGTGTCGGGGTGATGCTCGTCAACGCGCAAGGCCTGGCCTTCGCCGGCAAGCGGATCGACAACCGCGAGGGCGATTTCTGGCAGATGCCGCAAGGCGGCGTCGACCGGGGCGAGGACTTGCGCGCCGCCGCCTTACGCGAATTGTGGGAGGAGACCGGCGTCACCGCCGACAAGGTCGAGATACTGGCAGAAACCGGCGAGGAACTGCTCTACGACCTGCCCGAGGCGCTGATGGGCAAGCTGTGGGGCGGCAGATATCGCGGCCAGCGCCAGACCTGGCTGCTCGCCCGGTTCACCGGAGCGGACGCCGACATCGACCTCGACGCGCACGACCATGCCGAGTTCTGCGAATGGAAATGGATCGATCCGGCGCTGCTGCCCGAGTTGATCGTGCCGTTCAAGAAAGACGTCTATCGCGCCGTGCTGACGGAGTTCGCGCCGCTGATTTGAGCGGGGGGATGAGCCTGCTCAGTTCTCGCTCAGTTCTCGCTCACCACCGGCGCAGGGGTGACCGCCTCGGCGGTGATGACTTTGGGCGCGGGGCCCTTGGCGATCGCGGCGGCAAGCTCGCGCGCGGCGCCGCAGTCCTTGCCGCACAGCCCTTCGAGCCGCGCGAGGTTGCGGCGCGCCTTTTCCAGCGCGCCCTTCTCGGCCAGCGCGGCGCCCTCGCCCGAAATCGCCTCGAGATTGGCGGGCTCGGCCTTCAGCGCCAGGCGATAATAGTGCAGCGCCTTGCCCTGCATGCCCTGCGAGCGGGTCGCATTGCCGAGCTGGAGGTAGATCGGCGCGCTGCCCGGCTCGATCGCGAGTGCGGATTCGAAGGCGTCGATCGCGGCGTCCACCTTGCCGGCGGCGAAATCGGCGCGGCCTTGCGTGACCAGCGCGGCGGCGCGGGGATCGATCTGCCGCGGCGGCGCCGAATGCGTCACGCTGGCGGTGACGGCGAGAGCCAGTGACAGAGCGGCAGCGGCGGGGGTGTAGCGCATGACGAATTCCCGAAAAGCAATCCAGCGTGGTCGCGACGAGGACATGATCGCGCTGCTAGCACGGAGCCATGAGCCGCGCGACGAAAAACCCGTCGGTGGCGTCATGATAGGGCGTCAGTCGAATTCCTGAACCCCTTTTCTCGCCGGCCGGCAGCCCGAACGCCTCCGCCCACCACTGGGGATGGCGCGCGAGGAAGGCGTCGATCTGGTCCGCGCCTTCGGCGTCGAGCAGCGAACAGGTGACATAGACCAGCCGCCCGCCGGGGCGCACCAGCGTGGCGGCCAGGTCGAGTAGCCGGCCTTGCAGCGCCACCAGCCGGTCGAGCTCGCGCGGGGTGAGCCGCCAGCGCGCCTCGGGATTGCGGCGCCAGGTGCCGGTGCCCGAGCACGGCGCGTCGACCAGCACCGC
>DASVMK010000013.1:0-33302 GCA_036384395.1 Novosphingobium sp.
GTTGCTGCACTTAATTCAAACGTATGGTTACGTAAGGACATATGCACAACAACGACCTATACCGGTTCCCGGAGCCTTAAAACCCCCGGACCGGGCGCCGTCGCCCACATGTCCCTTCATCTGTTCCTACAATGTCAAAGAGCCGCCAATCCGCCGCCACAGCGACAGAACAAGGCGGACAACCAGAACCCCCCCCGATTTTGTGACCGGGGGACTTGTTGTCCGTCTGCATTGGCGACCGATGCGAACCGGCAAATGTCGGCGCCGCGTCGGTGAGGTGGGCATATATGAGCGGTTCCGGATTCGGTCAAGCGCCTTCTCAAAGTTTTTTGAAAGAGCCGGAACGATGGGCCGAAACGCCCGGCTGCAGCCATCCCGACAGGGTTCGTGCGCGATGAACGGCCGCTCGACGTTCAGCTTCTCGCGGCCAGGATCATCTGCAGCGCGGCCGCCTGGCATCCGGCGAAAAGCCCGCGCAAGTTCACCCGCAAAACCGGGTCGAGCGTGGGTTCGTCGACCTCCATGACCGGCGCGAGGGGAAGTTTTTGACCCAGACGTCCGCCCGCGCCGAACGTCTCGCGGGCGAACCGCGCGGTACGCCCGGCCGACACGGTGTCGGCGACATCGGTTACGTCGGCTATGCTCATGTCGCGCGCTCCCGGAACGCCCCCGATTTCCGTCCGGCCGGATGGACCTTTACCGCCAGCGTCGCTGCAGGTAGGCCGGTGAATGCCGGAAGAAACTGGGATCTTGCGAACCGTGAGTGCTCGTACCCGACCGATGGGCAGCGCCGGCTCCGCCAACCGGCAGGCCATGCTCGATGTCGCCGAGGACATCCTGCGCGAGGAGGGATCGCGCGCGCTGACCTCGCGCCGGGTCGCCGAGCGCGTCGGCTTCAAGCAGCGGCTGGTTTATTACTATTTCGAGACGATGGACGACCTCATCGTCGAAACCTTCCATCAGGTATCCGCGCGCGAGATCGACCGGCTGCGCACCGCCGCGAGCGCGGACAAGCCGCTACAGGAAATCTGGAACGTCAGCGTTCACACGATGGACCCGCGGCTGATCTGCGAATTCATGGCGCTGGCCAACCGGATCGAGCGCCTGCGGATCGAGGTCATTCACTTCATCCGGGAATCGCGAAAGATTCAGGTCGAAGTGCTGACCGCCGCGCTGGCCGGCAACCCCAAGCTCAGCCCGCTTTCGCCGGGCGCGCTGGCGTTGGTGGGCAGCAGCGTCGCGCTCGGCCTGCTGCGCGAGAAGGATCTCGGCGTCGACCTCGCTCATGCCGGCGTCTGGGCGCTCATCGACGGGTTCTTCGCGGCCGCTACGGCCGGTTAGGCCGGCGTCAGCTCCACGTGCAGATCGGATAGGCTGCGGAAGCTGTAGGTCGGCTCGTAGCGATAGATGCGCGCGCCGTGCGGACCGTGATGGGCCTCGGAGATGCGGATATCGGCCGTGCGCGCCAGCAGCCGCTCGATCGCCACGCGCGCCTCGATGCGGGCGAGCGGAGCGCCGATGCAGCCGTGCGAGCCGCGGCTGAAGGCAAGGTGATCGCGCAGGTGCGCGCGGTCGATGTCGAACGCGCGCGGCTCTTCGAAATGCGCGGGATCGTTGCTTCCGGCGGTGAGCGCGAGACCAAGCAGTGTGCCGGCCGGCACGTCCATCCCGGCCACCGTGGTCCGCCGCACCGCCAGGCGGTAAACCGTCTTCACCGGCCCGTCCCAGCGCAGCGACTCCTCGAGGAGATCGGGAATGCGCTCGGGCTGCGCGCGGATCCGGGCCTGGAGTTCGGGATCGTCGCCAAGCGCGCGGACCGCCATCGTCATCAGGCGCGAGGTCGTGTCCTGGCCCGCGCCGAACAGGAAGCGGGCGAGGTTCGACAGCGTATCGAGGTCCGGCTCGGAGCCATCCTTGAAGCGCGAATGCACGAGTTCCGACATGAGGTCCGAGCTCGGATCGGCCTGGCGCGCGCGCAGGTAGCCGTCGAACCGCTCCTTGAGGAAGATCAGCGGATCGGCACCGACGCGATGCGCGGCGTCGCCATCGAGCTGGCTCGGCGGAACGCCGAGCAGTTCGACCAGCACCGACCGGTCCTCTTCGGGAATTCCGAGCAAGTCGGAGATCGCATACGTGGCCACGGCGTGGGCGTATTCGCTCGCCACGTTGCAGCCGCCCTTGTCGATGAAGCGGCCGATGACCTTGTCTGCCAGGCCCCTCAGGTACTCTTCGTTGGCCTTCAGCCGCTTGAAGGTGAGCAGCGGCATCAGCAGCGCGCGCTGCTCGGCATGCTTGCGGCCGTCGAACGAGGTCAGGTGCGCCGACCACGGCATCTCGTCGCGGTGCCGCTCGAGCGCCTCGGAGATGTCGTCGCCCTCCACCGCGAAGGGCAGCGGCGGAATCGGTCCGATCACCGAAGCCGCCGACGAGAAGGTCCCGTCGTTGCGTGTCAGGACTTCGAGGATCTGCTCGTAGCCCGTGACCAGGAGCACATTGTGATAGGGCTCGCGCCACAGGGGCGCCTCGGCCCGCGCTGCGGCGAAGTATTCATGGGGGTCCTGCACGATCTCGGGATCACTGAAATAATCTCGCTCCGCCGCCTTCATCATCACCTGCACCCGCCCTTATTTCGTCATGGTGGTAGCACGCCGTCCCGCCGATGGTCAAATGCCGCCCGGCGCTCACGCCGGCAGCGGCTCCGGCGCGATGCCATCGGACTGCCTGGCCGGGCGCGGCGCGTCAGGCCGCCTCGCCCGCGTCGACCAGCAGCGTGCTGCCGGTCATGAACAGCGACAGGTCTGAGGCGCAGAACAGCACCGCGCGGGCGATGTCGTCCGGCACGCCGACGCGGCCGAGCCGCGAGTCGAGCGTCGCCGAGATCTCCTCGCGCACACGGTCGGGCAGCTGGGCGAGCGCCTCGGTGCTGCCTTCGGTGGTGCAGAAGGTCGGCGCCACGCCGAGCACGCGGATGTCGTGCGGGGCGAGCTCGATCGCGAGCTGTTTGGTCAGCCCGCGCACACCGTGCTTCGACGCGACATAGGCGGAGATGCCGGGCGCCATCCCCTTGAAGCCGGCGGTGGACGCCACGTTGATGATGACGCCGCCCTTGCCCGCCGCGATCATCCGTCGGGCCGCTTCCTGCGATCCGACGAAGGCGCCGCGCAAGTTGATGTCCATGACTTTGTCCCAGAGCGCGTCGGTCATCTCCATCGCCATCACGTTCGGATAGATGCCGGCGTTGTTCACCCAGACGTCGAGACCGCCCAGCTCGCGCACGGCGAGCTCGGCGGCCGCGATGATCGTGGGACTCTCGGTGACGTCCACGGACGCCGCGATGACCTTAACGCCATAGGCGGCGGCGGTTTCCTCCGCGACGCGCGCGGCGAGTTCCTGGTCGAGGTCCGCGACCATGACCGAGGCTCCGGCTTCCGCCAGGCGGATGACCATCGCCCGTCCCAGCCCGCGAGCGCCGCCGGTGACGACGGCGACCTTGCCGCGCAGCGAGACGAGATCGGCGATCGATTTGTTGGTTACGTCAGCAACGGCCATGACATTGTCTCCGCCGGTCGAAGCCGGCTCATCTTGAGGTTCGCGAGGGAGCCCGCTGGCTCAGAACATCGTCGAGCCGCCATCGACGCCAAGCGTCTGGCCGGTGACGTAGTTGGATTCGTCGCTGGCGAGGAACAGCGCGGTCGGGGCGATGTCGTCGGGAGTGCCGAAATAGCCGAGCGAAACCTTCGACAGCTCATAATCGTAGGACTTGCTCTCCTCCATGTACCGGATCGCCTTGGGCGACAGCGCCGAAGGCAACACGGTGTTCACCCGGATCTTGTGCGGCCCCCATTCGCGCGCGGCGGTGCGGGTGAGCGCGCGGATCGCCTCCTTGCTCGCGGCATAGGCCAGGAACCCCGGCTCGCAGCGGATGCCATAGCTCGATCCCATGTTGATCACCGAGCCGCCGCCGTTGTCGCGCATCGACGGGAAGCACAGCTGCATCAGCTGCAGCGCGCCGATAAAGGCGGACTGCAGGTCGATCAGGCAGTGCTCCTCCATGCGAGGATCGTCGAGCGGCAGGAAATCGGTGAAAGTGTGCGCGTTGTTGACGAGCACGTCGACCCGGCCCCAGCGTGAGAGCGCTTCGGTCACCGTCTTTCTCGCATGCTCCTTGTTGCCGGCGAGCGCTTCGAAGGCGACCACCTCGCCGCCCTCGGCCTGCGCGGCGATCTCGTCGAGCTTGCTCCTCGTCCGCCCGGTGATAAGCACCTTGGCGCCTTCGCGCGCATAGGCCAGCGCGATGCCCGCGCCGATCCCCTGGCCGCCACCCGTCACGATCGCGACCTTGCCTTCGAGCCGCTGGCCCGCACCCGCCATCACATCACTCCCGTATTCAGATTTCGAAACCCGCGACGCCTTGCGCGCGGCCGGGCTTTTCCACCCGCCCGCGCAGCAGGAACGAGCGCTGCTCGGTGGGCGCCTCGCCCACCGCGAGCCCGTCGCCGGCGTCGAGCGGCACGCAGTTCATGTAAATGTCGCGCAAGTCGCTGCCGCCGTAGCGCACCTGGGTGATCGCTTCGGCCGGCACCTCGATCGGATCGAGCACTTCGCCGGCGGGCGTCATCCGGGTCAGCGCGCCCGACTTGTAGCCGGTGATCACCAGGTTCCCGTCCGCATCGAGCGCCATCCCGTCGCAATCGTCCTTGTCGAGGAGCTTGCGCCGCGGGCCAAGGCTGCCGTCGCCCCGGATGTCGAAGACATAGGTCGCGTCGAAGGTGTCGTTGTAGAACAGCCGCGCGCCATCGAGGCTGCGCATGATGCCATTGGTGAAGCCGAGCGGCCCGGCGACGAGCCGCGCCTTGCGGTCCGCGCTGAGGTGGTAGAGCGAGGCGGGGCGGGGAGGCTCGCCCTTCTCGATCTGCTCGACATCGACGCTGCCGAAATAGATGCCGCCGTGGCCATCCGGGGTCATCTCGTTGACGCCCATCAGCGGCACCCCATCGACTTCGGAAATCAGCCAGCCGCCGGTGCCGTCCTCGGGATGGTTCCACATGATCCCACCCGCGCCCGACGAGAGCACCGCGCCGTCCTGGTTGAGCATGACCCCGCCCGTCCACTTGCGGTCGGGATTGAGCGTGAACACCGGCGTGCCGTCGGGCCGGACGGCATGGACCCCGCCGGCGATGACGTCGCTATACCAGATGAGCTCGCGCGCAGTGTCGACCGCCAACCCTTCAAGGTAGAGGCCACGGATGATCTCCACGGTTTCGCTGACGCCGTTCCGGACGCTCATTTCAGCCATCGACCTCTCCGATTCCGCGCTTGCCGCAAGCTATTTCGTCATGATGGTAGCGCGTCCGTGGGGAGTCAAGCGGACCGCCTTGGCCGCGCTTTACCGCAGGCTGGCGCGCCAGTAGGAAATTCATCGATGAGAAGAGCGCACAAGAACGACACAACCCGGCGGCTGGGTGCGGTGGGATCACCCACCTGGCACGCGATGCTGGATGCCGCCGAGGAAACCTTGCTCGAACGCGGCGTCGCGGCGCTGACGGCGGCGCGCGTGGCCGAGCGGCTGGAGATCAACCGCCGGCTCGTCTATTACTACTTCCAGACGCTCGACGACCTGATCGTCGAGACCTTCCGCCGCATCTCCGCGCGCGAGATCGCGCGCATCCGCGGCGCGGTCCATGCCGAAAAGCCGCTGCGGGAGATTTGGGACGCCTGCGTCCACACGTCGGATCCGCGCCTGATCACCGAATTCATGGCGCTGGCCAACCGCATCCCCGAACTTCGCATCGAAGTGGTGTTCTTCATCGAGGAATCACGGCGCCTGCAAATGGAGGCCCTGTCGGCGGCGCTCGCCCGCAATCCCAAGCTCAGCAGCCTCGATCCGGGCACGATCGCCATCCTGGCGTCGAGCACCGCGCTGACACTCGTGCGCGAGCAGGACCTCGGCTTGACCGAATGTCACGATGAAGTCGCCGCCCTGATCTCCGACTTTCTCGCGGCCTCGGAAGAGGCGTAGGCCGATTGTCCGGCCGAGACCGGGCCTGGATATCGCCGCAAGTGTCGCAAGCGCTGCCTCAATGCGATGGACGGGGGTCCCGATCGGCATTGAGCTTGTCGGCGACGAACACTTGCCCCCTGTCATCCTTGTAAATCTCGAAGATTCCGATCGCCTCGAACAGCTTGGGAAAATTCTTCACGCCATAGTTGCGAGGGTCGATCGAAGCCTGCCGCTTGGCCGCGCTTCCCGCGGCCGAGATCGACGCCCAGCCATCGTCCCAGGCCGCCGCCTCGACGGCTCCGCGCAGAATGGTGACGAGGTTCGCATCGTCGGCCAGCGCCTCTCGGCGCGGCGCGGCAGCGAGAGCCTTCTCCTTGCCTGCGGCGGAAGGTTTTCGGCCGCGCCCGGCCTTCTTGACGGCCACATCCGGCTCGGGGGCGGCGCGCTCAGGGTCCGACAGACTGTCGAGATACAGGAAGGTGGTGCAGGCGTTGACGAAAGGCACCGGCGTCTTGCGCTCGCCGAAGCCGTACACATCGTGGCCGTTCGCCCTCAGCTGCATCACCAGGGGCGTGAAATCGGCGTCGCTGGACGCGATGCAGAACGCATCGAGCTTCTGCGTATAGAGCAATTCCATCGCATCGATGACGAGCGCGATATCGGTCGCGTTCTTCCCGGACGAATAGCTGAATTGCTGGATGGGCCGGATGGCGAAATCGTGAAGCTTGTCCTTCCAGCCTTTCAGACGCGAGCTCGCCCAATCGCCATACGCGCGGCGGATATTGACCGTGCCGTACTTCGACAGTTCCGCCAACATCAACGACATCTTCGACGAAGAGACATTGTCGGCATCGATCAGCAGCGCGATCCGGCGATTGGGCGCCTGGCTGATGAGTTGTTCTTGTTCCAAGTGATATCCTCTGGGCAGGCAGGCGGCCCACCGGAAGCCCCGCCTAGCAGCGGGCGCTAGAGGCCACAATGCGATCGCGCTGCCCGCGCACGCAGCTCAGCCGATCTGGATGCTGAATGCGAACCAGGCGCCCGCCGGGTGATCGTACAGCTGCACCACCTCCCCGGTCACGGTAAGGTCGTAGTGGCTCGACGAGCGGCGATCGTAGCCCCGCGCCGTCAGGCCATCGATTTCGAGCGAGATGAAGGCACCGTCCCCCGCATCGTGGAGTTCGGGCAGCGTGCCGCCGAACTTCGCCGATCGATCGCCGTCGAAACCTTGCAGCCGGTTTCCGCGCGCTTCCGCCGCGATACTCAAATCCTGGCCGACCGCATGGTCATGCACACCCGCCACCCTCTTGCCGACAATGAAGGCGTAAGCGGCGGCTGCGATCAGGGCTCGGGTATGAGGAGGCATTGCCGCTTCAATCTCTATGCGGATCGTTTGGCTCGGTCCCCAAAGCCGCGGCGATGTATTCTTCCGCCGCAGTCGCTTCGGCGATGACGAGGCGCAGGACTTTCCCGGTGTCCCTCAGGAGACCGGCGCTGAGCGGCCGCTCCCCGTTGATAAACCGCCGGATGGCGCGTTCGTCGATGCCGAGGCGCCGCGAGGCGGCGGTGGTGCCGCCCAGCACCTGGATGCAATGGGCGAAATGCTCGCTCATATCCTCCAACTGGAACGAAGCGGCCATCATTTCTCCTTTCGCCTTGTGGACGGTGCGCGTCACACGCGGGCTTATAGGATGAAAAATGGCGATGGCGGAAGCCAACCAGGCACGGAGCACACGCCAAGATGTCGTCTTCGGCGCTATCGCGCGAAATGTATGTCTCCTATGGATGGATGCGATATCGAACCCGCGATCGGTTTGGAGATGGACAGACAATGGACCGAACCTTCACGCTTCTCATCGACGGCAAAGCCAGCGTCGGCGCCTCGAGTTTCGACGTGGTGAATCCGGCGACGGGCCAGGCCTTCGCGCAGTGCCCGAAGGCCGACGCGGCTTTGCTCGACCGCGCGGTGGCGGCGGCCAAGGCGGCGTTCCCGGCATGGGCGGCGCGGCCGATCGACGAGCGTGCGGCGCTGGTGTCGGCGCTGGCCGACGCGCTTGAGGCGCGCACGGCGGAGTTCGCGGCGCTGCTGACGCGCGAGCAGGGCAAACCGCTTCCCCAGGCGACGAGCGAAGTCATGGGCACCATCCAGACGCTGCGCGCCTTTTCCGGCATGCGGCCGGACCTGCGCACGCTGAAAGAGACGGAGGGCAACCGGGTGGTCGAGCATCGCACGCCGCTGGGCGTCGTCGCGGCGATCACGCCCTGGAACTTTCCGCTGGTCCTGGTGGCGAACAAGCTGGGCCCGGCGCTGGTGACGGGCAACACGATGGTGCTGAAACCCGCCCCGACCACGCCGCTGACGACGTTGCTGTTCGGCGAACTGTGCGGCGAGATCCTGCCCCCCGGCGTCGTCAACGTGATCTGCGACGAGAACGACCTCGGCGCCCGCCTCACCGCGCATCCCGATGTCGCCAAAGTCGCGTTCACCGGTTCGACCGCGACCGGCAGGAAGGTGCTGGGTTCCTCGGCGGACACGCTCAAGCGGGTCACGCTGGAACTGGGCGGTAACGACGCGGCGATCGTGCTCGACGACGTCGAGCCCGCGCTCGCGGCGCGCAAGGTCTTCCAGGGCGCGATGGCGAATGCCGGGCAAGTCTGCGTCGCGGTCAAGCGCGCCTACGTCCCCGCCGCGATGTACGACGCGGTCTGCGACGAGCTGGTCAAGCTCGCGGGCGAGGCGGTGGTCGACGACGGCGCGCGGCAGGGCACGACGATCGGCCCGCTGCAGAACGCGGCGCAGTTCGAGAAGGTCAAGAACTTGCTCGAGGATGCGCGCGCGACCGGCACGGTCATCGCCGGCGGCGCGCCGCTCGACCGCCCCGGCTACTTCATCCCGCCGACGATCGTGCGCGATCTCGACGACGACGCCCGCCTGGTGCGCGAGGAGCAGTTCGGCCCGGTGCTGCCGGTGCTGAAATACGACGACATCGACGATGTCATCGCCCGCGCCAATCGCTCCGAATACGGCCTGGGCGGCACGGTCTGGGGCGCGGACCTGGCGCGCGCGACCGAGGTGGCGATGCGGATCGATTCGGGCACGGTCTGGGTCAACCAGCATATGGCGATCCACCCGGCGATTCCGTTCCGCGGCGCGCGCCAGTCGGGCCTCGGCGGCGAACTGGGGCAGGAGGGGTTGCACGAGTACACCCAGGCGCACATCGTCAACGCCGTGCCGCTGGAGCCGGCGAGCTGAGAGCGTTAGCCGTACCTCATGACTGAGACCTCGATCATCGACTGGGCGCGCGGCGATGTGTTCGGCCTCGACCTTCCCGCCCACCCTGAAGCGCTGAAAGCCGGCGGGCCCGAATTTCTCACCCGCGCCTTCAGAACGAGCGGGACGCTCGGCGAGGACAACCGCGTCACGCGGATCACGGGCCTCGATGAATGGGCTCTCGGCGGCACCGGGGTCAAAGCGCTGCTGTCGGTCGCGTACGAACACGACGCGCCGGGCCTGTCGCGCGATCTGTTCGTGAAGTTCTCGCGCAATTTCCAGGACCGGGTCCGCGATAGCGGCCGCTACCACATGCCGCCGGAAGTGCGCCTGGCGAACCTGTCGCGCGATCCGGACTTTCCGGTCGCGGTGCCGAAATGCTTCTATGCCGACATCCAGCAGGAGACCTGCACCGGCATTCTCATCACAGAGCGCATTCCCTACGGCCAGGGCGCGATCGAACCGCATTACCCGAAATGCATGGACCAGGTTCTGCCCGAGCCGCTCGCGCATTACCGCGCGCTGATCGCGAACCTGGCGCGGCTGTCGGGCGCGCACAAATCGGGCCGGCTCGGCCACAGTGTGGAGCGCGATTTCCCGCTCGATCCGGACAGGCTGATCTTAAGCCGCCCGCGCCTGGAGGCGCCGCTGCTGGTCAAGCGGATCAACCGCCTGGCGGAGTTCATCCGGCACTATCCGCATCTCGTGCCCGGGCACATCGCCGATCCCACGTTCCTCGATCGCTTCTGCGCCGACGCGCCGCTAGTGGTCGATCAGCAGGAACACATCTGGCGCTTCCTATATTCGCAGCCCGACATGATCGCGCTCTGCCACATGAACGCGAACATCGACAACGCCTGGTTCTGGCGAGAGCCCGACGGCGTGCTGCGGTCGGGACTGATCGATTGGGGCAGTGTCGGGCAGATGTCGGTGGCGTCCTCGATCTGGGGCTGCGTCGGCGCGGCGGAGCCCGAAACACAAGATCGGCACCTGGAAGAACTGCTCGACCTCTTCATCGCCGAGTATGCGCGCGCCGGAGGGCCCGTTCTCGATCCGCGCGAGCTGACTCAGCATCTCGAATTGCTCGTGACGATGTCAGCGCTGCACATGACGACAGCCCCGCCCGCGATCTTGCGCGAAGTGCCCGATCCCCACGCCGCCGCCGACCGATACGACCCGATCTTCACCGCGAACGAAACCGCGCGCGTCCAGCTCAAGATCACCGTCTCGCTGTTGAACATGTGGGCGCACCGGGATCTCGGCCGGTTGCTGCGGGCGAACGCGCCCTGGCGAAGCCGCTAGCGAGTCCCGCCCAGGTCCGTCAAAATCGCGCGCACCATCATATCCCCGAGATCGGGCTCCGCCCGCGCGGTACGCGCCGTCCCCGTCATCACCACCACCCACCACTGATAGAAATAATGTGTGTCGCCGTCACTGCCCCCGTGAATTTGCGTTCTCGGCAAAACGACTTGATGCTAGATTGACCGAGCCCGGCGCTGGAAAAGCGGGGGCCAACAGGGGAGGGTTCGCGTGGTATTCGTGCGACTATGGCTGCCGATGGCGCTGGCTGGCCTTGCCGTGCCGGCCTTGGCGGAAACCCCCTTGGAACTCGAGGCGCTCGCGCGGGCGACCGAAACCTCCGCGACCGGGCTGGCGCTCGCCCGCCGGCAAATCGCCAACGGCGAACTGCTCGATGCGCTGGCGACGCTCGAGCGGCTGATCGTCAACGATCCCGGCAACTATCAGGCGCGGCTGCTCCATGCCGGGGTGCTGTGCCGGATCGACGATCCGCAAGGCTCGCTGATCGAGTTCGACGCCTTGCGCGGACACGATTTCACCCCTGCGCAGTGGGCCGAGGCGATGAACCCCTGCGACGCGGCAAAGGACAACTAGGCGATGGCTCGGATCAAGACCCCGCGCGCGTTCCTGATCGGCGCCGCCGCGCTGGCGATCGCCGCGCCCGCCGCGGTATGGGCCGCGCCCACCCAGGTCGGCATCGCCTCCGCCGTGGTCAACAATGTCCAGGTGCGAAGCGGCGGCGCGCCGCAGGCGCATGCGGCGCGCATTCGCGAGCGGCTGTCGCTGGCCGACCAGGTCAGCACCGGCGCGCGCAGCCGGCTGCAGATCCTCCTGCTCGACCGATCGACGTTCACCGTCGGCGCCGATGCCCGGCTGACGATCGACCGCTTCGTGTACGATCCCGCCGGCAGTTCGGTCTCCGCCTCGGTCGCCAAGGGCGCCTTCCGCTTCCTGTCGGGCGGGCGCGGCCATCGCGGCGGCGGCTCGTCGATCAAGACGCCGGTGGCGACCATCGGCATTCGCGGCACGATCGTGGATGGCACGGTGGGGCCGGAGGCGGTTGCCATCGCGCGCGGCGAAGGCAAGGTGACGCGCGGCATGACGGTCGATCCCCAGACCGCGACGCTGGTCGTGCTGCGCGGCCCCGGCGCGCGCACCGGCGGCAAAGTCGGCGTCGGCGCGATCTCGGTGACGGCGGGCGGCGTGACGGTCGATTGCGAGCGGCCGCTGCTGGCGGTCTTCGTGCCCGCGCCGGGCGCCGCGCCGATCGGGCCTTTCACCATCTCGCTGCCGGGCCTTGCCCAGCTCAACGACCTGATCGTCCCCAGCGGCGAGCCGATCCTTTCGGGCGACGGCGGGAGCGCCTATCCCGTTCCCGAGCCCGCGCGCCGCCCGCCGCCGCGCTATGGCCGCTATCCGGGCGACGCCTATCCGGGTGACGGCTATCCCGGCGGGCCGGAAGGTCCCGACATCGGAGGCCCCGAGCCCGGTGGGCGATATATGCCTACCATGCCGGGCTTCCCGCAAGGCGGCGATCGGCGCCGGCCTCCGACGCGCCAGACGGCCCCCGCGCGCGAAGCCGCTCCGGTGCAGCGGAGCGGGCCGGTGCAAGAGACGCCGGCGCAGTCTCCGGCACGCGACCCCCAATCCGCGCCGGTCGAGCAGCCCGCGTCGGCGGGACAATCGACTCCGATGGAGCAACCCGCGCAGGATCCCACGGTGAACGCCGAGCCGACGCCGAACCAGGCGCCGGCCATCGAGCCGCAATCGTCCCCGCCCGCACAGGAGCAGCGGGCGGCACCGACCAACCTGAAATCGCAATCGATCAGCAGCACGCCGGGCAAACCGTAAGGACCCGGCCTCCATACCTCCACCCTCGGGAGACCTGACATGGCAATCGCCGACCACGTCGATTTCGAAGGCTTCATGCAGGGGGTGATGCGGCGCAATCCGCACCAGCCCGAATTCGTCCAGGCGGTGCAGGAAGTGGCCGAGGACGTCTTCGACTTCATCGCCGACAAGGAACAGTATCACGAGCAGCAGATCCTGCGGCGCATGGCCGAGCCGGATCGCGTCGTCTCGTTCCGCGTCTGCTGGGAGGACGACAGCGGCAACGTCCGCGTCCAGCGCGGCTGGCGGGTGCAGAACAACAATGCCATCGGCCCCTACAAGGGCGGCCTGCGCTTTCACCCCAGCGTCAACGAAAGCGTGCTCAAGTTCCTCGCCTTCGAACAGACCTTCAAGAACGCGCTGACCGGCCTGCCGATGGGCGGCGGCAAAGGCGGCGCCAACTTCAACCCGAAGGGCAAGAGCGTGCGCGAGATCATGCGCTTCTGCCAGAGTTTCATGACCGAGCTCTATCGCCATATCGGCGCGGACATCGATGTGCCGGCCGGCGACATCGGCGTCGGCGCGCGCGAAATCGGCTACATGTTCGGCCAGTACAAGCGCATCACCAACCAGTTCACCGGCGTGCTTACGGGCAAGGGGCTGGAATATGGCGGCTCGCTGATCCGCCCGGAGGCGACCGGCTATGGCGCGGTCTATTTCCTGGCCGAGATGCTTGCCACCAAGGAACTGGACGTGGCCGGCAAGACCGCGGTGATCTCCGGATCGGGCAATGTCGCCACCCATGCGGCCGAGAAGATCGCGCAGCTCGGCGGCAAAGTGGTCACCCTGTCGGATTCGGGGGGCTTCATCCACGATCCGTCCGGCCTCACCCAGGAAAAGATCGACTGGGTGAAGGCGCACAAGACCCACCGCCGTGGCCGCATCGAGGACTATTGCGAGGCATTCCCCGGCGCGAGCTTCCATGCCGGCAAGACACCCTGGGGCGTGCCCTGCGATCTCGCCCTGCCTTGCGCGACGCAGAACGAACTGACCGGCGACGACGCCAAGACGCTGATCGCCAACGGCTGCATCGCCGTGTCCGAAGGCGCCAACATGCCCACCGACCTTGCCGGGGTACACGCCTTCAAGGCGGCGAAGGTCCTCTACGCCCCCGGCAAGGCGGCCAACGCCGGCGGCGTCGCGGTCTCGGGCCTGGAGATGAGCCAGAACTCCGGGCGGCGTCCGTGGAAGGAGGAGGAACTCCAGCAGATGCTCAAGGACATCATGTCGGGCATCCACGCCCGCTGCCGCGAATACGGCGAGCGCGAGGCGGGCTACTGCGACTACGTGAAAGGCGCCAATATCGCCGGTTTCAAGAAGGTCGCCGACGCCATGCTGGCCTTCGGCGTGGTTTGAACATGGCCGAAGGAGAAGGCGCCCCCACCGCACCGCTGGGGCCGGCCCGCAACGTCGACGGCTTCTCGATCCAGGCCATCCACCTCGTCCGCACCGCGCTTCAGACCAACCTCACGCTCAGCCAGATGGCCGACCAGAAGGCCAGCATCCTGATGGGCGCCACCTTCGTCGTCTTCACCATCTCGGTCGGCCAGGCGAGCCGCGATCACTTCCCCGCGCCGCTGATGGTGCTCGCGCTGTTCGCCTGCGTCTCGGCGCTGCTCGCCGCATCGGCGATCATCCCCCGGGTGACCGTCCGCGCGGACCCCGGCCCGGCCAGCAACTTGCTGTTCTTCGGTGCTTTCACCAAGCTGAGCGAGGAGGAGTTCACCAGCCGCATCCTGCATGAACTGCAATCGGACGAGCGCGTGTTCCGCGCGATGCTGCGCGATCTCTACCAGAACGGCCAGGTGCTCCAGCACAGGAAATACCGCCTGCTGCGCCTGGCCTATATCGCCTTTCTGATCGGGCTGGCGCTGACGATGCTGACGATGGCGATCGAGTACCGCGCCCAGATCGCCGCGCAATTCTGAGCGGGGGTTAGAGCAAGCCGCGCATCGCCCAGCTTGCTCCAAGTTCTTGTTGTCACGTCGCTATTTTGGGAAACCGGTTCCCAGTGTTCCGCGCGATGCTCTAGGCCCCGCCCACCCCCAGCGATCGCGCTTCCTGCCGCAGCCGCCCGGCCTCGCCTGGATTGGCGGCGACCGCATCGCGCAGCGCCGCAGCCGCCGCGTCCGCCTGGCCGAGCGTCATGCGGCTGCGCATCAGCATGACCCAGCCCGCGACGTTGCGGGGATTGGCGCGCAGCTTGGCATCGAGGCGGGCGACCATGCCTTCGGCCATCGCGCGTTGCTCGCTGGGCGGGATCGCGGCGGCGGCGCGCAGGTCTTCGGACGATGGACCGGGAATGGCGGCCGCGGCCAGGCCGGGGCCATCGGCTGAAATCCCCGGCTGCTTGACCGCGGCGATACGGCTGGCGACCGGAATCGCGTTGATCTTGCCGACTTGCTCGATCGTGCGCTTGAGATCGGCCTCCCACGGCGCGCCGGCCGGCGTATCGGCGAGCAGCGCCAGCCAGGCGTCGATCGCGCCCATGTGATCGCCGTCAAGGTCCCGCTTCACCGCCAGGAAATAGCGCGCGCGCGGATCCTTGGGATCGAGCGCCAGCGCGCGGCGGAAATGGGCGAGCGCCTCCGCCGGCAGGGGATCGTCGCGGCTGGCCATGACTTGCGCCTCGCCGAGCGCGGACCACAGCACCGCCCGGTCGGGCTCGGCCTCGGCCGCCTGGCGATAGGCCCGCGCCGCGCCGGCATAGTCGCCCTGATCGAACCGCGCCTGCGCCGCGCTCCGCGAATTGGCGGCCGCCTCGCCGTTCGTCGGAGCGGCCGGCGCCTCGTCTGCATTGCGGCGCGCGAGGCTCACCCCCACCGCCGAGCCGAAGACCAGCGCCGCCGCGCCGAACAGCAGCAGGCCCGGCCGTATTTTGCCCTTGGGATATTGTGTCATCGCGCCATCCGGGTCCATAGTCGGCGCAACCATTAGGCCCGCGCGCGATCCTGTCACGCGATTTGCTCGGACAATGGCCAAAGGGGAGCGAAGGGGGAGGAATGACGGAACGGGTCCGTCTGGCGATCGTCGGTTCGGGACCGGCCGGCCTCAGCGCCGCTGCCCGCGCGGCCGCGCTGGGGATGAGCCACGTCCTGCTCGAAAAGACCGACCACCTCAGCGACACCATCTTCAAGTACCAGAAGGGCAAGCACGTAATGGCGACCCCCGCCGCGCTGGTGCTGCGCACCGATCTCGGCTTCGAGGCGGGCAAGCGTGAGGCGGTGCTGGGCACCTGGGACCGGGAAGCCAAGCAAGCCGGAGTCCAGGTCCGCTTTCACGCCGAGGTGACGGCGATCGAGGGGGCGTTGGGGGATTTCACCCTCACCTTGAGGGACGGCTCAGGGGTCCGCGCCGAGGCGGTGATCCTGGCGATCGGCACGCAGGGCAACCCCAATCTGCTGCGCTGCCCCGGCGGCGACCTGCCGCACGTCCAGTACCAGCTCGACGATCCCGGCGCGTTTGTCGATGAGCACATCACCGTGATCGGTTCGGGCGACGCCGGGATCGAGAACGCGCTTGGCCTCGCCGCCGATCCGGCGCAGGGCAACCACGTCACCATCCTCAATCGCGGCGCCGAATTCGCCCGCGCCAAGCCGGCCAACGTCAAGCTTCTGCAGGAAGCGGCCAGCTCCGGGCGGCTGACGATCCGCAACGAAACCACTCCGGCCGAGGTCCGTCCGGGCGAACTGGTAATCGACACGCGCGACGGCCCGCAGACGATCCGCTGCGACCGGGTGATCGCGCGCATGGGCTCCAACCCGCCGCGCAGCTTCGTCGAGGCTTGCGGCGTCGCTTTCACCAGCCCTGAACGAGAGGCCTTCCCGGTGCTCTCTCCCGTCTTCGAGACGAGTCGGCCGGGCATCCACGTCATCGGCGCGCTGGCCGGCTATCCGCTGATCAAGCACTGCATGAACCAGGGCTACGACGTCGTCGAATACCTGAGCGGCAACACTGCGCTCAAGCCGGCGGACGAGCCGATCCTCGCCGCCGCTTTCGCCGCCCTGCCCGGCCAGCGGAGCGTCGACGAATGGCTCGCGCTGTTCGGATCGCGGATCGAGGTGTTCCGCGAACTGTCCGCGCTGCAACTGCGCGAGATGATGCTCGACAGCGACGTGCACGCTTTCGCCCCGGGCGAGGTCGTGTTCCGCCGCAACGAGCCCGGCTCCTCGCTGTTCTGCCTGGCCGAGGGATCGGTTCTGGTCGAGATCGATCCCGCCGATCCCACCAAGACTGTAGCCATCGAGCAAGGCTCGATCTTCGGCGAGGTCGGGCTGATCTCCGGACGGCCCCGCGGCGCCACCGTGCGTGCCGCCGAGCCGGTGATCGCGGTCGAGCTGAGCCGCGCCGCCGCGCTCAAGCTGATCGCCACCGCGCCGGCGGCGGCGCGGGCGATCGACCGCATCTCGATCGAGCGCCAGCTCCTCCAGATCTTCGGCTCGGGCCTGACGCGCGAGGACGTGGCCGAACTGGTCGAGGGCGCCGAGGTTCAGCAGAAGCGCGCAGGCGAAGTCGTGCTGGCCGAGGGCGACGAGGGACAGGACGTCTATGTCATCCGCCGCGGCTCGATGGTGGTCGAAAAGGCGATCGGCGGACGGCAGGTGTTCCTCTCCTATGTCCCCGCCGGCTCTTACGTCGGCGAAATGGCGCTGATCGACGGCGGCCGGCGCACGGCCACGGTCAAGGCGGCGATCAAGTCCGAAGTGGTGCGCCTGCCCGGCGAGGCCTTCGCCCGCCTGCTCGCGCGCAAACCCCAGCTGCGCGCCAAGGCGCAGGCCGACATGGCCGCGCGGCGCGAGGTCAACGCCTTCGTCGAGAGCCGCAAGGAGGGCTTTTCCGGCGCGGTCGACATGTATTCCCAGACCGCGCAGTTCCTGGTCGACAACGGCATCGGCGAAGCCACCGACGTGCTGCTGATCGACGAGATGCTGTGCATCGGCTGCGACAATTGCGAAAAGGCCTGCGCCGACAGCCACGAGGGGCTCACCCGGCTCGATCGCGAAGCGGGGCGCACGTATGCCCATCTCCACGTGCCGACGAGTTGCCGGCACTGCGAGCACCCGCACTGCATGGCCGACTGCCCGCCCAACGCGATCCACCGCGGTCCGGACGGCGAAGTCTTCATCGACGAGACCTGCATCGGCTGCGGTAACTGCCAGCGCAACTGCCCCTACGACGTGATCCGCATGGACAGCGTGCCCCCGCCCAAGCCCCCGCTGCTCTCGTGGCTGCTGCTGGGCCGGGGACCGGGTCCGGGCGAGGCGCCGAAGGACTGGCGCAAGAAGCACGCCGGCGGCGCGGACGCGGCCAAGAAGGCGATCAAGTGCGACATGTGCGCCGGGATCGACGGCGGCCCCGCCTGCGTGCGCGCCTGCCCTACCGGCGCCGCGATCCGGGTCTCGCCCGAAGGCTTCCTGTCCGCCACCCGGCTGGCGGACGCCGACTGATGGCAAGCCCCGGGGTCCGTCACGGCGGCGTGCAGCACGAAAGCTTCCTGCGCCACGCGGGCTTCCGCTGGCTCAAGGTCGCGCTGGGCGTCAGCCTGGCGGCGATCCTCGTCTATGCTTTCGCGGACTTCACGCCGTCCGCCTCGGGCGACACCTGGTACGGCTATGCCACCGGCACCATCGGGGCGCTGCTGATCGTCTGGCTGACGCTGCTGGGCCTGCGCAAACGCGCGATGACGCCGGGGCAATGGTCGCTCAAGGCCTGGACTTCGGCGCATGTCTATCTTGGCCTCGCGCTGATCGTCGTCGCAACGCTGCACACCGGCTTCCGCTTCGGCTGGAATGTCCACACGCTGGCCTATGCGCTGATGATGCTGGTGATCGCCTCGGGCGTGTTCGGGGTGGTCGCCTACGCGACGCTGCCCGCGGCGCTCAGCAACAACCGCGAGGAGACGACCGAAACCCAGATGGTCGAAGGCATCCGCGCGATCGACCGCCAGCTCGAAGCCGCGGCGCAGCCGCTCGACCGCGCGCGGACCGACCTCGTGCTGGCCGCGATGGCGGACGACGGCTTTGCCGGTAGCCTCCGCAACCGCCTGACCGGCAACTACCCGCGCTGCGCGACCCGTCGGGCGGTGGACGCCTTGGCGCGCACGGACAATGGCGATCCGGCGGCGGACAAGGTCGCGATGCTGCTGGCCCGCCGTGAGGCCCAGCTCGGGCGACTGCGCCGGCACTTGCGGCTGCGCGCGCTGCTGGAGGTGTGGCTCTACGTCCACGTGCCCGCGACGATCGCCCTTCTCGCCGCTTTGGCGACGCATGTCGTCGCCGAATTCTACTACTGGTAGGCGCGGAAACATGGCGTTCCGCATCCGGCAGATCGACCGCACCGCCGACGGACGCGAGATCGTTCGTGAGCGGCTGGTCGACAACGACCTGCTGACCCTCGGCCGGGCAGCGGAGAACGATCTCCACTTGCCCGACCTCGCGCTCGATCCGCATCACGCGACGCTGGCGCTGACCGAAAGCGGACGGATCGCGGTCGCGGGTGCGCTCGGCTTCACGCTCGACGGAACCAAGCGGCAATCCGCGCAAGTCGATTGCCGGGCGGGCGCCGAGCTCGGCTTTGGCTCCTACCGCCTGACCGTCTCGACCGGCGCGGACGGTGTCTGCACGTTGACCGTGCGCCAGGCCGGCGCGGCCGAAAGCGCGATCGACAACCGGCGCGGCTTCTCGCTCGCCGGCCTCTTCCCCGGCAAGCGGCGCACGGCCTGGGCGGCCGCGCTGGCCATTTTCGTGCTGTTCCTCGCCATCCCGATCGCCACCCACCTCGCCCACCGGGCCGATCCCCGCATTCCCGTGATGGGCGACGCGAGCTGGCGGCCGGGCAAGCTCAGCCTCGCGCATCATGGGCTAGAGCGGAGCTGCGAGAGCTGCCACGTCCAGGGCTTCGTCGCGGTGAACGATCGCACTTGCACATCGTGCCACAAGGATAGCCACGACCACGCCACTCCCGCGCGCCTCTCGCTGACCCGCGCCGAACCGGGCCTCGGCGGGCGGTTCCTCAACGCCGTTGCGCAAGGCTTCGGCAAGCCCGGGCCCGGCGCCTGCGTCGATTGCCACGTCGAGCACGAAGGCCCCGAACCGATGGCCAGGCCGGCGCAAACGCTTTGCTCGGATTGCCACGGCACGCTGCGCGACCGGCTGGCGGATACCCGGCTGGGCGACGTCTCGGACTTCGGGCGCGTCCATCCCCAGTTCCGCCCGCGGCTGGTGATCGACGCCGCCACGGGGCGGTTTGCGCGCGTCTCGCTCGACGCCCGCCCGCGCGAGAACAACGGCCTGACCTTCCCGCACCGGCTGCATCTCGACCCGCTGGGCGGCGCGGCGCGCATGGCGGTTTCGCTCGGCAAGGCGCGGGGCTATGGTGGCAGGCTCGAATGCGGCCACTGCCATCACCCGACCGAGGACGCGGTACGCTTCCGGCCGATCGAGATGGAGCGCGATTGCGAAAGCTGCCACAGCCTGGCCTATGACCGCGTGGGCGGCACGGTGCGACGCCTGCGCCACGGCGACGTCGACCAGGCCATCGCCGATATCAGCGTGGCGCCGCCGCCCGGCCCGCTCGTCACCGGGCGCGGGCGCCCCGGTGCGTTCGCCAGGGGCGGGCCTTACTACAGCAGCTTCTCCGCCCCGCCGGTCGGTGGCGGGCTTGCCGGTCTCGCCTTCTCGCGCGCCGGGATCTGCGGAGAATGCCACACGCCCGTCAGTCGGGGCGGACGGTTCGGGGTCATGCCGGTAACGCTGCCGACACGCTTCCTGGACCACGGCTGGTTCAACCACCGCCCGCATCGGCAGACCGCCTGCGCCACCTGCCACGCCGCCAGAGAGTCGACGCGGTCCTCCGACCTCCTGCTGCCGCCGATCGCGACCTGCCGCACCTGTCACCAGGGCGAGGAAGCGACCAAGGCCAAGGTCCCGTCGGGCTGCGCGATGTGCCATAGCTACCACCCGCCGACCTTCATCGCCCGGCGGGATCGCCAAGCCGATACCCGCGCGCCGGCACAGGGAACCTAGCGGCATGTTGATCGCGCAAGTCTCGGACATCCATATCGGCTTCCATCGCGGCGAAGACCTCAACCTCGCCCGCCTGCGGCTGGTGCTGGACGCGCTGACCGACCGGCCCGACCGCCCCGATCTGCTGCTGCTCACCGGCGACCTTACCGAACATGGCGACGACGCCAGTTTCGCCGTGCTCGCCAATGCTGTCGCCGCCCTGCCCTTTCCGGTCTGGCCGATCGCTGGCAACCATGACGACCGTGCGGCCCTCGCCCGCGCCTTCCCGCAAGTGCCCAGGGAAGGCTTCCTGCACTACGCGATCGAGGCGGGCGGCGTGCGGATTCTGATGCTCGACAGCATCGAGGAAGGCCGGCACGGCGGCGCGTTCTGTGAAGCGCGGCGCGCGTGGTTGCGTGCGGAGCTGGCCGCCTATCGCCAGCGACCGACAATCGTCGTCCTCCATCATCCGCCCTTCGCCAGCGGCATAGACTGGATGGACCCCAACCTTGAAGAACGCTGGATAGTGCGGCTGAACGAAGTGCTGGCGGGGCAGGATCAGGTGCAGGCCATCCTCTGCGGGCATCTCCACCGTCCCGTGGCGAGCGTCTTCGCCGGCATCCCCGCGCTGGTCTGCCCATCGTCGGCGGCGGCGCTGGCGCTGCACCTCCGGGCGCTCGATCCCGAGACCCCGGATGGCCGGGCGATGATCGTCGATGAACCGCCGGGCTTCGCCCTGCATCGATGGAACGGCCAGCGCCTGGTCACTCATTTCGCCCAAGCCGCTGCCGCCCCGGCGCTCGCGCGCTACGACGCGGGGCTCCAGCCGCTGGTGAAGTCGCTGCGAGAGGAGCGCAAGCCAATCTAGCACTGCTATGTCCCCTGTCCGAGCGATGTTCTCAGTCCGATGCGAACTCGTCTCCAGTTGGCGCGTCAACGCCAGTGGCGGCGCCGGTCAGCTTGCGAGCAACCGCCACTCGGCCAGGGCGGCCGAGCGATGCCGCAGGCGCAGGCGGCCCCGCTCAGCGAAGCGGAAGGCCACCTTGCGCGACGGGGTCGAACGGCTGCGCGCCGTCGCGTTTCTTGGTGACGAAGCTTTCGAGGACGCGACAGCCGACAGTCCTACCCTCGCCCGGCCAAGCCGCCAACCGGTGCAATCCCTTTGACAGCACCACATGGACCGCTCCGTGGAGGCGATCAGGCGGGGTTCCCAAACGCACGTCGGCGGGGCTTATGCCCCGCCGACTGGCGCGTCCAACTGGCTTGGGCCTGACGGAGCCCTTGCCGAACCCGGCGCGTCCTTTCGCGTTCAGGTGTAACGGAGCGCGACCCGCGCCCGCGAACGCTGCCGCAGCGCGCCGCCGATCAGACCGAAGCCCAGGATCATCAGCGCCCAGGTGGCCGGCTCGGGAACCACGGCGCCAGGGAAGCCGCCGATGCGGATCTGACGAATGTCGGTCGCGCCCGTGCCGCTGGCGTCGAAGGCGACCTTGGTGAAGACGTCACCGCCCGTGGCCAGGCCGGCGAAGTAGTTCTGGCCGTTGCCGTTGAGCGGGAACGTCTGGCTGAACGGCGTAACTCCGTTCGAGAGCCCGAACAACGTCAGCGACTGCAGCGTATTAAGGCTGTTGAACAGATTGAACTCGAACTCGGTGAAACCGAGGAAGCCATTGTTGCCGTCGCTGAGGAAGAACTGCATGCCGCTGAGCGATGAGGGGCTCTCCGTCGTTTCGATTCGCGCCTGGCCGTTGGCGGGGGTCGTCAGCGTCTCGCCGAAGGTCGAGCAGTTCCCCGCCGTGGTGCAGGTCAGCGACTGAAACGTCACTTCGGTGCCACTCTTGTTCGTCTCGCCATACACGGTCGTGCCGGTCTGGTTGACAGGCAGCAACACGTTCTCCGACGGCTGCACCGCGCCCGGCACGTCATAGAGCGTGATGGCGGCATGGGCCGGCGTCCAGCTCAGCAGCACCGCCGTGGTGGCCATGAGCGCTTTCATCGAGCGTGTCATCGTGTGCCCTTTCGATTCTGTGGCAGCGGAGAAAGTGAGTCGGATCATACGCTTGGCCTGCGCTCGATTGACGTTGGGAATGCCCAATGTCCCTGAACGACTGTCCCACTTTGGCATCGTGTCTGGAGACCTGCGAAGACGCCGGATGCGCGGCCGGTCCGCTCAGAGCGCTTCGAGCATCCGGGCGCGATCGATCCGCTCGAACATCGTGTTGCCGAACGACGGCTTGCCCGCGAAATAGTGCCCGGAGTCGATCTCGACGATCCGTGGATCTGGCTGGTCGCCGACGAACCCGGGCCGGAGGTCCGCTTCCGCCGCCTCTTCCTCGTCGACCAGCGGGAAATCGCCCCGCACGATGCTCAATGTCAATTGCTGGCGAAGGAGTTCGACCCTGTCGTCGGGAAGGGGCTCGTCGAAGGAGATGCCGGATCGCGGAGTCAGCGCCCAGGCGACCGTGGCGTGAGCCCAGCCCAGCCCAGGGATTTCCACCGCGACGCGCTCTCCCCGCACCAACGTGCAGCTTCCCTCGAACATCACTCCCTTTGCCGAGAGATTGCGGATGACGCCGTGGTGCCCGCGCGACCCCTGGATGATAAGAGCCGCCATTTGGTGCAGGTTGTCAGATACGACGTTCCGATCGTCACCCATATGCGCCGATTGCCTTCTGCTTGCGTTTTTTATGCGACCGTCTCGACGATAGCGCTCGAGGGGAGCGGTGAATCATTGTCTTTTTGTAAGGAATGGCCGCACGGCACCCCCGGATCTGACAGTCGCGCCACCGGGCGGGAAGACAGCGCGACGACGCCAGCAGACATCCCCCGAAAGACTGCGATCCCGCTCCTTTGGGCGGAACAAACGTTGGACCGCAAACGCGGCAACCTGCGATCGCCATCCATTCCAAACAGTCCCGACAGGATAATTATCAATATTTTTCAATATCATTTTTGCGAACATCCGCATTGCCTGCAACACTAGGCGTTACCTTTATGCCCCAAACAAGCGAGATTTTGCTAACAATTGAGTTAACATATGCTAACTTAAGGACGCAATCCTTCCTGGACAGGTTTAGACGTCACGGGTCGCACAAGGGTGGGTCACGACGGTCCAGGAAGGAGACGTGATCCGCCCGCGCACCGGCCCGATGCGCCATTTTGGGGCAAGGCCCCGGATTTAAGGAACGTTGGCATTTCCCAATTGGGCGCCGGCGAGGTTGCGTGGCAGCGTTTGCCTGCGTTTCGGGAGCAAAGCCCAATGAATCACAGGTTATCCGCCACGGCCGTAAGTGCGACGAAGTCCCAGGGCAGGGCCCAGGGCCAGCACCACCATGCGCGCCAGGCATCGACGATCGCCGGTGAGGCCGAGACACCCGCCATCATCGCGCAAGGCGATCTGTATCACTTCGATCCCGCTGCCTGGGCGGAATTGGTCGAGCAACAGCGGATGCGCATCGCCAGGGCGGCCGGCGTCGATCCCTCGAAAGTCACCATTCGTCTGGGCCATTGAGCCGAGCGCTGGGGAGCGGTGCGCCCGCCCCTCGCCCGCGTTCAACCCATCGTTGCCTCAGGCAGCTTCGTCCTGACAAGCTTTGGCAGCGTGATGACCATTCGCAGGCCGGGGCCTACATCTTCCACCTCAACCGAGCCCCCGTGGGCGCGAGCGACCGCCGCGACAAGGCTGAGCCCCAACCCGTTGCCGGGGTTGGTGCGGCTAGCCTCGGCACGAAAGAAGCGCTGAAACAGCCGCTCGCGGTCCGCGTCCGAAACGCCAGGACCGTCATCCTCGACCGTAATGACCGCCAGGTGGTCGCTCGTCGTCAGCGTGAACTGCATGTGCGTTCCCGCCGGCGTGTGCGTCCGCGCGTTGTCGAGCAGGTTGGCGGCAAGCTGGGCCAGAAGCTCCCGGTTGCCCATCACGGCGACGTCGGGTTCGATCGTCCATCGGATAGTGTCGCCACCATCGGTCACCGCCGGCGCGAAACTCTCCACCACCTCATTCATCAACTCGCTTAGCTCGACCGGCTCGAAGTTGCGCTCGATCCCGCCACCCTCGACTTCGGCGATCCGCAGGATGCCGGAGAACAGGACGAGCAGTTCGTCGCCCAGCTCGAGCACGCGCTCCGCGCCCTCGACATTCCCCAGCCGGTCGGTCTGCACGAGCAGGCGCATCAGCGGTTTGCGCAAGTCGTGTGCGATGTCGCTGGACACCTGGCGCAGGTTTTCGACCAGCGCCGCGATCCGATCAAGCATCATGTTGATGGCTTGGCCGGCCACGTCGAACTCGTCGCCTCGTCGGCCCACGGGCACGCGCCAGTCCATGTGGCCGGTGATGATCGCGTTCGCGGTGGCGTTGATCGGCGTCAGTCGCCAGTTGAGATAGTAGCCAAGCACCAGCGCGCCGATCGCGCTGATCAACAGGATGATGACCACCGCGAGAAGAAAGAGCCGCAGGATCGTATGCTTGATGCGGTCGATCGATTCAGATTTCGCCGCGACCACCAGCCGGCTACCGTCCGCCAGGTCGATCGCGCCCGCGCGGGTGAGTTGGCCGTTCTCCGCGTTCGCGGTCTGCGTGAGATCACCGAGACCTAGGCCCGGCCGCGCGATCTCGAGCGTGCCGTCCACCCGCTTGCCGTGACGGTCGAACAGCGCGTAGCCGAAGCGGTAGGTCGGCCGCTGCGCCTTGCGCCAGCCGAGCTCGCGCAAGAGCTCGGTGCGGTTCCCCTCGCGCGCCAGACGGTGGAGCTCCTCGGTGATCTCGCGATCCTGCTGGCGGACGAACTCGGCGTTGGCGACCCAATAGACCCCCGCGCCCAGCAGCAGCAGCACCCAAGCGAAGATCGCGGCATAGGCGACGGCGATCGGATAGGCGGCGCTCGACCGGATGCTGGTCAAGCCGGGACGTCCTGCCGCATCCGGTAGCCGAGCCCCCGCACGGTTTCGATGGGGTCGTCTGCGAACCCGTCACGCAGCTTCGCCCGCAAGCGGCTGAGATGGCTTTCGACGATGTTGGTCTGCGGATCGAAGTAAAAGCCCCAGACCTGCTCGAGGAACATCGTGCGCGTCACCGGACGGCCAGCGTTGCGCATCAGCAGTTCGAGCAGCTTGAACTCACGCGGCTGGAGTTGCACGGGGCGCCCGGCGCGCATCACCGAGCGCTGCAACAGGTCGAGCAGGATGTCGCCCACTTCCATACGCGTCGTCGGCTCGGCGATCGGGGCGCGGCGGGCCAGCGCGTTGATCCGGGCGACGAGCTCGGAAAAGGCGAACGGCTTGACCAGATAGTCGTCCGCCCCGGCATCAAGGCCGTCGACCCGGTCGGTGATGCCACCCTTGGCGGTCAGCAGCAGGATCTGCGCGGTCACGCCGGTGGCGCGCAGCCTGCGCAGCACGTCGAGCCCTTCGAGCCGCGGCATCATCCGATCGAGTACGATCATGTCGAAGTGTTCGGACGTGCCGGTGTCGAGCGCGTCCTGGCCATTGTCGGCCCGCACCACGGAATGTCCGAGGTCGGACAGTCCGCGCTCGATATAGCCAGCGGTCTCTTCGTCGTCTTCGGCAATCAAGATACGCATCTTCTTGCCTTTCTCGTTGGACATCGGGTCTTCCGGCCGATCGAACTCTTGACGGATAGGCTGTCGAAATTAACCAAGACCCTTTGTGCTAGTATTCGATCGTAATGGTGACGTTGTCGGGGCTGGCTCCGGCCGCCTCGGCGATCCTCTGCTTCGCCTTGGAGATCACGTCGGGCAAAGGTTCGTCCTCCGTCTCGGCGGTCTCGTCGCCGGCGCTGTCGCGGCCGGTCTTGTTGGCGATCGCCTCCAGGCGCATCGACGGGACGTCCAGGGCCCTGGCAAGCGAGGAGATCAGCCGCGCCGAAGGCTTGCAGCTGCCTTTCTCCCACTTCCAGATGGTGACCTTCGATACCCCGACGAGCTCGGCGAGATTGCGCACGGACAGCCCCTGGGCCTGCCGAAGCGCCCGGAGTTGCTGCGCAAGTTCTTCGTGAGCCCCACTCAAGAAACGTCTCCTTCACTCGATCTCGCCGGAGTCCCCTGCCGCCCATGTAAGCGAAAACAAGCATTAACATTAGCGTTCAATTATCATTAGCGCAATTTTCGAACTGAATTTCATTTCGTGATGCGGCGGATAATGTCACGTATATTAACTTCTGAGTTAGTCATCCAATAACTTAAGCTAACATAAAGCTCCCGATCATTGCCCCGCCGCCGATAGCGAGCCCATAGGGCAGACTGTCGGCGGGATCTCCGCCGGTGCGGCGCACCGGCTTGCCGGCCGCACGGCGGTAGGTAAACCACACGAGCAGCAAGACCAGCCCGCACAGCGCCACCGCCATCAGCAGCACCGCCGCTTCGCCAAGCGCGAACCAGGCGGCCACCGCCGCGTAGAACTTCGCATCGCCGCCGCCGAACGCGCCGACCGCGAACAGCCCCATGCCGATCACGAGCGCGAGCGCGGCGTGGGCCGCGTGGGCGCCGAGCGCCGGCCACCCGCCCGCCAGGAAGGCGAAGCCCAGCCCGGCGATCGCGGTGGCGGCGCAGAGCCAATTCGGGATCCGACGCACGCTGAGATCGCCCCAGCCTGCGGCAAGGCAGGCTGCAACCAGGACGCCCTTGGACAGGATCGGCCAGGCGAGCATCACGTCAGCGCTCCGCCGAACCGGCGCGCGATCCCGCTGCGACCGAAGCGCTCGCCGCCTTCACCGCTGGCCGCGCGGCCGGCAGGGCGACGCGAACCACCGGCAGGAACCTAGCTGTGTCGACGCGTTCACTCGCCTTGCCCGCCAAAGGCCTGGGCGCGGGCAACGTGACGCGCACCATTGGCGTGAAATTCCTGGGTTCGGCACCCACTGCAGCGACCCGGGCCGTCCTCAGCCGACTGGCGAGCGGTGCGGGATAGGCGGCCGGGCCGGTGATATGGACCTCACCGCGCGAAATCCGCTGCAGCTGGCCCGCGCGCGGCTGAGCATCCGCGAGCGCGGTGCGCGCCGCACTCTCAGCCGCCTGCCTGAGCAGGCGCGCCGCGAGATCGCCGTCGTTGCGCGCGGCGAACAGCGGGGAGCGGATCAGTTCGGTCAGGTTGGCGGCATAGCGCGGGTCGGCCGGATCGGCGGCGGCGGCCTGCTCGAAGAAGCGCTGTGCGAGATCGAACCGCCCGATCCGCGCATAGGCGACGCCCATGCCGTTGAGCGCGGGCGCCATCGGCTCGCCGGCGGCAAGCGCGGCGCGAAACTTCTCGATCGCCGCGCCCGGCTGCCCGGCGCCGAGCGCCTTGCGCCCCTCTTCGGTCGAAGCGCCCGCCTGCGCGGCCGCGGCGGCGGCGCGCATGTGTTCGCGCGCCTGTTCCCTGAGGGGCTTGTCGGCATGACGGGCGAACAGATGGGTGCCGAGAAACGAGTTGCAGCCCGCCAGCGGCAGCGCAACCGCGATCGCCAGTGTCGCTTTGATCCAGGAACCCCTGTCGGCAACCATGTCAGCCTCCTTGCAACGCGGGGGACAGCGTGCGGACGATCCGCACGGCGGCGGGGAGCATCAGCACCCCGATCATGACCGGCAGCATGCACGCCACCAGCGGAACGGAAATCAGCACCGGAATGCGATGCGCCTTCTCTTGGGCGCGCAGCCGGCGCTTCTCGCGCATCTCGGCCGCATAGACGCGCAGCGTGGTGGCGATGCTCGATCCCAGCTTGTCCGACTGGATCAGCAGCGTGGCGAACGAGCTCACTTCCTCGACACCGGCGGTTTCCGCCATGCTGCGCAGCGCCTTCTCGCGCGACGCGCCGGCGCGCAATTGCAGCGTCGCCGTGGTCAGCAGCTTGGAGATCGGCGGATGCGACAGCACCATCTCGCGGCCGACCCGATCGAGCGCCGCTTCGAGCCCGAGCCCCGCCTCGACGCAAACCAGCATCAGATCGAGGCTGTCGGGAAAACCGTGGAGGATCGCCTGGCGCCGCCGATCGGCCCGGGCACGCACGTAGAGCGCGGGCACATAGAGCCCGAGCAGCGCCACGACCGACCCCATCAGGTAGAGCTTGGCGAACGACAGCTCGCGTCCACCAAGAATGGTGAGGCCGACGAACGTCAGCGGCAGCGCGATCACGAGTGCAAGGCGGATGAGGTTGTACACGCGCGGAGCGGAGGGCGATTCGAAACCCGCGGCGACCAGCTTGTCGCGCAGCGCGCTCGCCTTGGAATCGCCCAGGCTGACGCCGGCGCGTTCGATGCGATCGACCAGCCGCGTCCAGTTGTCGTCGCGGCGGTTGCGCAGCGATTCCACCAGCCCGTGCGAAGGCCCCTGCTCGGCGATCGCGCGGAGCTGACCGCGCACCGTCGCGCGCCTCGACATCGTGGTCAGCACCAGCATCGCCGAGCCGACCACCAGGATGAAGAGGGTGATCAGGATGGCCACGCGGGCGAAGACGTTCGCGGAGATGATGTCGATCATGTCAGACCTTTATGTCCACGAGCCGACGGATCGAGATCACGCCAACGAGATAGAGAAGTAGCAACCCCGGAAAGCCGATCATGAAGATCTTGTCGTCGGCGACGTCGAGGTAAAACGAAGGGTTGACCAGAAAGAGGCCGGAGAACGCGAGCACCGGCAACGCGGTGAGCAGCCAGCCGGTCATCCGCCCTTCCGAGCTCAGCGCGCGGACCATCAGGAACATGCTGGTCCGGTCGCGGATCACCCGGGACAGGTTTTCCAGGATCTCGGCCAGGTTGCCGCCGGTCTCGTTCTGGACGGAGATCGAGACGACGAACATCCGCATGTCTTCCAGATTCCAGCGCTCGGCCATCGCCAGCAAGGCATCGGCCAGGTTCGCGCCGTAGGCGATCTCGTCGGACACCAGGCCGAACTCGCTGCCGATGGGATCGGGCATTTCCTCGGTAACGAGCTGAATCGCAGAAGCGACCGGATGGCCCGCGCGCAGCGAGCGCGTGAAGATGTCGAGCGCGACCGGGAACTGCTGCTCCATCTTGGTGCGCCGCTTGTCGGCCATGCGGCCGATGACGAGCAGCGGGATGCCGACGGCGAACGCGCCGGCCGCGGTCGCGATCAGCAGGATAGCACCGAGGGTGATCGGAAACTTGGCCAGCCATACCAGCGCGGTGATCAACGTGAACAGCGCGAAGAAGCCCAGCACCGTCGCCACCATCAAGGACCGCGCCTCGATCGGCACCGCCGACATCATGACCATGCGCGTGAAGCGGGCGCGCATCCGGTCGATCAGTCCGGCATCGGGATCGAGCGGCGGCGGCACGTTCTTGAGCAGCGTGACCGAAACGGCTTCCCGGTCGAGGCCCGAGCGCAACAGCTCCAGCCGTCTATTGACCGCGCCGCGCTCGCTCCGCCGGTCCCAGGTCAGCCCGATCACGAGCTGGGATAGCAGGAAAATGGAGGCGAAGATCGCCACCAGCACCAGGGCACGGACGATCAGCGCGCTCATGACGGAACGTGCCGCAAGGTGGGCCGGAAGATCTCGGGATCGACCGCGATGCCGCGCGCTTCGAGCTCGGCCATGAACTTGGGCCGGATCCCAGTCGGTTCGAAATGGCCCAGGACCTCGCCATTGTCGGCGCGGCCGGTGGTGCGGAAACGGAAGATCTCCTGCATGGTGATCACCTCGCCTTCCATGCCGGTGATCTCGGAGAGCGACACCACCTTGCGCCGGCCATCGCCGAGGCGAGCGACCTGGACGACGACCTGGATGGCCGAGGCGATCTGCGCGCGGGCCGAGCTGGGCGGCATGTCGATGCCGCTCATGCCGACCATCTGCTCGATACGGGCGAGCGCGTCGCGCGGGGTGTTGGCATGCACTGTGGTCATCGAACCATCGTGCCCGGTGTTCATCGCCTGAAGCATGTCGAAGGCCTCGCCGGCGCGGCATTCGCCCAAGATGATCCGGTCTGGCCGCATGCGCAGTGCGTTCTTGACCAGCTCGCGCTGGGTGACCTCGCCCTTGCCCTCGATGTTGGACGGCCGCGTCTCGAGCCGCGCGACGTGCTCCTGCTGGAGTTGCAGCTCGGCCGAATCCTCGATCGTAACGATCCGCTCGCGCCCGTCGATATAGGAGGACAGCGCATTGAGCAGCGTTGTCTTGCCCGAACCGGTGCCGCCGGAGATGACGATGTTGCGGCTGGCCTTGACGATCGCCTGCAACAGCGGCGCCATGCCCGCGGTAATGGTGCCGAGCTCGATCATGCGGTCCATGCTGATCGGCTTCTTGGAGAACTTGCGGATCGACAGCAGCGATCCGTCGATCGCCAGCGGCGGGACGATCGCGTTGACACGCGACCCATCCGCCAGGCGGGCATCGACGAAGGGCGACGCCTCGTCGACCCGCCGGCCGACCGCGCTGACGATCTTCTGGATGATGCGCAGCAAGTGGCGCTCGTCCTGGAAACGCGTGCCCGTCTTCTCGAGCAGGCCCTGGCGTTCGACGAACACCGAATTGCAGCCGTTGACCAGGATGTCGGTGACGGTCTCGTCCTTGAGCAGCGGCTCGAGCGGCCCGAGCCCCAGCAACTCGTCGAGCACGTCATTCGACAACGCCGCCCGCTCGACGCGGTTGAGCGCTTCGCCGCTGATCTCCAGGATCTCGGAAATGATGCCGGTGACTTCGGCAGCGATCTGCTCGCGCGACATCTTGTCGAGCAGCGACAGGTTGATCTTGTCGAGAAGCTGCTGGTGGATTCGCACCTTCAGCTCGAGCATCCGGCGGGCGGCCAGTTCGGCCACGGCCTGCTCGGCGGCGTCCGCCGTCGGCGCCTTGCGCGTCTCGATCGGAGCGAGATCTACCCGGGCCTCGGTGCGCTGCAGCTTCCACATGATCAGTCGCTCCTTGTCCGCAGGCGCTCGCGCAGCAACGTGGCGATCTCGGCCACGTCCTTGCAGAACTTGCTCTTGCCGCGCACCGCGCTGACGAGCTGACCCTGGTTCTGCGCGGTGCTGACCAGCGGCGCTTCGAGCGCGACGCTGCCGAGAACCTCGTGGTTCAGCGTATCGGACACGTCCTTGAGGTCGATTGTCTTGAACAGCCGCTTCTCGACGCGATTGATGACGATCTCGATCGCGCGGCTGTCGATCCCGACCGAGCGGAACAAGTCCAGCCGCCGCCGCGCCTGGCGCAAGCTGGCAACCGAAAGCTCGACGACGAGGACGATCTTGTCCGAAGCGAGCGCGGCGGACAGCGCCCAGTTGGTCCAGTCGGGCGGGAAATCGAGGACGACGTGGCCGAATTCCTGCCGCAGGAGCTGGATCGTCTTGAGCAACTGGTCGGCATCGACCGATTCCAGCGGCATGATCTCCTCGGGCGCGCTCAGCACCGCCAGCCCGTCGTCCACCTGGGTGATCACCGAGCGGATCAGGTCGCCGTCGAGCCGATCGTCGGCGCGCAGCAGGTCGGCCAGCGTGCCGCGCGGCGTGACGCCGAGGAAATCGGTGACGCTGCCGTACTGCAAGTCGAGGTCGGCAACGATCGCGCCGCGGCCCTGCGGATCGTGCGCGGCCAGCTCGGCGGCGAGCTGGGTCGCGATCGTCGTCGCGCCGCAGCCGCCGATCGAGCGGACGACCGAGATCAGCGGCGCGAGCCGCTGCGCCTGGTTGGACGCGCTCTGCCGATTGGCGGCGGTGTCCAGCGAGACCTGCAGGATCTCGTCCAGATCGAACGGCAGCGAGACGATGTCGCTGATGCCCTGCCTGACGAGCGTGCGCACCAGCGAGACGCTGGCGCCATCGATCGCCGCGACCAGCGCCAGGTCGGGATGGCGCGCGCGCAGGTCGCCCAGGCGCTGCATCGAGGCGGCGTTCTCGGGATCGACCTCGATGATGAGCAACGAGGCATCCTTGAGCATCGCATCCGGCACCCGCGCGGCGGTGTCCAGTTCCTCGACGTGCAGATCGGCGAAGGGCGCGGCGAGCGTGGCCTGGCTCAGCGGCGCGGCGTGCCGCGCCGAGGCGATCACCGATACGCGGGAAGTGCTGCGCAACGCCTCGTCCTTGAAACGTCTGGAGGGGAGATAGAGATTGCCCATGTCGTGTCCTGAATGCTCCCGCCGGTCGTTACTGGCTGCCGCCGGTGCTCGCCCCGGTGCCCGAGAGGGTCGAGGTCTGGAGCCGCTCTGGCTTCTTCACCTTGTCGGTGCGATAGCGGGTGACGGCCTGCGCGGCGTGTTCGCCGCTGCTTGCGCCGACGGCGGTATCGTACACCGGGTCGGGATCGATGATCTGCGCCGCCAGCGTCTGGCGGGTGGCCTCGCCCATCCGGTCCGGCCAGCCGATCGCCGGGTGCTCGCCGTCGGCGTTGCAGGCGGAGAGGAGGAGGGCTCCGCCCAGGGCGGCGGCCGCGCGCGTCGACTTAATAGGCATAGTTGTCCCCCTTGGCCGGCGTTTCGCTGGTCGTGCCGGTGGCCGGCGCGCTCGGCGCAACGGGCGCCAGCGGCTGCGAGCGATAGGTCTGGCCGAGCATCACCGCCTCGGCCGATGTCGGGTCCTTCACCGTGTCGGTCGGCAGCCGCACCTGGCTCGGCCGCAGCGGCGCGACGAGGTGCGGGGTGACGACGATCAGCAGCTCGGTCTCGCCCTTCTGGAAATTGGTCGAGCGGAACAGCGCCCCCAGGATCGGGATCGATCCCAGCAGCGGGATCTGGTCCACCGTCGTCTGGAAGTCCTTCGACAGCAGCCCGGCGATGGCGAAGCTCTCGCCGTCGCGCAGCTCCAGCGTGGTGCTGGCGCGGCGGGTGCGCAGGCCGGGGATCGAGATGTTGCCCACCGTCAGCGAGGCGGTCGGATCGATCTGGCTGACCTCGGGCTG
>DASVMK010000014.1:0-5088 GCA_036384395.1 Novosphingobium sp.
CGGTGCCGCCGTCGATCACCGCGGTGACCACCACCGTTTCGCCGATCAGCTGCGCGCCGCGGTCGTTCATCATCGGGTCGACGGGCTGAACCGGATTGCTGCGCAGCCAGCGCTTGCCGGCGAACACGGCGACGATGGCGAGCGTGGCGAACAGCACGATCTGTTCGGGCCAGCCGATCGGCAGCACCCAGGCGGCAAGCCCCGTGAGCAGCGCGGCCACCGCCATCCAGATCAGGAACACGCCCGGCACCGCCATTTCGGCGGCGGCGAGCACCAGCCCGACCGCGAGCCAGCTCCAGTGGGGTTCGTTGAGCCAGTCCATGCCCTACCTTACCCCCGCTTGTCGGCGAGCGCATCCTTTACCAGCTCGCCGATCCCGCCGACGGTGCCGATGAGCTGCGTCGCCTCGACCGGGAACAGGATCGTCTTGGCATTGGGCGAGGTGGCGAACTGGCCGATCGCGTCGGTGTACTTCTGCGCGATGAAGTAGTTGAGCGCCTGGCTGCCCGAGGCGGCGATCACGTCGGACACCATCTGCGTCGCCTTGGCTTCGGCCTCGGCTTCGCGCTCGCGCGCCTCGGCGTCGCGGAAGGCCGCTTCGCGGCGGCCCTCGGCCTGGAGGATCGCGCCCTGCTTCTCGCCCTCGGCGCGCAGGATCTCGGCGGCGCGCATGCCCTCGGCCTCGAGGATCTGGGCGCGCTTCTCGCGCTCGGCCTTCATCTGGCGGGCCATAGCGTTGGAGATGTCGGCCGGCGGGCGGATGTCCTTGATCTCGACGCGGGTGATCTTCACGCCCCACGGCGCGGTCGCGTGATCGACCACGACCAGCAGCTTGGCGTTGATCTCGTCGCGCTTCGACAGCGTCTCGTCCAGGTCCATCGAGCCCATCACCGTGCGCAAGTTGGTGGTGGTGAGCTGCATGATCGCCAGGTAGAGGTTCGACACCTCGTAGGCGGCCTTGCCGGCATCGAGCACCGAGAAGAACACCACCGCATCGACCCCGACCATCGCGTTGTCGCGGGTGATGATCTCCTGCCCGGGAATGTCGAGCACTTGTTCCATCATGTTGACCTTGTGGCCGACGCGATCGACGAAGGGGATGATGAGGTGCAGGCCCGGCGTCGCCGCCAGCGTGTATTTGCCGAGCCGCTCGATCGTATAGACGTAGCCCTGCCGGACGACGCGGACGCCCATCAGCAGGAACACCACCACAACAACGACCAGCGCAAGCAGAAAACCGCCCATCGCGCGTCTCTCCCCCTTTGAAATCCAAGGTCATAGTAGCGTCCCTCCGGTCGGCGGCAAGGACTCTCTCGGGTTACCCTTGGCCCCGAAATTAACCGAAAATTAAAGCGGGCAGGCGACACCGGAGGTCCCAGCTTAGGGCCGGATGCGCCAGCTTAAGGAACGAGAGACTTGACCATAGAGAGCGTTCATGGACCCGATCGGCTGACGTCGCTGATCACCCAGGTCGGCCGCCAGCTGGAGATCATCCGCAGCGAGGTGGGCCAGGCGCAGATGCTGCTCCAGCAGGTCTCGGTCGTCGCCGCGCAGCAGGATGCGCGGGTGGACGATACCGGCCGGCTCGAACAAGTGGTGGCGCAGCTCCAGCAGCAGCACGACCGGCTGGTCGATGCGATCAACGCCAAGGGCCGTCCCGAACGCGCCGGCCCGCCGCCGACCGACTTCCGCATGGACTTCATCGAGCGCGTCGCCCGTGTCGGCCGCCGCCGCATCCCGCTGTCGCGCAAGGAGTTCAGCCTGCTCGAGCTGCTATGGAAGCGCTTCCCCGAAGCGGTCACGCGCGAAGAGATGCTGAACCACCTCTACCAGAAGTCGGAGCGCCCCACCGAACAGGTGATCGACGTGTTCATCTTCAAGGTGCGCCAGAAGCTCAGCGCCGCCGGCGTCGCCGACGTGCGCATCCACACCGGCAAGGGCACCGGCTGGTGGCTGGAGATGGTCGACGACATCGCGCCGGTCGAAGTGAACGCGCCGGCGGAGGCCGTTCCCTCGACGGAATGACGCGCCCTTGAGTCCCCGCACAGGCGGGGACCTCGTTCGGCCGGATCGCATCTCTGCATAAGGCATGAGGCCTCCGCCTACGCGGAGGCGCAGTCCCTCACAACCGCGCGTAGAGCGCCAGCAGCTGCTCCCAGGCGCGGTCGGCCTCGACACGGTCGTAGACCGGCGAATCGGGCACGCACCAGCCGTGATCGGCGGGATAGACCGTGATCTCGGCCGGGCGGTGCGCTTCCGCCGCGGCGGCGCGGAGCGTGTCCTTGTCGGTCGGCGCCTTGGTGTCGTCGTTGCGGGCGATGGCGAAGAGATAGGACGCCTGGGTCGCGGCCAGCAGCTTGTGCGGGCTGTCGGGCTTGTCGGTGACTAGCCCGCCGCCGTGGAACGAGGCCGCGGCCTTGACCCGACCCGGCGCGGCGGCGGCGGTGCGGACCGCGAACGGCCCGCCCATGCAATAGCCCTGCGTGCCGATGCCGCGCCGCCTGTCGACCGCCTTCTGCGTGTCGAGGAACGCGGCATAGGCGGCGCCGTCGCGGCTCACCGCCTCGGATGTGAGCAGCGCGACCATCGGCATGACCTTGGCCCGGCCCTCGGGCGTCCGGAACTCGGCGAAGCTCTCCATCACCGGCGCGCGGGCGCTGCGGTAGTACGGGTTGACCGCCAGCACCGCATAGCCCGCGGCAGCGAGGTGCCGGGCCATCGCCTTCTTGGCTTCGCGCAGGCCGCCGATGTCGGGCCACAGGATGATCCCCGGATGCGTGCCCTTGATCGGGTGGACGAAGAAGCAGTCGGAAGTGCCGTCGGGCGTGGGCACTTGCACGTCGCTCTCGATCACGCGCGCCTCGCGCGCGCAAGCCGCGCCGGCATACCCCGCCAGCGCCGCCGCCGCGCCGATCGCCGCGAACTCGCGCCGGCTGACCCCGGCCGCCGCCGCATCGCGCGCCAGCGCCGCGTAGACGGCGCGGTCGGTGAAGTCGTCACACATGGCAGGCCCTCCGGTTGCCGCTCGGCCGATCCGCAGCCTGCGCGCGCATCCGGCGCCCGTCAACGTCTCCTCACTCGCCGGGGAAGTTCAACTCCAGCTTCACATTGTTCGGATCGGTCAGGAATATCTGGCTGAAATCGCCGTATTTCCTGCGGTTCACGCGGTGCGGGATGCCCAGGCCCTCGATGTGGGCGAGCGTGCCGGCGAAGTCCTGGCAGGCGAAGGCGACATGGTCGATCGAGCCGGTCGGCGCGCGGCTTTCGCCGTGCCGTGCGACATCGTGGGTGATCAGGTGGATCAGCGCGCGGCCCTCGTCGTCGAACAGCCAGCCGCCGGGGATCGCGCTGGCCAGCGCGTCGGGCCGCGCCTGCGGGCGCAGGCCCAGCACACGCGCGTAGAAGGCCATCGTCTCGTCGAGATCGGCGGCGACGATGTTGACGTGGTCGAGGGCCTTGATCGGCATGACCTGCTCCCTTTCAGCTGCGGAACACCACGGTGCGCGTGCCGTTGAGCAGCACACGGTCCTCCAGGTGCAGCCGCACCGCCTCGGCCAGCACCCGCCGCTCGATGTCGCGGCCTTTGCGGACGAGGTCGTCGGGCCGGTCGGCGTGGCTGATCGCCTCGACATCCTGGTGGATGATCGGCCCCTCGTCGAGATCCTCGGTGACGTAGTGCGCGGTGGCGCCGATCATCTTCACCCCGCGCGCATGCGCCTGATGATAGGGCTTGGCGCCCTTGAAGCCGGGCAGGAACGAGTGGTGGATGTTGATGCAGCGGCCCGAGAGGAAGGCCGACATCTCGTCCGACAGAATCTGCATGTAACGCGCCAGCACGACCAGCTCGGCGCCGGTCTCGCGGACGATCTCGCGGATGCGGGCTTCCTGTTCGGCCTTGGTGTCGCGGGTGATCGGCAGGTGATGGAACGGCAGGTCACCGATCGCCGAATGGGTGAGCGCGTCGCGCGGGTGGTTGCAGACCACGCCCACCACATCCATCGCCAGCTCGCCGATGCGCACGCGGTAGAGCAGGTCGGCCAGGCAGTGGTCGAACTTGCTGACCAGGATCAACACCTTACGCGCGCGGTCGCGGCTGCGCATGGTCCAGCGCATGCCGAGCTCGGCGGCGAGCGGCACGAACTGCGCGCGCAGCGCCTCGGGATCGGCCGGACCCGGATCGAAGGCCACGCGCATGAAGAAATCGCCGTTCGAGCCGTCCTCACCGAGGTCGTCGAACTGCTGCGCCTCGATGATGTTGCAGCCCTTGTCGTAGAGATAGCCGGTGACGCGCGCGGTGATGCCGGTGCGGTCGCGGCACGACAGGGTGAGGATTTGAATGTCGGTCATGCTGTGCTTGTGCTCCCTCCCCGCCCCCTACGGGCCAAGGACTTAACGCCGCGTCAGCGCCGCTTCGCTTTCGGCCAGGAGCTGGGCGATGATCTCGGCGACGGGCTCTTCCTTGGTCACCATGCCCACCGACTGCCCGGCCATGATCGAGCCACGCTCGACGTCGCCCTCGATCACCGCGCGGCGCAGCGCGCCGGCCCAGTAGTGCTCGATCTGCAGCTGCGCCTCGCCCATGTCGACTTCGCCCGCGTCGAGCAGCTTGGCGACTTCGACCTGCTTGGCGGTGAACTCCTCGCTGCCCTTGTTCTTGAGCGCGCGCACCGGGATCACCGGCAGGCGCGGATCGACCTGGACAGAGGCCACCGCGTCGCGGGCCGAGGCGCGGAAGAACGCCTTCTTGAAGTCCGGGTGGGCGATCGATTCGGTGGCGCAGGCGAAGCGCGTGCCAAGCTGCGCCCCGCAAGCGCCCATCTCGAGATAGCCGGCCATGAACTCGCCGCGGCCGATGCCGCCGGCGACGAATACCAGGTGATCGGCGGCGAGCTCGGGCAGGATCTCCTGCGCCAGCACCGAGGTCGAGACCGGGCCGATATGGCCGCCCGCCTCGCTGCCCTCGATCACCAGTGCGTCGGCGCCGGAGCGCAGCAGCTTCTTGCCGAGCGCCAGCGTCGGCGCGAAGCACAGCACTTTGGCGCCCGCTTCCTTGATCGCCTCGACGCTGCCCTTGGGCGGGATGCCGCC
>DASVMK010000015.1:0-4159 GCA_036384395.1 Novosphingobium sp.
CGCCACAGCCGCAAGTCACCGGTGCGCGGATCGAGCTTGGCGCGGATGTCGTTCTCGGCGCCGTAGCGGTTGCGCGCGGACTTCTGGATCGCCTCTTCCATCGCCTCGATGACGATCGCCTTGTCGATCATCTTCTCGGTGGCGACCGAGGTCGCGATCGCGAGCAGCTCGGCGCGGTTGGCGGAAATCGGACTGGCCATGTTCAGTCTTCCTGTTCTTCGAGAATTTCGTCCACGCCGCTGGCGTCGAGCGGGCGGGTGGCGGCAATCAGCCGGTCGGTCAAGACCAGCTTGGCGGAATGGATGTGGGCAAGCGGGAACGTGACGCGGCCGGACTTGCGGTCCTCCAGCGTCACCACGTCGCCCTCAAGTGCGATGAGATCGCCCTGAAGCGCCTTGCGGTTACCCTCGACGGGCTCGGTCAACTGGACGCGCGCCTCGTGCCCGGTCCAGTTGGCGAAGTCCTTGGGCCGGGTCAGCGGCCGGTCGATCCCGGGCGAGGAAACCTCGAGCCGGTAGGCGTCGGACAACAACACCTCGCCCGCTTCTTCGAGCGCGTCGATCCGGTCGGAGATGCGGTGCGACAGCGCGGCGCAGTCCTCGATCACCAGTTGCCCGGTCTCGGGCCGCTCGGCCATGATCTGCAGCGTGAACTCGTCGGCATCGCCCAGCGGCCCGATCTCGCCGCCGCGGAAATAGACCACGCGCACGAGATCGAAGCCGAGGGCATTGGCCTCGGGCTCGATCACTTCGATAAGGCGCGCGATATCCGCCATGCGAAAACTCCTTGCCCGGATCGAACAACGCAGTTTCGTGCCGGCCCCGTGTGGCGCCAGCCCGAACGTTGATTCGACAATGTCGGGATGAGGCGCAGATAGGCGCAATCCCCCCCGAATGCAAGGGCGATGAGCGAGGCTTTCAGGCGCGCTCGCTCAATCCATGCCGCTTCATCGCATGACGCAGCTGATCGTAGCTCAGACCGAGCGCCGCAGCGGTAAGCCGCTGATTCCAACGGTGCCGCGCCAGCCCCTGTTCGAGCAGCCCGCGCTCGTAGGCATCAACGGCGGCACGCAAGTTCAGCGGGTCCGAGATCTCGGACCGCGACGGCGCTGCGGACGGGGCCACCGCCGTCTCCACCCCCCGCGGCCGCCAGGGCGAGTCGAACGGGTCGAACACGATCTCGCCGACCGCGCGCTCGGGCTCGTCCCAGCGATAGACCGCGCGTTCGACGACGTTGCGCAGTTCGCGGACGTTGCCCGGCCAGTCGTGCGCGGCGAGCGCGGCGGCGGCTTGCGCGGTGAAGCCCGGCCAGCCGTCCCACCCCGCCTCGGTCGCCATGCGGCGGCCGAAGTGCTCGGCCAGCAACAGCGCGTCGTCGCCCCGCGCGCGCAGCGGCGGCAGGGTGATGACCTCGAAGCTCAGGCGGTCGAGCAAGTCGGCGCGGAAGCGACCCTGGTCGGCCAGCACCGGCAGGTTCTCGTTGGTCGCGGCGACGATGCGCACGTCGACGCGCAGCGGACGCGAGGCGCCGATGCGCGTGACCTCGCCATATTCGATCGCGCGCAGCAGCCGCTCCTGCGCGGCGGCGGAGAGCGTCGCGAGCTCGTCGAGGAACAGCGTACCGCCGTCGGCCTCCTCGAAGCGTCCGGCCCGCGCGCGCATCGCGCCGGTGAAGGCGCCCGCCTCGTGCCCGAACAGCTCGGCCTCGATCAGCGTCTCGGGCAGCGCCGCGCAGTTGAGCACGATCATCGCCTCTCCCCAGCGCGGCGACAGGCGGTGCAGGCGCTCGGCGATCAGTTCCTTGCCGGTGCCGCGCTCGCCGATCACCAGCACCGGCCGATTGAGCGCGGCGGCGCGGCTGGCGCGTTCGAGCGCATCGAGAAAGGCGGGCGATTCCCCGATGAAATGCGTTTCGCGCTCCATTCCCGATATTTAGCGAATTTCACCACTTTTTAGCAAATGCTTTAAGGAAGTGAGCATCCCCTCCCCGCGTAACCCCTGGAAAACCCGCCCTTTCGGCGTTTGGCACGGCTGTTGCGAAGCAAGCGAAGGCATCCACGCCATCAGGGGATCACACATGCTCCAGAGCTTCCTCGCTTCACCGATCGGCAGCGTCCACCCGATGAGCCTGCTCGATTGCGCGATCTTCGCCAGCATCAGCGCGATGAGCACTTTCGCGCTGTTCTCGCCGCTCTTCTTCTGACGGAGATCCAAGACATGCGAAAATCCTTTGCCGCCCTCGCCGCCGCGCTTGCCGTGCTCGCAGCCCCTGCCTTCGCCGCCGAACCCACCCCGGCGAAAGTCAAGGCCGGTGCGCCCCTGCATATCCCTTCGGACCACACGCTGCGCGTCTACCGGGTCGCGCGCTCGGGCGAGCCGCAAGTCATCGTCGATGGCCGGATCGTGACCGTGCCGGCGGCCACGCTTTCGAGCACCAAGGGCCGGCTCGCGACCTCGCTCTCGCTGGCCGAACTGCGCCGTCTGGCCCGGCACTGACCCCTTCCCCACGCAATCTGGACACGGTCCATGACCCAGCCCATTATCACCACCCCGCACGACCTGCCGCTCGGCAGCGACCCAGCCATGCCGCCGCCCAGGGCGATCGGTCCCGCCCCCCGCATCGATATGGAAATCGCGCGCGTTCGCCCTTATCCAGGAATGCAAACCGGAGTACGCCGCATGGGCATTTTCTCGCGCACGCGCGACATCGTTGCCGCCAACATCACCGACATGCTCGACCGTGCCGAAGACCCGGCCAAGATGATCCGCCTGATCATCCTCGAGATGGAGGAGACACTGGTCGAAGTCCGCTCCAGCGCGGCGCGCACGCTCGCCGAGCAGAAGGAGATGCGCCGCCACATCGCCAAGCTCGGCCGCTTCCAGGCCGATTGGGCCGAGAAGGCGCAGCTCGCGCTGTCGAAGGACCGCGAGGACCTGGCCCGCGCGGCGTTGCTCGAACGCCAGAAGGCCGCGGACCTGATCGCCCAGCTCGAACAGGAGATCGCCACGCTCGACGAGGCGGTGCGCGCTTACGAGGACGACATCGACAAGCTGCAGAACCGCCTGCGCGAAGCGCGGGTGCGCCAGCGCTCGATCGTTGCCCGGCTGGAAAGCGCCGAGAACCGCGTGCGAATGCGCACGCTGCTGTCGGGCGAGCGCGTCGATGCGGCGATGGCGCGGTTCGAGCAGCTCGAACGCCGGGTCGACGACGCCGAGGGCCGCGCGGAATCGCTGAGCCTGGGCGGCGGCGGCGCGCAGCCCACGCTGGCCGAGGAGATCGCCGCGCTGGAAAGCAACGACAAGGTCGATCGCGAGCTCGAGGCGATGAAGCGCGAGCTCGGCAACCGGGCCGCACCCAAGCAATGATCCCGCGCCGAAAGGACGCCGCCATGCGACGCAAGTTCCATCTCAACAAACAGGACGGCAAGGTCATGGGCGTCTGCGCCGGCCTGGCCGACTACACCGGCATCGAAGCGCTGTGGATCCGCCTCGCCGCCGCGCTGCTGGTCATCGCCGGGCTCGGATCGCTGCTGATCGTCTATGTGATCGTCGGGCTGGTGGCGGACAAGCGGCCCGACAGGCTCGACGACGGGTTCGGACGCGGCAGCCTCGCCGACGACCGGTACCGGCGCGACAGCGGCCTGGCCGACGTCCAGCACTACTATTCCGCATCGAACCCGCGCCTCTCGCGCGAGATCGACGAACTGCGCTGACATCTCTTGGGGGAATGCCACCGATGAACTTCTGGAGTGCAATGGTCGCCATCGTCGCGATCGTCGCTTTCTCGGCGATGCGCATCGCGCGCTACCACGCCGGGCTCGGCGATCCGCCGTCGCGCCTTCGCGGCGTCGTTTCCGAGACGCTGCCGCCGGTCCGCGAAACCGAGCTGCGCCGCGAGATCGACAAGCTGCACCAGCGCGTGGCGGTGCTCGAGCGGATCGCCACCGAGGACAGCCACGGGCGGACGGTCGCCGCCGAAATCGAGCGGCTGCGCGATAGCTGAAACATCATAGGAAAGGACCCCGTCCATGCACGACCTCGTCGGCCTTTTCGGAGTGATGATCCCGCTGGCGCCGTTCATTCTCGTCGGCTTCATCGTCTGGGCGCGCTACCAGCACAAGCGGCTGGAGCATCAGCAGAAGCTGGCCGACAGCACCGCG
>DASVMK010000016.1:0-24983 GCA_036384395.1 Novosphingobium sp.
CTCCAGCGCCGTGCAGAAGCGGGCACCAGCAGCAATCAGGTCGCGCATGATGATGACGCCCAGCGGTGCATCCCGGTCGATTATCGCGGCGATGCATTCCGGCACGCGCACGCCCACGTGAGGAGCGACCCTGTCATAGAAGTCAGCCTCCAGCACGGTGGTCGCGCCGCCCTGCGATGCCGCATCGCCCACGTCGAGGAACCCCTTGAGGCAGAAGGCGTGCACTTCGTCGCTTCCGTCAAAGCGGACCGTGAAGCGGACCTTGGTCGCCATGGTGCGGATGACTTCCACGACAGCGACTTCCGCCACCGCCCTGCCGCCGCCAACTCCCTTGAGCGCCTGAGCCAGCCAGCCCGGTTCCAGCGCCGCGTCCAACGTCGTCGGCACAGCCATTCCACTAATCATCCGCTCTCCTCTTCCGGTTGCACAGGGCGCGCGTTTGTCTTGACAATAAATTCTATATTCCGATACACAATCCTAAATAGCGAATAATCGTTCGAGAGAGATGCCACAGGAGAGTGCGTGATGAGCGAAGCCGATCCCCAACTGAAGGGCGGTTCAGCAGCCAACTGGAAACTGGGTCCGATCGTGGATGCAGACGCGCACATCGACCCTCCGTATGACATGTGGAAGGACTACCTTCCAAACAATCTCAAGGACCTGGCGCCGGTCATCGAACACGGTGAGGACGGTGATTATATCGTCTTCGAAGGCAACCGCCGCCCGTTCATGATGATCAACAACCAGGCGGGCCGCACGGGCAAGGACTTCAAGATGAAGGGCCGCCTGTCGGAGCAGCGCAACACTTACGATCCGGCCAAGCGCCTCGCCGACATGGACCTCGACGGAATCGACCAGGCCATCCTGTTCGGCGGTGGCCCGCTCGGCTCCTTCGACAACGATCTCTACCTCGCCAGCTTCGAGGCCTTCAGCAACTGGGTGATGGACTGGGCGTCGAACGCGCCGCACCGCCTGTTCCCGGTGGGCCACGCGCCGATGCGCGACATCGACGAGACGATTAGCCACGTGAAGCGCCTCGACAGGATGGGCTTCAAGATGGTCCAGCTTCCGGCCTTCCCGCAGAACGCCGAAGCTTGGAAGACCACGTCCGAGATCAAGAACATGAAGTCCGGCCAGGTCTCGGCCCAGACCGGCGACCCCAAGGGCGCGCTGCAATACTACCAGCCGGAATTCGACCGACTGTGGAAGGTGCTGAGCGACTACGGCATGGTCATCACCTTCCACCTGGGCGGCCGCGTGCCGCGCTTCGGCGAGAAGCAGCACTTCCTGCCCGACATGCCGATGAGCAAGCTGGCGATGGCCGAACCGATCGGCATCTTCATCTTCAACGGCATTTTCGAACGCTTCCCCGACCTGCGCATCGGATCGATGGAATCGGGCGTGGGCTGGTTCTCCTGGTACGCCGAATATTGCGACCGCACCTGGGAAAAGCAGCGCTACTGGACCGAGAGCGTGATCGACAAGCCGCCGAGCTGGTACATGGACCGACACGTCTGGGGCTCGTTCATCCAGGACCGCACCGGCGTGCTGCTGCGCGATTTGCCGGGTGGCAGGAACATCATGTGGTCGTCGGACTATCCGCATTCGGAAACGACTTTCCCGAACAGCCACGACGTCATCAAGCGCGACTTCGCCGGCGTGCCCGACGCGGATATCCGCGCGATCATCCACGACAACGCGCGGAAGTTCCTGCGGCTGGATTGATGGGGAAAGTCGCTTTCGCGATTGCCGCTCGATCCTCCCCCATCGGGGGAGGGGGACCGCCGCGAAGCGGTGGTGGAGGGGGTGCGGACATACACGAATGTCACCTATGTCCGCACCCCCTACGTCAGCCCCCACGCCAAGGGCGTGGGTTACCCTGAGCTTGTCGAATGGGGGCTGCCACCTCCCCCGAAGGGGGAGGATCGAGATCTACGCGCATTCTCGCGCGTGTTGAGGGTCGCGGGACCAGCGGTTAGTTTGCAGAACGGATAAAAACGGGAGAGCGGTGTGAAAGGCAGCTTCGCCATCGGCTGGCGACAGGTGGCGAGCGCCTTCGTGCTGCTCGCCTGCGTGGCGACGGTGACCTCGTCGTTCAGCGTCGTCGCGGTGCCGCTGGCGGCCGAGTTCAAGCCGAGCCGCGCGGTGCTGGCGCTGGCGATGACGGTGATCTCGGGCACCTCGGCCTTGATCGCGCCGTTCCTCGGCGGGATGATGGACCGGACCTCGGTGCGGCGGATGATGCTGATCGGCTCGGCGCTGCTGGGCGCCGGCTATGTCGCGATCACACTGGCGCAGAGCTTCACCCAGGTTCTGCTCGCCTATGCGCTGCTGATCGCGCCGTCGAACGTGCTGCTCGGTCCGGTGGCGGCCACGGTCCTGCTGTCGCGCTGGTTCGTCCGCCGGCGCGGCGCCGCGCTGGGCTTCGCCATCGCCGGCATCGCGATGGGCGGCATCGTGTTCCCGCCGATCATCCAGGGGTTCCTCGGCGCCTTCTCCTGGCGCGAGGGCTTGCGGATCTTCGCGGTGCTGATCTTCGCGCTGAGCACGGTCGCCGCGGCGCTGGTGGTCGATCATCCGGCGCAGAAGGGGCTCCGGCCCGATGGCGAGGCGATCGATCCCGCCGCGCCGCCCGCGCCCGCCGCCCGCCCCCCGCTCCGCGCCAGCGCCATCCTTGGCGATCCGGCGTTCTGGCTGATCGTGCTGATGCTCACCGTCGTCACCTCGGGCATGAAGGGCATGGTGACCAGCCTCGCGCCGATGGCCATCGACCAGGGGGTGAAGCCCGCGACCGCCGCTTACCTCATCTCGATCTACGCGAGTTGCGGCTTCGTCTCGAAGCTGGTCTTCGCGGCCATCGCCGACCGGATGAACCCGCGCGTCCTCGCGGTCACCAGCCTCGCCGGATTCGGGGCGGGCATGCTGATCCTCACGCAGGCGCACCTGGGCTTCGGGCTGATCGCCGCCGGCGTCGGCGTCGTCGGGCTGTTCGGCGGCATGATGATCCCGCTCGAAAGCATGCTCGGCGCGCGAGTGTTCGGGCGCGAGGCGGTCGGCCGCGCGGTTGGCCTGCTCAGCATGGTCTCGCTCGCCGCGCTGATGACGACGCCGCCGCTGTTCGGCTTCATCTTCGACCAGACCGGCAGCTACGCCGCGATCTACTACACTTTCGGCGGGCTGGCGCTGCTGGTCACGCTGATCGTCCCCTATGTCCGCATGCACGCCCGCGACGCGGAGGCGCCGAGCGACGAGCTGGCGCAGGCCGAGGCGGTGGCGACGACGGGGTGAGTTGGAGCATCGCGCGGAAAAGTGGGAACGGTTTGGGCCGCGCTGGTCTTCGGCGGTGGCGGGGGTATGGGACAACCTTGTCATATTAACAGTTGACCGTGAGACGGGGTGCTTGCGAGCGTTCAATTCACCTTGAGACGCTGCGCGAGCCAGTCGGGCTTGACCATCTCGGTGCCGCGCAGATGGTCGAGCCGCACGCCGGTGCAGCTCATCTTGAGCTGCGCGAATTCCTCGTACCAGGGCAGGTCGGCGGCCGATTTGCCGGTGATGTCCTGCCACAGTGCCACCGTCTCCTCGCGGGAGCCCATGCCGTCGAGGAACACGCCGTTCCGCGCCTCGCGGCCGTGCATCGATTCGCTCAGCGTGGTGAACCAGGCGAGATCGTGCAGCGCGCCGCCAAGCGAGGGCTGCTCCCAGTCCATCACCGCGACCACGGCGAAGTCGTCGTCGAACATCATGTTGCCGATCCGCGCATCGCCCCACACGAGCCCTGGCGGCTGGTTGTCGGGCCAGGCGGCTTTGAGCCGGGCGAGGCCGGCGGCGAGGATCTCGGCGCGCGGGTCGGGGCGCAGCCAGGCGACGAAGCGTTCGTACTTGTCCCACTCCTGCGCCAGACCGTCGCGCGCATGGGCGGGGCCGGCGAGGAAGCCGAGCCGGTCGAGCGGCGCGCTCTGCACGGCGGCGAGCTGCGCCACCGCGTTCTCCCACAGCCGCCGCCGCTGCGCCGGCGTCGCTTCGGCCAGCCAGCCGAAGGCGGAGTAGGGCGGGATGCTCACCGGCACCCGGCCCGAGACTTTCTCCATCACGAAGAACGGCTTGCCGATCACGCTCGCGTTCGGCTCGAGCCACATCGGCCGAGCGACGCGAACCCGGCCGCTCTCGTGCAGCACGCGCATCACCTCGAACTGCTCGTCGAACAGATTGTCGGGGAAGACAGTGAAGGCGCCCGGCTTGATTCGCACCACGCAGCCCTGGCTGCGTTCGCCCCCGGCCTCGCGCCAGCGGGCGTCGAACAGGATCGTTTCGTGCGACTGCCCGGCGCCGCGCGGATAGTCGAAGTTGTCCAGCCGCAGGTCGGTGGCCTGGGGCATCCGGCGCTGCATCCACGCGGTGAGGTCATGCGCCAGGTCGGCAAGGTCGCGCGTCTCCGGCGCGACGATCACATCGGACATCCCCTAGCTCCCATAATTCGTAATATCGAAAAGTTGTTCGAATTATTATGCGTGGCGGCGCGCAAGGTCAAGTCCCGCCGAGGGACGCCGTTGGGGATTTGAGGGGAGTTGAGGGCAGTTGAGGGGCGCCTGGATCAGCCCAGGAAGCCGCCGATGCGGGCGGCGGCTTGCCTCAATTGGTCGGCCGCGGCCAGCAGTTCGCGCCCGGTGATCGTCCGATTGAAGCCGAGCAACCCGACGACGAAGGCCAGCACGCCGCCCTCGTAGACCGGCGCGGTGATCGAGCGCAGGGCGTAACTGCGCTCGGGCGCGATGCTGGTCAGCATCGCTACCCGCCGGTCGGCCGGCTCGGCGCCCGGCAGCGCGCCGCGCGCGTCGATCAGCGGCCCGGCGTCGGCGTCCTGGACGAAGGCGATGAAGCCGTGCTCACGCCCGAACGCGAGCGTCGCGGCGAAGCCCTCGCGCTCTTCCGCGAGCGGCGGCGGATCGAGTCGGTCGAGCCAGGCCTGCGCCTCGCGCGGGGTCCAGGCGAGGAACACCGCGGCCGAAGGCAGCCGCAGCTGAACTTGCGCGCCCAGGGGAATCGAATGGCCGACATGGCTGATCGAGGCCGCCCGCTCGCGCACATGGATGGTGTCGCCTTCGAGCACGAAGAGCGCGCTGACCACGTCGAATGCATCGGCCAGCCGGCGCAGTTCGGGCTGCGCGACTTCGGTCGGCGAGCGATGCTCGGCGGCGGCGCGGCCGATCGCGGCGAGCCGGGGGCCGAGCATATAGGTCTTGTCGCTCGCCCGGTAGAGGTAGCCGACCTCGACCAGCCCGGCGAGCAGCGCGTGGCACGTCGCGCGGCTGAGCTTGAGCGCGCGCACCAGGTCGGTCAGCGCGAAGGCCTGACCCGGATGGTCGGCCATGAAGTTGAGGATCGCGGCGATGCGCATGACCCCGGGCGAAGAGCGCGTCATTGGTCCCGTTCGCGATTTCGAATTCATAGCGGGGTAGGGCGGTGGCGTGGCTGCGTCAATAGCGCAGGCGGGCCAGGGTTCAGGCGGGAAACACCGCCGGGCGGGTCAGCTTCGAGCCGAGTGGCGGATAGCCCGGTACGGCGTTTTCGGTGAAGTAGATCAGCCGCCCGAACGCCTGCGCGGGATCGATCGCGAAGCGGTCGGCGGTGTCGCCCACCAGCGCCAGTCCCTTGCCGCGCAAGTAGGCGGCGGCGGCCTCGGCCGAGCGGACCTTGAAGGTCAGGCAATAGATCCCCTTCACTTCGCGCGCATGGCGCGCGACCAGGCTTTCGGGCCCATGCCCGACCATCGCCTCGAGCACGGTGTCGCCCATCGCGAAGGCAGCGCAGTCCGCGTCGTCCGTCGGCAGCGGGCGGGTGCCGATCTCGGGCCATTCGAGCCGGTCGGCGAGGACCGCGCGGGCCTCGTCCAGCGAAGGCGCGGAAAGCCCAATGGCCTGCAACCCCTCGATGCCGAGCGGATGCGTGTCGCGCCACCAGGCTGGCGTCCAGCCGGGCATATGCCGCGGATCGTTTGGCAGGTCCTGCGCCAGCACTTCCATACGCAGGCCCAGGAGTTGGTGCCGCGCGATCAGGAAATAGTGAGCTTCCATTCCGGGATCGTACTGCGGCGCGAAGCCGCGCGCCCGCATCCAGGCGTCGGCCGCGGGCAGGTCGGCGACCTTGAGCGCGACGCCCAGCCAGCGGTGCGGCACCGCGCTGCGCCGCAGCATCTCCCCCACCGGCGATCCCGCCTCCAACGCCGGGCCGGCCGGCGCGATCGGGATGATCATGGTGTCGCCCACCATCATCAGCCGCTCCTCGCGGTCGAGGCCCAACGCCGCCGCTTCCGGAGTCACGAGCATCTCGAACGCGGTCTCGGCCCCGAACACGTCGAGGAAGAACGCATCGCACGCCTGGCGCGCGGCGTTATCGGCGACCGCCCAGCTGACGTGGGCGAGCGGCATGGCTACCATCCTGCGTACCTTTCCTCGTCAGTCTGGCACGCGGCGGTGTCACCAGACCAGCGGCAGATACTCCGGACCGACAACCCCGCCGGGGCGATACTCGATCTCGGTGCCCGGCTTGACCGAGAACTCGGGGATGCGCTGCAGCCAGGCCTCCAGGCCGATGCGGATCTCCAGCCGCGCCAGATGCGCGCCCATGCAGCTGTGGACGCCGCCGGCGAACGACAGGATCGGCTTGCGCGGACGATCGAAGTCCACCTCGGTCGGGTTCGGGAACACCTCGGGGTCGTAGTTGCAGGCGGGCAGGATGCTGGTGACCTTGTCGCCAGCCTTCATCCGCACGCCGCGCAGTTCGAGGTCCTGGCGCAAGGTGCGACCCGAGAAGGTGACCGCGTACTTGCGCAGCAGCTCTTCGGTGATCGCGTTCATGTCGCCCGGCCGCGCGAGGATCTCGCGCCGACGCTCGGGGTTTTCGGCGAGCCACAGCCAGATGTTGTTCATCGTCGCGAACACGGTGTCGAGCCCGGCGATGAACAGGAACACCACGAAGCCGAACACCTCCTGGCCGCTCAGCGGCTGGCCGTCAGGCGCGGCCTGAACGATGCGGCTGATCACCTTGTCGTCGGGGTTCCTGGTTTTCTCGGCGATCGCCTCCTTCAAGTAGGCGACGATCGACTGGAAGGCGCGGCCCATGTCGGCGCGGTCGGTCGAATGCAGCAGGCCGACCGCCCATTCGACGAAAGTGTCGCGCATCGACTGGGGCAGGCCCATGATATCGAGGAAGATCGAAACCGGCAGCGGCCGCCCATAGGCGGTGGTGAACTCGCAGCCGCCCTTGTCGACGATCTCGTCGATGAGTCCATCGGAGAGCTCGCGGATGCTCTTCTCCATCTTCATGATCGCCGCGGGCGAAAAGATCGGGTCGAGGATCGCGCGGTACTTGCGGTGGTGCGGCGGATCGATCTCGAGCGGGATGAACTGGAACGGATCGTTCGGATCGCGCGGGAACGGCGTCGCGCCGGCGGTGGTGAAGTAGTCCGGATTGCGCAGCGCGAAGAAGGCGTCGGCGTGTTTGAGCAGGTACCAGGCGCCGCCCGTCGAGCCGACGCTGTAGAAGATCGGCGGCAGGCGGTCGTGCAGCTTTGCCATGAAATTGTGCGGATCGGCGAGGAACTCGGGCCCTTCGACGAGCCCGATGTTGTGCACCAGATCGGCCGGGACATGATCGGGAATCTGGAACTGCTGTTGCGCTGGGCTGGCCATGTCGATCCCCTTTCGCCTTAGTATTGTGTTTCGGGAAGGTGTACGACGAGGCCGTCCAGCTCGTCCGTGACCACCACTTGGCAGCTCAGCCGGCTGGTCGGCCGCACCTCGCTTGAGGCGGAATCGAACATCTCGACCTCGGCGTCCGAAGGCGTCCCGGTCTTCGCGAACCAGGCTTCGTCGATGTAACAGTGGCAAGTCGCGCAGGCGAGACCGCCGCCGCATTCGCCGACGATACCTTCGACGTCGTTGTACAGCGCGCCGCGCATGACGTTTTCGCCGACGGGCACGTCGATGACGCGCGCCTCGCCGTGGGCGGGGATATAGGTGACCTTCGGCATGCGTACTCCCATCTGCGTGTATTTGAGAACGTCGTTCTCATCCAATAGCGGAAGCCCGATGAAAAGGCAATCGGCATTGGGCCGGTCGCGCTGGACCACATTGCGCGGAGCGCGTAATCGCCGGTTCATGCCCGATCCCTTTACGCCCTTCGTACCCGGTTCCCTGGCGGAAACCCTGCTCACCGATCCGCTCGCGCCGCTGCCGCCGCGCCCTGCCGGCGAGTTGGCCGACCGCACGCGGGTGCTGGTGGAGGCGGCCTATGGCCTGCTGCACGAGGAAGGGCTTGAAGGGCTGACGATCCGCGCTGTGCTCAAGCGCACCGGCCTGGCCCGCCGCGCGTTCTACGAGCGCTTCGCCGGCAAGGACGACCTTGTCCTGGCGGTGTTCGAGCACGCGCTGCACGGCGCTGCCGGGCATTTCCGCAGGCTGGCGGAGGGGTTTGTCGATCCCTTCGACAAGCTTCACCTGATCGTTTCCAGCATCGTCCTCGGGGCGATCGGCGCGGAGGGCGGCGAGACGCCGAGCGACAGGCGCGGCGCGGCGCTCAGCCGCGAGCACTTGCGGCTGGCCGAATCGCGACCGGCCGAACTTCAGGTCGCGCTCGCGCCGCTGCTCGGCCTGATCGCCGAGATCGTCGCGCAAGGCATCGCCGAGGGGCGGTTCCGCGCCTGCGACCCCGCGCTCCAGGCGACGTTCCTCTACAACCTGGTCTCCACCACCGTGCACACCGAACTGCTCGCGGAGGAAAGCGGCCTGCGGGCTGGCGAGGAACGCCAGCGCCTGGAACGCGAGATCTGGGAGTTCTGCCGCCGCGCCATCGCGGCTTGAGATCCTATACGAATTGGAAGCGGGGCGCGCTTAAGCCGCCCGGGTCTCCAGATACTGAGCCAGCTTGGGCACTTCGGCGAGCGCGCGGAGCGCGTCGTTGAGGTGGGTGCACCCTTCGGGACCGCGCAAGTGCGCCAGAACCGATTCGCGGATCTCGGGCAGGCGTCCGCCGATCAGACGGCGAGCGTTGGCGATGGCGCCCGGACACTCGGAGAACGGCAGGACGCGCGCCTCGGGCTCGAGCGTCCGCAGTTCGAGCGTCTTGGCATCGGCGGTGGCGGCGATCCGATATTCGTGGATCGCGATGCGGCCGCCCTCGCGCTGGCGGGCGCTGTCCTGGAACGCCGCCTCGATGCGCAGCAGCCCGGCGCACGCGTCGTGCGTCACGTCGATCCGCCGCGCGCGGCGGAAGCCGGCGCCGTCCGCCTCGGGCAGCGCGTGCCAGCCCTGGGGATCGGCGGGATTGCGCAGGTCGCCGGCATCGGCATCGGCCACCGAGTCCGGGCGGGTCTCGGGATCGACCCCGCTGTTGCCGTCCTGCAAGCCCCAGCAGACGTTGGCTTGCGGGCCGATGCGTTGGGTGGCGCTGCCGTCCGCCATCTGCGCGCGCATGCGCTCGGCCCATTCGGGGTTCCACAGCGACCAGCCGAAGGCGGAGACCAGCGCGGTGCCCGAAAGGTCATCGAGCGCGAGGTAGAGCGGCGCGCCCTCGGCGATCAGCTCTGGCATCAGCTCGCGGATCGCCAGGCGCAGATGGTTGCCGCCGCGCAGGCCGACGAGCGCACCGATGCGGCTGGGCGAGGGGGCGGCGGCGATCGCGGTGATGGTCTTGTCGAGCGCCAGCCGCGCCTGGACTTCGGCCTCCGCGATCGGCGTGCCGACACCGCCCGCCGGGGGCGTGCGATAGTCGCGCACCCGGCCGATGAACAGCCGGTCGCCCAGCTCGCCTTCGGGCCACGAGACGTCGATGCTCGAGGTCCGGCGCACGGAATTGGCGGGCCGCATCGGCGCGGGATTGGCGGTGCGGCGCGGCGGCGGGGGAAGGATCGCGATAGCCATTGGCCGGATTGTCGTCCCATTTGCCGGAGCGGGCAACCGCGTCAGCGATGTTTGGCGCGATGTCTGGATCAGCCGACGCGCACCAGCAGCTTGCCGACGTTCGCGTTGCCGGAGAACACGCTGGCGAAGGCTGCGGGCGCGGCGGCCAGTCCCTCGACCACGACCTCGGGCGTCTTGAGCTTGCCCTCGCGCAGCCAGCCGGCGATGTCGTCCAGCACCGCGCGGCTCGCGGCGATGCCGGCGAAGCCCTTGATCTCCAGGCCCTTGGCCATGATCTGCCGGTAGAAGCCGGGCAAGTGATCGGGCCCCGGGCCTTCCATGCCGACGCCGTAGTAGGCGATGTAGCCGCACATCGGCATGCGCGCGCCGCGCTTGAGGTGGTTGAGCACGGTCAGCGTGACCGCGCCGCCGACGCTGTCGACATAGACGTCGGCGCCTTCGGGCATCGCCGCCTTGAGCTGCGCGTCGAAATCGGGCGCCTTGTAGTCGGCGGCGGCGTCGAAGCCGAGGCCGAGCAGCGCCCGGCACTTGGCCGGGCCGCCGGCGATGCCGACGACGCGCGCGCCGAGGATATGCGCGATCTGCCCGGCGATGGTGCCGACCGCGCCCGCCGCCGCCGAGATCGCCACCGTCTCGCCGGCCTTGACCCGGCCGATCGCGACGATCGCCGAATGCGCGGTCTGCCCCGGCATGCCGAGCGCGCCGAGCGCGGTCGAGACCGGCGCGAGGGTCGGATCGACGATCCGCGGCGGGCCGCGGTAGTCGCATTTGGCCGGATCGACCACCGCGTATTCGCGCCAGCCGGTGCGGCCCTCGACCACGTCGCCGGGCCTATAGTCGGGGTGGTTGGAGGCCACGACCTCGCTCACCGTCGGGCCGAACATGACCTCGCCCAGCTTCACATGCGTCGCACCCGAGATCGGCCTTTCATCGATGGAGAAGCGGATCAGCGGGTCGAGCGCCAGCCACAGCGTGCGCAGCAGGATCTCGCCTTCGCCGGCCTGGGGGATCGGCACCGTCTCGACGCGGAAGTCCGCCGCCTTGGGGTTGCCGCGCGCGTAGGCGGTGAGCACGACCTGTTTCATCATCTCAGCCGCCGACCTTGCGCCCGGCGGTGAGGCCGCCATCGACCGGCAGCGCTACGCCGGTGATGTTTGACGCGAGCTCCGAGGCGAGGAACATCGCCGCCGCCGCGGTGTCGACCGGGTCGATCGCGCGACCCAGCGGGTGCGCCTTGCCCATGCCTTCGAGGATGCGGTCCTTATGCGGGCTGTCGGGGTCCATGCCCGAATAGTGCGTGAGCATGCCGGCGGGGCAGACCGCGTTGACGCGGATGCCCTGGTCGGCGACCTCGATGGCGAGCGCGCGGGTGAGCGCCACGACCGCGCCCTTGGTCGCGCCGTAGAGCACGCCGCCATAGCCGATCAGCCCGGCGACCGAGGCGGTGTTGACGATCGCGCCGCCGGCCCCTTGCGCCTCGAACTGGCGGATCGCGGCCTGCGCGCCATAGACGACGCCGTTGATGTTGACGTCCTCGACGCGGCGCATCTGCTCGGGCGGCAGCTCGGTCAACCGGCGCAGACCCTGGCCGGGGACGGGCGGCACGGTGATGCCGGCGTTGTTGTACATCACGTCGAGCCGGCCGAAGCGCTCGACCGCCAGGCGCACCGCGGCATCGACCGCGGCGGCCTCGGCGACGTTGCAGGCGGCCGCCGCGGCGCGCTCGCCGGCTTCGGCCAGGCGAACCGATTCCTCGGCGCCGGCGAGGTCGATGTCGGCGGCGATCACCCGCGCGCCGTGCTGCGTCCACAGCTTCACCGCCGCGCGTCCGACGCCCGAGCCGGCGCCGGTGATGACCGCGACCTTGCCCTCAAGCAGTCCCTGCATGTCCCTCAGTCTCCCTCAACGTGCCTTGGTCAGCCGCCAAGATTGAACGTGGTGACCATCTGGAACTCGCGCATCCCTTCCACGCCCCGCTCGCGTCCGAGACCGCTCATCTTGATGCCGCCGCCGCTGGCGTAGCTCGACATCAGCGCGCCGTTGACGTTGACCGCGCCGCTGCGGATCTTGAGGCCGGTCTCGAACGCCTTGACCTTGTCCTTGCCGTGGACCCAGCCCGACAGGCCGAAGCGGCTGTCGTTGGCCATCGCCACCGCATGGTCGAGATCGCGGTAGCCGATCACGCCGATCACCGGGCCGAAGATCTCCTCTTGCGCGGCGGGGTTGGCGTTGTCGGGCAAGTCGAGCACGGTCGGCTCGAAGTAATAGCCCTTGTCGATGTGCGCCGGGCGCTTGCCGCCGGTGACAATGCGTCCGCCCGCCGCCATCGCGGCCTGGGTGAAATGCTCGCAGCGGGCGCGCTGGCCGGCGCTGATCACCGGGCCGAGCTGGGTTTCGGGATCTCTGGCGTGGCCGATCCGCACGTTTGCTACCGCAGCCGCCATCGCCTCGAGCACGCGGGCCTTGTCGGCCTCGGGCACGAAGACGCGGGTGCCGAGCACGCAGCCCTGACCGGCGTGCGCGGTGCAGACCGAGAACGCGGCCGAACCGGCGCGCTCGACCGAATCGGGCAGGTAGATCTGCGCCGACTTGCCGCCGAGCTCGAGGATCAGCCGCTTGAGCGTCGGCGCCGCCTGCTCGGCCACTTTGGCGCCGACGGTGCATGAGCCGGTGAAGCTGACGAGATCAACCGCCGTGTCGGTGGAGATCATCTGCCCGCCTTCGAGCCCGCCTTCGAGCAGAACGTTGAGCACGCCGGGAGGGAGCCCGGCTTCCTCGGCCGCCTGGGCGAAGATCATCGCCGAGAGCGGGGTGAGCGGGTTGGGCCGCAGGATCACCGAATTGCCCGCCATCAGCGCCGGCACGACCTTGCACAAGGCGGTGTAGAACGGGACGTTGTAGGCCGAGATCGCCGCAACCACGCCGAGCGGGCGGTAGAGCTTGAGGCTCTGCACGGTGAAGTGCGGGTTGACCCGCTCGTGCAGCGGCAACGGGTTGTCCTCATGCTCGGGCAGCGACAGGAACAAGTCGATGAACTCGTCCGCCATGCGCAGCGGCCCGGCCGATTGCGCGCCCATCACCGTCGAGGAGACCGGGCAGCCGGCTTCGGCCACCGCCAGCTCGCGCAGCCGGTCGGCGTGGCCGCGCAGCGCCGCCGCATAGCGGCGCATCGCCTCGCCGCGCGCCTTCATCGTGAGAGCGCTCCAGCGTCCGTCGTCGAACGCGGTGCGCGCCGCGCGGATCGCGTGGCCGAACTGCGCCGCGCTGGCGCCTCGTACTTCGGCGACCACCGTTTCGTCCGAGGGGTTCTCGACGATGAAGGCCGCGCCTTCCCCTTCGACGAATGCGCCATCGATATAGCCAGCGTGTTTCACGGCACCCTCTAATTTCTATATATGGAATAGTTTTTCGACTTTTAGGGCAATGCCCGATCCGGGCGGGCAAAGCAAGCAGGCTTGCGCGGGCTTGCAGGCGGGCGCGCCATGAGTTGCCACGGCCCCCAGTCCCTCCTATGCGCGCCGGCAGGAGAGGCTGCGGCCCACGCCGCGCTCGGAACGGAAGGTTGGACGATGGCTTACACCGATTTCCTGAAGCAGCAGTGCTACATCGACGGCCAGTGGCTCGATGCGGATTCGGGCAAGACGATCGACGTCAGCGATCCCGGCGCCGGCACCGTGCTGGGCACCGTGCCCAACATGGGCGAGACCGAGACCGCGCGCGCCATCGCCGCCGCCGAGAAGGCGCTGCCGGCCTGGCGCGCCAGGACCGCGGGCGATCGCGCGAAGATCCTGCGCAAGCTGTTCGACCTGATGATGGCCAACCAGGACGCGCTCGGCGAGCTCCTCAGCCGCGAGCAGGGCAAGCCTTTCGCCGAAGCCAAGGGCGAGATCGGCTATGGCGCCAGCTTCATCGAATGGTTCGCCGAAGAGGGCAAGCGCGCCTATGGCGATGTCATCCCCGGCCACGCGCCCGACCGCCGGATCATCACGCTGAAGCAGCCGGTCGGCGTCGTCGCGGCGATCACGCCTTGGAACTTCCCCAACGCGATGATCACCCGCAAGCTCGGCCCGGCGCTGGCCGCGGGCTGCACGATGGTGCTCAAGCCGGCGACCGCGACGCCCTTCTCGGCGCTGGCGATGGCCGCGCTGGCCGAGCAGGCGGGCATTCCGGCGGGTGTGTTCAACGTCGTCACCGGCAGCGCCCGCGCCATCGGTGGCGAGCTGACGCGCAGCCCGGTGGTCCGCAAGCTGACCTTCACCGGATCGACGGAGATCGGCGTCCAACTGCTGCGCGAATGCGCCGACACCGTGAAGAAGGTGTCGATGGAACTGGGCGGCAACGCGCCGTTCCTGGTGTTCGACGACGCCGACGTCGATGCCGCGATCGACGGCGCGATGATCTCCAAGTTCCGCAACAACGGCCAGACCTGCGTCTGCACCAACCGCTTCTACGTGCAGGACGGCGTCTATGACGAATTCGTCGAGAAGCTGGCGAGCCGCGTGAAGGGCCTCAAGATCGGTTACGGCATGGACGCCGGCACCGACGTCGGCCCGCTGATCGACGCGGGCGGCGTCGAGAAGGTCGAGGAGCACCTGGCCGATGCGATCGCGGGCGGCGCCACCGTGCTGGCCGGCGGCCGGCGCAGTTCGCTCGGCGGCACGTTCTTCGAACCGACCGTGATCGCCAACGTCAAGGCCGACATGCTGCTCGCCCGCGAGGAGACCTTCGGGCCATTGGCGGGCGTGATCCGCTTCAAGGATGAGGACGAGGCGATCCGCCTCGCCAACGCCAGCGAGTTCGGCCTGGCCAGCTACTTCTACGCGCGCGACATCGCCCGCGTGTGGCGCGTGGGCGAGGCGCTCGAGGCGGGCATGGTCGGCATCAACACCGGCCTCATCTCCACCGAGGTCGCGCCGTTCGGCGGCATCAAGCAGTCGGGCCTGGGCCGCGAAGGCTCGCGCCACGGCCTCGACGACTACATGGAGATCAAGTACCTCTGCATGGGTCTCTGATTGGAGAAGCCATGCTGCCGATGCCCGCGCGCCTGACGCTTCTCGCCGCCGCCCTCCTGGGAATCGGCGCAGCGCCGCCGGCGCCCGAGGTGCCGGTGATCATCGGCCGCTACGCCGATCTCGATGCCTGCTCCACCGTCGTGCGTGTCGCCGGGCTGGATCCGCGCGGCGACAATTATCTCTCGCTGCGCAGCCGCCCGTCGCCCAAGGCCCGCGAGCTCGCCCGCTTGCGGCCGGGCCAGTGGCTCATCGCCTGCGACGATCGCGGCGGCGGCCAGTGGCTTGGCGTGCTCTACGACCCGACCGGCAAGGCCGATTGCGGCACCGGCTCCCCGGTCGCCCGCCGCCAGCCCTACCGCGGCCCTTGCGCCTCGGGCTGGGTCGCGCGCCGCTTCACCGAGGTGATCGCCGGCTAGCATCCCCGATCTCTCGGCAAGCTCAGTCGCTGTCTCAGGCGAAGCAGCGAAGAAAAAAGTTTGTTCGCGCAGAGATCGCAGAGGCCGCGGAGGCATGGAACCCTGCCGAAGGCCTGGTCTTCCTGCGATTGAAGCGCGCCTTCGCCGCGGGCACGATCTCTCTGCGTTCTTTGTGGTCTCTGCGCGAAATCTTCTTCGCGGCTTCGCGTGAGACGAAAATCGCCCGCCATCGCCCCGCCGGAGAAAGGGACGCCGATCGACAAACCCCGTTCCCGCCGTCCCGATATTGGCTAATCGTTCCAAGAATCAATTCTTCACGGGAGAGCAGGACATGACGATCAGGACAGCATTGGTCACCGGCGCGGCGGCGGGGATCGGGGCGGCGTGTGCGCGGCGGCTGGCGAGGGACGGTGTCGCCGTCGGCGTGCTGGACCTCGACGCGGCGCGTTGCGCCGATACGGTCCAGGCGATCGTCGAGGCCGGCGGCAAGGCGATGGCGCTGGGCGCCGACGTCTCGAAGCGCGAGGCGGTGTTCGCCGCGGTCGAGACGCTGCGCGACGCCTTCGGCCCGATCACCATCCTGGTCAACAACGCCGGCGTCACCGATTTCACCCCGTTCGAGGAAATCACCGACGAGTTGTGGGACTTCGTCTATGCGGTCAACGTGCGCGGCCCGATGATCCTCAGCCAGGCCGTGCTGCCCGACATGAAGGCGGCGCACTGGGGCCGCATCGTCAACATCTCGTCCTCCTCGGCGCAGACCGGCGCGGTCAACATGATCACCTATTCCTCGTCGAAGGGCGCGGTGGTGACGATGACGCGGTCGATGGCGCAGGAGTTCGGCCCGCTCGGCATCACGGTGAACAACATCCCGCCCGGCTCGGTGATGGGCACGATCATGTCGGAAGCCAACCGCGACCGCTTCCAGATCCCGACCGAGGTCCTGCTTTCGACCCTGCCGGTGCGCCGCATGGGCGAGCCCGACGACATCGCCAACGCCTGCGCCTGGCTGTGCCTGGAGGAGACCGGCTATGTCACCGGCCAGACAATCGGCGTCAACGGCGGCCGCGTGGTGAGCTGAGGGGGCTGGCGCGCAGCCCCCGCTCAATCGCTACTTCGCCAGCGCGCTCTCGATCGCTGCGACCAGCTCGGGGTCTTCGGGCGTCATCGCGGGGGCGAAGCGGCCGATGACGGCGCCGTCGCGATCGATCAGGAACTTCTCGAAGTTCCACAGCACTTCCGGGTCCGCGTTGGGCGTCATGCCCAGACTGCGGAACTTCTCGCGCATGCCCTCGACATCGCCCTGCTTGGTCGGCACCGCTTCGACCAGTTTGGCGTAGAGCGGCTGTTTGTCGGGGCCGCTGACGTCGGCCTTGGCGAACAGCGGGAACGAGACGCCGTAGTTCAGCTTGCAGAATTCCTCGATTTCCGCGTGCGTGCCGGGCTCCTGGCCGCGAAAGTCGTTGGCGGGGAAGCCCAGCACTTCGAAGCCGCGGTCCTTGTAGCCTTCGTACAGCTTCTCGAGCCCTTCGTATTGCGGGGTGAGCCCGCACTTGGAGGCGACGTTGACCACCAGCAGGACGTTGCCCTTGTGGTTGGCGAGCGTGTCGGCGCTGCCGTCGATGCGGGTCAGCGGAATCGCGGCGAGGTCGGTCATCGAGTCTCTCCTTAATAGGTGTAGTGGCCTTATTCGGTGTAGTGGGCGGTGGTCTTGGCGCGCACTTCCTCAGGCGTGACGCCCGGCGCGAGCTCGATCAGCTTGAACGGCGAGGCGTGATCGGGCCGCTGGAACACGGCGAGGTCGGTGACGATCATATCGACCACGTTCTTGCCGGTGAGCGGCAGCGTGCATTCGGGGATGAACTTGGGCGCGCCGTCCTTGGCGACGTGCTCCATGACGACGATGATCTTCTTGACCCCGGCGACGAGGTCCATCGCCCCGCCCATGCCCTTGATCATCTTGCCCGGGATCATCCAGTTGGCGATGTCGCCGTTCTGCGCCACTTCCATCGCGCCGAGCACGGCGAGGTCGATGTGGCCGCCGCGGATCATCGCGAAGCTCTGCGCGCTGTCGAAATAGGCCGAATGGGCAAGCTCGCTGACCGTCTGCTTGCCGGCGTTGATCAGGTCGGGATCGACTTCGTCGTCGTAGGGGAAGGGGCCGATGCCCAGCATCCCGTTCTCCGACTGCAAGGTAACGGTGATGCCGGCGGGCACATGGTTCGCCACCAGCGTCGGGATGCCGATGCCCAGGTTGACGTAAAAGCCGTCGCGCAGCTCGCGCGCGGCGCGGGCGGCCATCTCGTCGCGGGTCCAGCCCCTCGTGCCGGTATCTGGGGTGGCGGCGTCTGGCGTTGTCATTGGCTTGGGCTCTCCGTGGCGTTCGGTGCGGGTTGAATGGGTGGAGGCGCGGTGAACCAGCCGGCGCCGCGCAAGGGCGCGAGCGGCAGGGCGTAGTCCGGGTTGCGCAGATAGTCGAACAGTTCGTCGAAGTCGCCGTCGCGATCGCCGGCCACCGCGAGAATGCACCAATCGCGCGTGGCGGCGAGACGGCGGGTGTGCTTGCGCTCGTCGGCCTGGCGGACCAGCAGCAGCCGGTCGACGCCTTCGGGATCGAGCCCGCTGCGGCGCAGCGCGTCATAGACCTTGGAGACCTGCTCGACGCCGAGCGCGGACTGCCACATCACGGTGATGCCCGCCGCGCGCAGCGCGCTTAGCCGTGCCGCGAGACCCGGCTGCGCGGTGCCGGGCGCCTCGGGCGCGAAGATCGCGCGGTCTGGATCGAGGTCGATCACCACCGCCGGCGGCAACTGGCGGCAGGGCACGCGCTGGATTTGGGGCAACTGGCTCTCGGCGGTCAGCACGGCCGAGAGGCCGCCGTTCTCGGGCTTGGGCTTGGCCGCCCAGGCGAGCGCGAAATCGGCGAAGGCGGCGTAGCCGTCGGCGCCGGTCGGCACCGGCAGCGCGGTCATGCCGGGGAGCAGCACCGCGCGGCCGCCGGCGCGGGGGACGGGGAGGGCGACGACGGGCGGCTGGGCACGGCGGGCGGGTTTGGGCTTGACCGCGCTGCGCGCGGCCATCGCGCCCGCGGCGATCGGCAGCGCCGCCGCGACGCAGCCGCCCAGCGCGACGGGCAGCGCCGCCGCGGCGAGCATCAGGCGCGGCCGCGCCCCGATCACGCGGCCTCGCGCGACCTGACCGTGCGGAACTCGATTTTCTTGTCGTAAGGCGCGCCGACGATCAGCCGCTGGACATAGACGCCGGGCAGGTGGATCGCGTCGGGATCGAGGCTGCCGGCCTCGACCACTTCCTCGACCTCGACCACGCAGACCTTGCCGCAGGTCGCGGCCGGCACGTTGAAGTTGCGCGCGGTCTTGCGGAAGATCACGTTGCCGGTGGTGTCCGCCTTCCACGCCTTGACCAGCGCGAGGTCGGCGAAGATGCCGCGTTCCAGCACGTAGTCCTGATCGGTTCCGTCGGGGGCGGCGAAGCTCTTCACCTCCTTGCCCTCGGCGATCAGCGTGCCGACGCCGGTCTTGGTGTAGAAGCCGGGGATGCCGGCGCCGCCGGCGCGCATCCGCTCGGCCAGCGTGCCTTGCGGGCAAAACTCGACCTCGAGCTCGCCCGAGAGGTACTGCCGCTCGAACTCCTTGTTCTCGCCGACGTAGGACGCGATCATCTTCTTCACCTGCCGGGTGCGCAGCAGCTTGCCGATGCCCTCGTTGTCGATGCCGGCGTTGTTGCTGGCGAAGGTCAGGTTCTTGACCCCGCTGTCGCGCACCGCGTCGAGCAGTCGCTCGGGAATGCCGCAAAGGCCGAAGCCGCCGCAGGCGATCAGCAGCCCGTCACGCAGCAGGCCGTCGAGCGCGGCGGTGGCATCGGGGTAGAGCTTGTTCATTCGGGATCCCACTCCTTGCCGGGCCGGATCGTCCGCGTCCCCGGCGGCCGCAATTATCCGCTCGCCGCGCCTGCCGCAAGCTACCGAATGCGCAAGGGCCCGTGCGCTTTGCGCATTCTTCATTGGATTCGCCCTCGCTTCGGGAGCACTATGCGGGCTCGGGCATTTCCTTGCGGAGGAGAACGCGGATGCGCGCCATACTCGTCCACGCGGACCGGACGCCGGGCATGGCCGCGCGGCTGGAGACCGCCCTGTCGCTGGCCCGCGCCAGCCAGGGCCGCATCAGCGTGCTGGTCGATACCCCTGTCGCGCGCTACGTCTCGCTCGATCCGATGACCGGCAGCCAGATCGTGCCCGACGCGATCAGCCAGGCGCTCGAGGCCGACGACACGCAAGCGGGCGAGCTGCGCGCGCAACTCGCCCGCCAGGACGTGCCGTTCGTCGTGCTGCGCAGCGAGGAGGAGCCGATCGACGCGCTCGTCGCCGCGGCGCGGCTGGCCGATGTCGTCGTGCTGTCCCGCCGGCCGGGGCTGGGCGGCGATCTCGCCCTCGCCACGCGCACCCCGGTGCTGGTGGTGCCCGAGGACCGGGCGCTGGCGTTCCCGCTCGATAGCGTCTGCATCGCCTGGGACGGCGGCAACGAGGCGGCGCACGCGCTGCGCAGCGCGCTGCCGCTGCTGGCCCAGAGCCGCGCGGTCCACCTGCTGACCGTCGCCGCCGAGAAGGCCGCGGCGCCCGCCGCCGGCGCGCTCGCCTATCTTGCGCTGCACGGCGTGATCGCGCAGGCGCATGCGCTGACGCGCGACGGCTCGACCGAGGCGACGCTGGCCACAGCCGTGGCCAAGAGCGGTGGCGGGCTGGTGGTCATGGGTGCTTACGGCAAGAGCCGGGTGCGCGAATACCTGTTCGGCGGCGTGACTCGCCACTTCCTGGAGGACGACCGTCTGCCGGCGCTGCTGCTGGCGCACTGAGCTGGAGGCGCGCCTTGTGGTGCTGCAGTGCGCAATGCTTAGCATGATTACTGAGGAAATCCCCTCAGATCGGCGATTCCCACGTTTCTGAAAGACCTGAAAATTCCGGATTCTTTCGCCAAAGTGAACCTGAGTTGCAACAAATGCAACCTTGCTGAACCTTTTCGCACTTGCACAATTATGCGGGCGAGTGGATAACGGACGGGCCTTTCAGGCATCCTCTCCCAAAACTTCCATAGCCCGGCCGGCAACGGCCGGGCTTTTTTTCGTCCCCGCGCAGCCGGGTGCTTTGCAAAGCGTTTCCGCAGTTCCTAGTTTGACCGCGAGGCCCGGTGCGGGCGGTAGATCGGGGATCCTTCGATGGCAGATGCGGGCGCAAGCGTTGAGGCACGGGACGTCAAGCTGCAGGTTGCGGCCGCCCGCCAGGAAGAGAGCGGGCACGGCATCGCCCGCCTGCCGCGCACAGCGATGGCGGCGCTGGGAGCGACCGAGGGCGACGTGGTCGAGATCACCGGCAAGCGCGTCACCGCCGCGCGCGCCGTGCACGCCTATGCCGAGGACGAAGGGATCGAGGTGATCCGCCTCGACGGCCTGCAGCGCGCCAATGCGGAGGTCGGTTCGGGCGACCACGTGACCCTCCGCCGTGCCGAAAGCCGTCCCGCGCAGCGCGTGGTCTTCGCCCCGGCCCAGCGCGAGATGCGGCTGCAGGGCCCAGGGCAGGCGCTCAAGCGCAACTTCTTCGAACGACCGCTGGTCGCCGGCGACGTCGTCGCCACGACCGGGCAGCAGCAGGTCCGCGACATGCCGCCGCACGTCGCGCGCATGTTCAACGCGCCCGCCTTCGCGCTCACCCAGATCCGCCTGACCGTCGTCTCGACCGTCCCCAAGGGCATCGTCCACATCGACGAAAGCACCGAGGTCGAGCTGCGCGAGGAGTTCGAGGAAGCCCGCGGCAGCCGTGCCGACGTCAACTACGACGATGTCGGCGGCATGGGCGACACCATCCGCCAGCTCCGCGAAATGGTCGAACTGCCGCTGCGCTATCCCGAACTGTTCACCCGCCTCGGCGTCGATCCGCCGCGCGGCGTGCTGCTGCACGGTCCGCCGGGCACCGGCAAGACGCGCCTGGCGCGCGCGGTCGCCAACGAGAGCGAGGCGGCGTTCTTCACCATCAACGGCCCCGAGATCATGGGCTCCGCCTATGGCGAGAGCGAGAAGCGGCTGCGCGAGGTGTTCGAGGAGGCGGCCAAGTCCGCGCCGTCGATCGTCTTCATCGACGAGATCGATTCGATCGCGCCCAAGCGCGGCCAGGTCCACGGCGAGGCGGAAAAGCGCCTCGTCGCGCAGCTCCTGACACTGATGGACGGGCTGCATGCGCGCTCGAACCTGGTCGTCATCGCCGCCACCAACCGCCCCGACGCGATCGACGAGGCGCTCCGCCGCCCCGGCCGCTTCGACCGCGAGATCGTCATCGGCGTGCCCGACGAGAAGGGCCGGCGCGAGATCCTGGGCATCCACACGCGCGGCATGCCGCTGGCCGAGGGCGTCGATCTCACCGAACTGGCGCGCACCACGCACGGCTTCGTCGGCGCGGATCTGGCGGCGTTGACGCGCGAGGCGGCGATCGAGGCGGTGCGCCGGATCATGCCGCAGCTCGATCTCGAAGCGCAGACCATCCCGCCCGCCGTGCTCGAAAGCCTTTCCGTCACGCGCGAGGATTTCCTCGAGGCGCTGAAGCGCGTCCAGCCTTCGGCGATGCGCGAGGTCATGGTGCAAGTGCCGACGATCGGCTGGGCCGACATCGGCGGGCTCGACGAGGCGCAGCTCACGCTGCGCGAAGGCGTCGAGCTGCCGCTGAAGAACCCCGAGGCGTTCCACCGCCTCGGCATCCGCCCGGCCAAGGGCTTCCTGCTCTATGGCCCGCCCGGCACCGGCAAGACGCTGCTGGCCAAGGCCGTGGCCAAGGAGGCCGAGGCCAACTTCATCGCGATCAAGTCGTCCGACTTGCTGTCGAAGTGGTATGGCGAGAGCGAGCAGCAGATCGCCCGCCTCTTCGCCCGCGCCCGCCAGGTCGCGCCTTGCGTGATCTTCATCGACGAGATCGACAGCCTGGTGCCCGCGCGCGGCTCGGGCGCCAGCCTCGGCGAACCGCAAGTCACCGCGCGGGTGGTCAACACCATCCTCGCCGAGATGGACGGCATGGAGGAGCTGCAATCGGTGGTGCTGATCGGCGCCACCAACCGCCCGGCGCTGGTCGATCCGGCGCTGTTGCGGCCCGGCCGCTTCGACGAGCTGGTCTATGTCGGCACCCCCGACGAGGCGGGGCGCCTGCATATCCTCAAGATCCACACGGCGGCGATGCCGCTGGCGGGAGACGTGGACCTGGTCGCCATCGCACGCCAGACCGAACGCTTCACCGGCGCCGACCTGGAGGATGTCGTCCGCCGCGCCGGCCTGATCGCCATCCGCAAGCACGGCGCGCAGGTCAGCACGGTCGACGCCAGCGACTTCGCCGAAGCGCTGGAAGACAGCCGCGCCACGGTGACGGCCGAGATGGAGGCCGAATACGCCAGGATGAAGGGCGAGCTGAAAAAGCGCGCGATGGAAGTGATGCCCATCGGCTTCCTCGCCCCCGGCATGGTCGAGCCGACGCGCGAGAAGAAGCACGGGTAGCTTTGAATTCCTCCCCGAGCTTGTCTCGGGGAGGGGGACCATCCTCGTAGAGGATGGTGGAGGGGCACGCGCGGGCGCGCTTCCCGTCATCCCGGGCTCGACCCGGGATCCCGCTTTTTCTTCCGCGACGCTACAAAAAGAAGCGGGATCCCGGATCAAGTCCGGGATGACGGAAATGTCGTGGTGTCCGGACTGTCCGCTTTCAGGCGCACGACTGCTGAAATCCAAGGGCCTCGTTGCGTTGAGCGCTGTTGCTATGGCGCAGCCGCATTGCCGATAAAGCCGAATTTGATACGTTCGAGCGCGCAAGCATATCCGACTATCGCCAACAGATCGGAATATTTCTCTACGAAATCCGCTGGGCTCTTTTGATCGTGGGCCGGATCGAAAACAATCTCGTCGCCAGACACTTGTAGCGTTGATCCGGGCGAAATCTTACCATGCAATTCAAGCGCTCTCGCATAGTCTGCCAAGTTCGCGAAACTTCCACGTTCCGGGAAGCCTTCCAACAGATTTCGCTTACGAAGACCATCTTTGAACATCTCTAAGACTTGTGGCCGCGCTTCCTCGGAGGCATAATCGCTGTAAGCGAGAAACATTTTCCCATCTTCGAATGTCGCGATCTCATGGCCTGCGGCATCGCGTATGCATTTGAAATGGTCCGCAGTTGCGCCGGATGCTGGCCGAATACGAATTTCGATACTTTGTAGTTCATCCTCATATTTGACTGAAATACCCCGGGCATCGAGCCCGCAATCGAGTAGTTTTCTCTCAATAATCTGCTCCTGGGTAGGTGCGCTCGGCGGTAAATCAGTCATGACTATAAGCTCTTACGATCAAACTGACACAACCTAGGTCCGTTATTGACATCGAGCAAGCGCCTCGCTGATGACCGCTATGTCGGCGGCAGCCGCCGCATTCATTTCGTTCGTCCGCCCGACGCTCTGAATGCGGCTCGGAGCAGGATAATTCCCCCGGCAACCAAAATCCCGACCATCCAAAGACCGCAGGCGATCATCACTGACCTGCCGAGAAGTGTTTCATCAGACCATTTTTCTAGGAATGGTGCGGTTAGAAGCACCGGTAGCATGGCCAACAGAAGCAACTTGGCCTCGTTACGCTCTGAACGGCGAAGGCCGCGAAACCGATCTCCGGATGTTTCGCCTTTTGATATTTGACGGAGGGCACCTGCCTCTCGCGTCGTCCAGCGGCATATGATTGCTCGGAAGCCCATCAGCGTAGCCTACCGCTAATTCCGCTACGTCTGCAATCGGCGGATGCAGATATGCGGTTCAACGGCACCTTCGTCGGCGTTACCGTCCAGCATCACGATGGCGACCTGCGATACGCCAGCCAGCAAACATGGCCAGCGGGCCTATAAGAGATACGGCAGCCGTCGCGTAGCTGTGTGCTATATAGCGCCCTCCCAGCTCTTCCCGTATCGCCGAAAAGAAGGACGGATCGCTCAGCAACTCCCACGTCCCGTAAGCTAGCAATGCAGAAACTGGCAGCGGCAGAAGGGCCATTGATGGCAACTTCCGCCCGCAAACACCAGCGAGTATGACGATCACCAGGGCCGTAGACCACATGCCCTCTACAGTCGGCACCTTATCAGAGATTTCGGCGAAGGCTGGCGATGATGTCATTGCAATTGTCGCTACAGCGAGCCGATCCACCCAGCTTCTTGTCATGACCTCTCCGAAACAGCCCGCTAGAGCATTTATCGACCGGCCGCTTTCAGGAAAACCACTATTAGGGCTGATCGTCCGCAATGTTGGCGAAGGGCGACGCTAAGGCATCTCGATATGCTGGTCGGTGCCGGCGGGATGTTCTGTTAAGGTCAGCGTCCATCCTGCCTCGGTCCTATGTATCTCGATCTCATAGCTCGGGCCTTGACCGTCGCAGTTCATATACCAGCATTGTATCCGTTCGCCCTCCACAGCGAGGAACTGGATGAAGTTCATGTCCACGTAGGAGCCGATCCGCTCCGCAACCGCTTCTGCGATGTCGAGAGCGCCAATGCGCGAAAGTGTCATGCCTCATTCTATGTCCGCTAACGGGATTTTGGGAAGTCGCTTCGAATGACTGGAAAG
>DASVMK010000017.1:0-7385 GCA_036384395.1 Novosphingobium sp.
TCGGTGACGACGCGGTCGGCCGGCGCACCGCCGGACCGCGCGGCGGCGATGACAAGGTCGAGGATCTCGATCGCCGCCTGGATGCGGGCGGACGGAGTCACGGCGCGCGCTCAGCGCGTCGGGTAATTGGGCGCCTCGCGCGTGATCGTCACGTCGTGGACATGGCTTTCGCGCAGGCCCGCGTTGGTGATGCGGACGAACTGCGCCTTGGTGCGCAGGTGGTCGATCGTCGCCGAGCCGGTGTAGCCCATCGCGGCCTTGATGCCGCCGACCAGTTGGTGGATCACGTCCTTGGCCGGGCCCTTGAACGGCACCTGCCCCTCGATCCCCTCGGGGACCAACTTCATCGCGTCCTTGATGTCGCCCTGGAAGTAGCGGTCGGCCGAGCCGCGACCCATCGCGCCGACCGAGCCCATGCCGCGATACGATTTGTAGGCACGGCCCTGGAAAATGAAGGTATCGCCCGGCGCTTCCTCCGTGCCCGCGAGCATCGAACCGACCATGATCGTCGAGGCGCCCGCGGCCAGCGCCTTGGCGGCGTCGCCCGAGGTGCGCAGGCCGCCATCGGCGATCACCGGCACGTCGCCGGCCGCGGCGGCGGCGTCCATGATCGCGGTCAGCTGCGGCACGCCGACGCCGGCGACGATCCGCGTCGTGCAGATCGAACCCGGGCCGATGCCGACCTTCACCGCGTCGGCCCCGGCATCGATCAGCGCGCGCGTGGCCTCGCCCGTGGCGACGTTGCCGGCGATGACCTGGGCGGAGTTGGACAGCTTCTTCACCCGCTCGACCGCGCGGGCGACGTCGCGATTGTGGCCGTGGGCGGTGTCGATGATGACGACGTCGCACTCGGCGGCGAGCAACGCCTCGGTGCGCTCGAAGCCCTTGTCGCCCACCGTGGTGGCCGCGGCGACGCGCAGGCGCCCGGCGGCGTCCTTGGTCGCGTTGGGATAAGTCACCGCCTTTTCGATGTCCTTGACCGTGATCAGGCCGATGCAGCGATAGGCGTCGTCGACCACCAGCAGCTTTTCGATCCGGCGCTGGTGGAGCTGGCGGCGCGCTTCCTCCTGGCTGACGCCGAGCTTCACCGTGGCGAGGTTCTCCTGCGTCATCAGTTCGCGCACCGGCTGCGCCGGGTTGTCGGCGAAGCGCACGTCGCGGTTGGTGAGGATGCCGACCAGCTTGCCGGAAGCCTCGACCACCGGGATGCCGCTGATGCGGTTCGCCTGCATGATCGCCTGCGCCTCGCCCAGGGTGGCGTCGGGGGTGATGGTGATCGGGTTGACCACCATGCCGCTCTCGAAGCGCTTGACCGCGCGGACCGCGGCGACCTGTTCCTCGACCGTGAGATTGCGGTGCAGCACCCCGATGCCGCCGAGCTGGGCCATGACGATCGCCATGTCGGCCTCGGTCACGGTGTCCATCGCCGAGGAGACCACCGGGATATTGAGCGCGATGTCGCGCGTCAGGCGGGTGCGCGTGTCGGCGGCGGTGGGCAGGATGTCGCTCTCGGCGGGACGCAGCAGAACGTCGTCGAAGGTGAGGCCGAGAGGTATGTCCATGAGTGCCACTTTGCGCCTTACGGGAGGATTCGTGGCGGCCCATGTAATCAAGCCGAGGCGAGAGGGCTAGCCCTGTTTAGCAAGGCCTCGGAACGACCAAATGCGGGAGCCGAAGCTCCCGCACCGCTCGCTGATGAGGAGACGCGAGCTGGCAATTGGTCGAAAGGCCGGGTTCTATGCCGGATGGGCGCCCAGTGCGCTGCAACTGGCGAAGCGATTGCCGATCCGGCAGCGCTTCGGCGCGACCCGGGTCCTCGGACGATGATCGCGCCTGGCTTCGGCCCGGTGGCGCGCGATGCAGGACACGAAGTGGCCGCGGGCATCGCGGCAGGGCGCGGCCTGAGCCGCCAGCGGCGCGGACATCGCCATCAGCGCGGCGAGCGAAAGAAGCAGTCTGTTCATCTCGGCTTCTCCTCGGCGGGGGACCGCCTTGGACAAAGCGATAGACGGGCGCGCCTCTCTGGGCGGTGGCCGGCGGATTACAAATGCGTCACGGTGCGGGCGACGGCACCCGCCGCACGTCACCGAACCAGCGGGCGAGCGCGACGTGGAACAGCACGTCCTCGGCCGCGCCGCCCAGTTCGATCGACCGGGTCAGGTCGTCGCTCGGCCGGTGATAGTCGCCCTCGAAGAAGGCCTCCATCTTCGGCAGGTCGCCATAGGCGCTGGATACCTGCACAGTGGGGATGTCGTGCTGGAGCAGCGCCCAGCCGTCCTGCCGCTTCACGTAGGCGTCGGTCGCGGGGTCGTCGACCAGACGGCGGCGCTGCTGCCGCGCGACCGCGGCGATCCCCGGATCGAGCCGCGTCAGCCCCCGCCCGACGATGGCGAGCGGCGTGCCGGCGGGCGCGATGGCGATGCTGTCGAGATTGAACGCGGCGACGATCTGGTTGAGCGGCAGCGGCGGGTTCTCGGTGAAGGCATGCGCGCCGAGCAGGCCGAGCTCCTCGCCGGTGGTGGCGAGGAAATAGACGTCGCGGTCGAGCCGGGGCCCGCGCGCCAGGCGGCGGGCGATCTCGGTCAGGCCGGCGATGCCGCTGGCGTTGTCGATCGCACCGTTGCAGATCGTGTCCTCGGCGGGCGGCGCGGCGCACACGCCGAAGGAATCCCAGTGGGCGACGAACAGGACCGCGCCGGCCTGGGGCCGCCGTCCGGGCAGCTTGCCGATCACGTTGTGCGTGCGGATGCGCGTCTCGCGCGTCGTCGCTTCGAGCGAGGCGGCCAGGTCGAGCGGGCGCGGCAAGAATCCCGGCCGCGCGGCCTCGGCTTCCAGCGCGGCCAGCGTCACGCCGCTGCCGCGCAGGAGTTGCTCCATGCCGGCCTTCGACAGGAACCCCTCCAGGTCGCCGCCGATCGCATCGTCTTCCAGCGCGTAGCCAAGCCGTCGGCGCCGCGCCGCGACCCCGTCGAGGGTGCGCTCGCCGTCGAGCACGGTGAGCACCGCGGCGGCGCCGGCGGCGAGCAGGGCGTCCTGCCGCGTGCCGTCTATGCCCTTGCCGTCCATGCCCTTGCCGTCGAGCACCACCACCACACGGCCGGCGATCTCGTTGCGCCCCAGCCCGGCGCCGTCGCCCCTGCCGGCGAACAGCACCGGCGTATCGCGCACCAGGCTGCGCTTGCCCGACGTGAGCATCAGCACATCGCCCGCCGAGAGCGAAAGGCGGCGCCCCTTGCGGGTGAAGGTGGCGGAAGACCCGGCGGGCTCGCGGCCGACCAGCGTCACCGGCGCGAACCATTCCTTGCCGGGATTGTTGGTGCCCGAGACGAGGCCGATATCGAACCACTGCCGACCGAGATAGCGCAGCGTCTTCGCCTCGCCCGGCGTTCCCGGCTCGCGGCCTTCGAACTCGTCGCTCGCCAGCACTTCGATATGCGCGCGCAAGGCTGCTTCCAGCGCGACGTCGCGCCGGGGCGCCGCTTGCGCCGGAGCGCAAGACAACAGGCAGACCGCTGCGGCCAGCAGCGCGCCTGTCAAACGTCCCGTCGCACCTTTGGCTCGATTCATCGCGGGCGCACCCTACAAGAAGGCCTGCCCCCCGCAAGGGCCATGCGGCCAACGGAATGGCTATGGCAGCGGGCGGCTACTCCGCCGTCCAGCCGCCATCCATGCTGAGGTTGGCGCCGTTGATGTTGTTCGCCTCGTCGCGGCAGAGGAACACCGCCATCGCGCCGACGTCGGCCGGCTGGACGAAGCGCTTGGTCGGCTGGCGGACCAGCATGACCTCCTCGATCACCTGCTCGCGGGTCATGCCCCGCGCCGCCATCGTGTCGGGGATCTGGTTCTCGACCAGCGGCGTCCAGACGTAGCCGGGGCTGATGCAGTTGGCGGTGACGCCATCGGTGGCCAGCTCCAGCGCCAGCGTCTTGGTCAGGCCGGCGAGCCCGTGCTTGGCGGCGACATAGGCCGACTTGAACGGCGAGGCGGTGAGCGAGTGCGCCGAGGCGACGTTGATGATCCGGCCCCAACCGCTGCGCTTCATGTGCGGCACGGCGAGCCGGCTGGTGTCGAACGCGGCGGTCAGGTTGAGCGCGATGATGGTGTCCCACTTGTCGACGGGGAAGTGCTCGATCGGGGCGACGTGCTGCATCCCGGCGTTGTTCACAAGGATATCCACAGCCCCCGCCCCGGCCATCACCGCCTCGACGCCGTCGCGCCGCGACAGGTCGCCGGGCAGGTGCCGCGCGCCGAGTTCCTCGCACAGCGCCGCGATCTGCGCCGGATCGCCCAGGCCCGAGAGCAGCACCTCCGCGCCCTCGGCATGCAACGCCCGCGCCACGGCGAGGCCGATGCCCGACGTGGAACCCGTCACCAGCGCGCGGCGGCCCTGAAGAAACATGTTCGTCTCCGACTTGTTGAAGGCTAAGCTGCTGCCGGACCTCGCGGTTCGCCGCGTCGATGTCCAGCACCTTCAGGGAAGGACATACATGCGCCTCGACGATTTCGATCCCAACGCCATCGATGTCGAGGACCAGCGCGGCGGGCGCTTCGGCGGCGGCTTCGGCCTGCCGATCGGCGGCGCGGGCGGCAAGCTCGGCTGCGGATCGGTGCTGGTGGTGATCGTCGCGGCGCTGGTGTTCGGCGTCGATCCCGGGCAGATGCTGGGGCAACTCGAGCAAACCGGGCAGGAACAGGCGCTGCCGCCGGGCACCGTTCAGGGCGGCACCAGCGCGACCGAAAGCTGCACCGTCGACGCCGCCAGCCGCGAAAGCTGCAACGCGCTGTCGTCGCTCAACAAGACCTGGGAGCCGCTGTTCGCGCAGGCGAACATCCCGTTCCGCCGCCCCAAGCTGGTGTTCTATTCGCAGATGGGCCAGTCCGGCTGCGGCGCGGCGCAGAGCGCGATGGGGCCGTTTTACTGCCCGAGCGACGGCGGCATCTACCTCGACACCGACTTCTTCCGTCAGATGGACCAGGAGCTCGGCGCCACCGGCCAGTTCGCCCGCGACTATGTGATCGCCCACGAATACGGCCACCATATCCAAAGGCTGCTCGGCACTTCGGACCAGGTCCGCGCGCTGCAACAGCGCGATCCCGCCGGTGCCAACCAGCTCTCGGTCCGGCTCGAACTGCAGGCCGATTGCTATGCCGGCGTCTGGGCGGCACGCAACCGCGATCGGCTGGAGCCGGGCGACATGGAGAGCGGGCTCAACGCCGCGCACCAGATCGGCGACGACGCGCTGATGAAGGCCGCCGGCCGCCGCCCGGTCGAGGACGCCTTCACCCACGGCAGCAGTGCGCAGCGTACCCAGTGGCTGCGGCGCGGGCTGGAAACGGGCAACGAGGACCGCTGTGACACCTTCGCCGCACGGTCGATCTAGGAACATTCGCATCGAGGCCCCGTTGTTGGGAGAAGCGGCCGCCCGGCCGCGCCAGGGGACGAGACAATGCGCAAGACCGCAATCTACCTGACCGCAGCGCTGCTCGCCGTACCGGCCGATGCCCAGGAAGCCCAGCGCCCGATCACCGACGAAGAGGTCACCGCGGTCGATGTCGCGGCCACCCCGGTCGACGACCTCAACTTGCGCAAGGGCAAGATCCCGCCGCAGCTCGTCGCGGCGCAGGACAAGCCTTACGACCTCGTTCGCCTCGGCGATTGCCCCAAGCTCGCCGCGGCGATCGGCGAACTCGACGCGATCCTCGGCGCGGACATCGACCTGCCGGCACCAAGCCGCGGCGGCCCCAGCGCCGGACGGCTGGCGCAGTGGGCGGTGGGATCGTTCATCCCGTTCCGCGGCGCGATCCGCGAGATCTCCGGCGCCAACGCGCGGAAGCGCGCAGTCGACGCCGCGATCCGCGCCGGCATCGCCCGCCGCGCCTTCCTCAAGGGCGTCGGCGAAGCGCGGGGCTGCCGCTATCCGGCGCGTTCGGCCACGCCCGAGGCGATCGCGGCGCGCACCGAGGAGCTTCGGCTTGCCGAGGAACGGCCGGCCAGGCGCCGCAAGGCCGCGCCCGCGCGGCCCAGCGCACCCGTCACCGCGCAAGCGCCGCGCATCGTCATCGATCCGCGCCTGACGCTCGCCGCCGACGAGGCCGTCACGCCCTGAGCGGCTGGAGCGGATCGCGCGATATCCTCGCGCAACCCGCTCCAAGTTCTTGTTGTCGCATCGCTCTTCTAGAGCCCGTCGCGCCGTCCGACGCTGCTCCAGTCGACGTTGCGCGTCGCGTACATCACCCCGGCCAGCGCCACGAACAGCAGCACCGAACCGATCAGCAGCGACCAGGCCTCGAGGTTCAGAAGCACGAACAGCAGCGCGTAGAGCCCCACCAGCAGCGCGCCGATGAACTTGCCCCGCTTCCAGCTCTTGAGCACCGCCGCGCTGTAGGCCGAGAGCAGCCCGATCACCGCGGCGGAGGCCAGCACATAGGCGGCGGTGAAGCCGATCACTTCGGCGAAGGCCAGCAACAGCACGAAGAACAGCACCAGTCCGGCGCCGGTCAGCAAATACTCCGCCGCCGCCACCCGTGCGCCGCCGACGACGTCGAACAGCAGGAAGGCGAGGAAGGTGAAGCCGATGAACAGGAAGCCGTATTTCACCGAGCGATCGACCTTCGAGTAGAGATTGACCGGCTCGACGAGGCCAACGGTGACCGCCCGCGCCTGACCGCTGATGGTTTCGGCGGGCCCGGTCGTGGAGGCAACGGTGCGCACCACCGGATAAGATGCGGCGCCGTCCTCGATCATCGGCGGCCCCTGGTCATCCATCGCCACCGGCGCCTGGCCCAGCGCCAGCTTGTCGACCGTGTAGCTCGCGGAAAAGCCCTTGTCCGATATCGCCGACTTCTCCGGCAGGAACGCGCCCGAGAAGCTCGGACTTTCCCAGCTCGACGCAACCTGCCAGCGCGTCTGCCCGCCGCGCGGCACCAGGCTGAGCGAACGGCTGCCGCGCAGGCCGAAGCCGTAATCGACCGCCAGCTCGCCCTCGCCATTCCACGGCAGGAAGGCGAAGAACCCTTGCCCGCCGGTCGCGCCCGGCCCCTTGCCCGGCTGCACGGCGAGCGCCGTGCCGTTGGCGACGAGCGTGCCGCCGCGCGTCAGCCCGCGTGCGTCCGAGGCGCCCATGCGCAGTTCGGCGCGGTCCCACAGCAGGCGCTCGCGCGTCACGCCGAAGCGCGGCAGGTCCGCCGGCAGCGCGAAGCGAGCCTTGCCCGAGACTTGCGCTTCGTAGAGCACGCTGCGGTAAATCGACTTGGTCCGCTCCTGCGGCGACACCTTGGTCTCGACACGGTTGTCGACCGGCGAGATGTAGAGCAACTTCTCGACCTCGACCGTGCGGACCACCGAGCGGCCGTCGACCTGCTCGGTCTGTTCCTGCGTGGTGCGG
>DASVMK010000018.1:0-35710 GCA_036384395.1 Novosphingobium sp.
GGGCATCGTCAGCCTGATGTTCTGGTCGATGATGATCATCGTGACGGTGAAATACGTCACCATCATCATGCGCGCCGACAACAAGGGCGAGGGCGGCAGCCTGGCGCTGCTGGCGCTGATCAACCAGCATGTTTCCGGGCGGAGCTGGTCGGCCGGCATCGTCCTGCTCGGCGTCTTCGCCACCTCGCTGTTCTATGGCGACAGCATGATCACCCCGGCGGTCTCGGTGCTGGGCGCGATCGAGGGCGTCGCCGTCTATAATCCGGCGATGGGGTCGCTGGTGGTGCCGATCGTCGTCGGCATTCTCGTCTTCCTGTTCATCATCCAGAGCCGCGGAACCGCGCGGGTGGCGACGTTCTTCGGGCCGATCATGCTGACCTACTTCGGCGTGATCGCGGTGCTCGGCGTCGTCAGCATCGCCCAGATGCCGAGCGTGATCGAGGCGCTGAGCCCGCACCATGCGGTGGCCATGTTCCTCGCCGATCCGTGGCGCGGCTTCCTGGCGATGGGCGCGGCGGTGCTGGCGGTGACCGGCGCCGAGGCGCTCTATGCCGACATGGGCCACTTCGGCCGCAATCCGATCCGCGTCTCGTGGTTGGCCTTCGTGCTGCCCGCGCTGGTGCTGAACTACCTTGGCCAGGCCTCGCTGCTGCTGCGCAATCCGCAGGCGATCGAGAGCCCGTTCTATTTCCTCGCGCCCGAGTGGTTCCAGTGGCCGCTGCTGATCATCGCCAGCATGGCGGCGGTGATCGCCAGCCAGGCGGTGATCTCGGGCGCGTTCTCGGTGACTCAGCAGGCGATCCAGCTCGGCTTCATGCCGCGCATGACGATCAAGCACACCAGCGAGACCGCCGCCGGGCAGATCTACATCCCGGTGCTCAACTGGGGCCTGATGATCGCGGTGATCCTGCTGGTGCTGGTGTTCCAGCGCTCGTCCAACCTGACGGCGGCCTACGGCATCGCGGTGACCGGCGCGATGGCAATCGACAACTTCCTGCTGGCGGTGGTGCTGTTCCACCTGTGGAAGTGGAAGCCCTGGGCCTCGGTGCCGCTGCTGGCGGTGTTCTTCCTGCTCGATGCCGCCTACCTCGGCGCCAACCTCACCAAGATCCCCGATGGCGGCTGGGTGCCGCTGATGATGGGCCTCGCCATCTTCACGCTGCTCACCACCTGGGCGCGCGGGCGCCAGTTGATGCGGCAGAACATGGCCGAAGGGACGATCCCGATCGAGGTCTTCGCCAAGAGCGCGCACAGCAGCGCCACCCGCGTGCCGGGCACCGCGGTGTTCATGAGCTCGACCACCAAGGGCGTGCCCTCGGCGCTGCTGCACAACATCAAGCACAACAAGGTGCTGCACGAGCGCGTGATCATCCTCACCGTCGCCATCCAGGACGTGCCCTACGTGGAAGAGGCGCAGCGCTCGAGCGTCCAGGACCTCGGCAAGGGGTTCTACCGCCTGACGCTGCGCTACGGCTTCCTCGAGGAGACCGACGTGCCCGTGGCGCTCAAGGGCGTGACGATGTGCGGCGAGCCGTTCGAGATGATGAAGACCAGCTTCTTCCTCTCGCGCCAGACGCTGCTCCCCTCGGCCAAGCCGGGCATGGCGATCTGGCGCGAGAAGCTGTTCGCCTGGATGCTGCGCAACGCCGCCAGCGCGATGGAGTTCTTCCGCCTGCCGACCAACCGCGTCGTCGAACTGGGCAGCCAGGTCGAGATTTGAGGCGTGTTTCTCCCCGAGTGCGGGGAGGGGGAGAACGGTTCATCCGCCGTCACGAAATGGGAGGCCAGCCTTCGCCTCCCCCTTTATGGACGTAGGCTTACCGCCTCTGCCGGTTAGCTGAAGTTGGGTGGGGGTGAGCTCTTTGTTGGACGAAACGCTTGGGGAGGGCTCACCCCCATCCAACTGCGCCTAACCCGCTCACGCGGGTAAGGCTTCGCATCCTTCCCCCATCAGTCCACCCACCCCAAAAGCAAAAGGGCGGGGCTCCCTTCGGAACCCCGCCCCTTGCGAGCGCCTGTGATGGCGGCGATCAGCCCAGGTTGGCGCTGACCATCGCGTAGGCCATCGGCAGCGACAGCAGCAGGTTGGTGCGGCTGGCGGCCAGTGCGAGCGGTGCGGCCTTGGCCTTCGCTTCGTCGGTGGCTTCGACCAGGCCGAGGATCTTCTTCTGGCAGGGCCAGATGATGAACCACACGTTGAACGCCATGATCAGCGCCAGCCACATGCCGAGCCCGATCAGGTTGACGTTGCCCTGGCCGCTGAAGCTCAGGGCCTGGTGCACGTATCCACTGACATAGGCGACGACGAGCCCGGTGATGACCGTCAGCAGCGCGGAATAGCGGAAGAAGAAGAACACGTTCGGGGCGATGAAGCCGGTGACGCCCTTCTTCAGTTCGGCCGGGATCTTCGGCATGGTCGGGACCTGCACGAAGTTCAGATAGTAGAGGAGGCCGATCCACAGGATGCCGAAGAAGACGTGCAGCCAACGGAACACCGAGTTGACGTCGACGGGAGCGCTCTCGGCAAAGCCCATCATCACCGCGACCGCGGCGACAAGCCCTACCAACAACACCAGATGCAAATTACCGAAAAACTTCGCCATGACTTCCCCCTCTGTGCGAACCGAGTTTGGGTCTGTGCGGGTACCTAACCGTCCTTGGCCGCCGGTCAAGCGGCAGCGACCCGGTTTATCGGGCCAAGGGACGGGAATGTCACACGATTTCGCTTGCGGTCGGCCTCATTCGTGCGGCGGATGGGTGACGACCTCCTCCTTCGCCTCGGCGCCCAGCCCGTGGCGCAGCAGCATCGGCATGTGCGCGAAGGTGAACAGGAACGACAGCGGCAGGAACACGTAGAGCTTGGTTTCAAGCCAACCGCCGAAGCTGAGGAAGTGGCGGAAACCCTCGTTCAGCGCGGCCAGGACCAGGAAGAACACGCCCCAATTGCGCGACAGGATCATCCAGCCGGCATCGTCCAGCCCGTCGAAAGCGGCTTCGAGCAGGTACTTGAGCAAGGCCTTGCCGCGCGCCACCCAGATCAGCAGCGCCAGGCCGAAGATCAGGTAGATCACTGTGGGCTTGATCTGGATGTAGAAGGGATCGCCCAGGAAAATCGTCACCGCGCCGAAGAAGACGATCAGCGCGGTCGAGAGCAGCAGCATCGGCGAGATGCGGCCGAGCTTCCACTTCGACACGACCAGCGCGACGACGGCGGCGGCCATGAAGGCGCCGGTGCCCCAGATCACCGCGGCGACTTCCTCGAGCGTCTGGTCGCGGTTCTCGGGCGAGAAATAGCGATATACCAGGAAGAACACGAGCACCGGCCCGTAATCGACCAGCAGGTTGAGCCAACCGGACTTCTTCGCGGGCGTGGCCGTGCCGGGGGAGGGGGCATCCGACATCAGGCGACTCCCGCGATGACGCGCGCGACGAGATCGGGGTCGAACGGGCGCAAGTCGTCGATCTTTTCCCCGACGCCGATGGCGTGGATCGGCAAGCCGTATTGCTCGGCCGCGGCGACCAGAACGCCGCCGCGCGCGGTGCCGTCCAGCTTGGTCATGATGATGCCCGTCACGCCCGCGACCTCCCGGAAAATCTCGATCTGCTGCAAGGCATTCTGGCCATTGGTGGCGTCGAGCACCAGCACGACGTCGTGCGGCGCCTCCGGATTCAGGCGGCCCAGCACGCGGCGGATCTTGGCGAGCTCGTCCATCAGTTCGCGCTTGTTGTGGAGTCGGCCTGCGGTGTCGACCACCAGCGCGTCGATGCCCTGCTCGGTCGCCGCCTTGACCGCGTCGAACACGATGCTGGCCGGATCGCCGCCCTCGGCCCCGCGCACCACCGGCACCCCGAGCCGCTCGGCCCAGACCGCGAGCTGGCCGATGGCGGCGGCGCGGAAGGTGTCGCCCGCCGCCAGCATCACGCCGTAGTCCTGCTCCTGGAACAAGTGCGCCAGCTTGGCGATCGTCGTCGTCTTGCCCGATCCGTTGACGCCGATCACCAGCACCACTTGCGGGCGCGGGAAGGCGACGATCTCGAGCGGCTTGGCGACCGGGCGCAGGATCGCGGCGATCTCCTCGGCCACCGCCTGCTTGATCGCCAGTTCGTCGGCGCCGCGCTCGAACCGTTCGCCGGCCAGGCGCTCGCGGATGCGGGCGGCGGCGCGGGGGCCGAGGTCGGAGAGGATCAGCGCGTCCTCGATCTCATCGAGCTGGGCGTCGTCGAGGCGGGTCTTGGAGACGATGCCCGAAAGGTTCTCGGAGAGGCGCTCCGAGGTTTTGCGGAAGCCGCCGAGCAGGCGGGACGACCAGCCGTCGTTCTGGCCTCCGTTCGGGCTGTCGTTCACTTCGGTCTCACCGTTCATGCCAGCAGGCCCTCGATCACGCGCGTGGGGGTGACGGCGACGACCGCTCCCGGCTCGGTGCCCGGCGGCAGCAGCACGCGGGCGAAGCAGCGCGCATGGCCGGTGCCGTCGCGTTCGGCAAGCACTTCCAGCGGGCGCCCCGCCAGCGAGGCGAGCCAGCTGGCGCGAACCTCCGCCACCCGCGCGCGCAGCTCGGCCGCGCGAGCCTTCACGCGGGCGGGGTCGACCTGCGGCATCCGCGCTGCCGGGGTGCCGGGGCGGGGCGAATAGGGAAAGACGTGGCCGTGAACGATTCCGAGTTCAGAGATGATCGAGAGGTTGGCGGTGTGCCCGGCCTCGTCCTCGGTGGGGAAGCCGGCGATCAGGTCGGCGCCGATGGCGATCTCCGGCCGGCGCGCGCGCAGCGTCTCGACCAGGCGAAGCGCATCGCCGCGCGAATGGCGGCGCTTCATCCGCTTGAGGATCAGGTCGTCGCCCGATTGCAGCGACAGGTGGAGGTGCGGCATCACCCGCGGTTCCCCGGCGATCAGTTCGAACAGCTCGGGATCGATCTCGACGCCGTCGAGCGAGGAGAGGCGCAGCCGCGCAAGCGCGGGAAAGGCGACGAGGATCGCCGTCACCAGCGAGCCGAGCCGCGGGGCGTCGGGCAGATCGGCGCCCCACGAAGTGACGTCGACGCCGGTCAGCACCACCTCGCGCGCGCCGGCGGCGAGGTGGCGGGCGACGTCGGCCAGCACATCGGCGACGCCGCGCGAGCGGCTGGGCCCGCGCCCTTGCGGGATCACGCAGAAGGTGCAGGCGTGGTCGCAGCCGTTTTGCACCTGGACGAAGGCGCGGGTGTGGCACTCGGCCCCACTGCGTCCCGGCGAAGGCGGAGACCCCGCGTGGCGGGGCGGGCCCTCGCGGATGTCCTGCCGCAGCGGCCCGAGGTCCCCGCCTTCGCGGGGATGCAGGTAAAGGTTCGGGTCCAGCTTGGCCGCATTCGCCACCAGGCCATCGACCTCCGGCATCGCCAAAAGGCGCTCGCGCTCGATCTCGGCCGCGCAGCCGGTCACCAGCAGGCGGGCGTCGGGGCGGCGCTTGCGGGCGCGGCGGATGGCCTGGCGGGTCTGGCGGACCGCCTCGGCGGTGACGGCGCAGCTATTGACGACGACGAGGTCGCCTTCCTCGGCCAGCAGCCCTCGCAGGTCTTCGCTTTCCGCGAGGTTCAGCCGGCACCCCAGCGACACCACCTCGACCGTCACCCCGCGGCCCCGTAGTCGGCGGGATCGAAGTCGCCGCGGAAGCTCTCGGTGGCGGGGCCGGTCATGGTGATCCGGCCTTGCGCGCTCCACTCGATCGTCAGGTCGCCGCCCGGCAACGAGACCGTCACGCGCCGATCGACCAGCCCGCGCCGCATCGCGCCGATCGCGGTGGCGCAGGCGCCGGTGCCGCAGGCGCGGGTCAGCCCGGCGCCGCGCTCCCACACGCGCAGGCGGATGGCGTCGCGCCCCACCACACTCGCGACGTTGACGTTGACGCGGGCGGGGAACAGCGGATCGGTCTCGATCAGCGGGCCGAGGCGGGCGAGATCGACCGCGTCGCTATCGGGCACGAAGAAGATCGCATGCGGATTGCCGACATTGACCGCGACCGGGTTCTCCAGGTCCTCCCAGCCGACCGGCATCGACAGCGTGTCCATCGCATAGGCGAGCGGGATCTCATCCCAGCCGAAGCGCGGCTGTCCCATGTCGACGGCGATGCCGGCGTCGGTGGGGGTGGTGGTGAGCAAGCCCGCGAGCGTTTCGATCCGCGCCGCCGCGCCGTTCAGCAGGCCCACGGCGCGCGTCGCGTTGCCGCAGGCTTCCACCTCGCTGCCGTCGGAATTGAAGATTCGCATGGCGAAGTCGGCGGCCTGGGACGGGCCGAGCAGGATGAGCTGGTCGCAGCCGATCCCGGTCTTGCGGTCGGCCAGCGCCGAGGCCAGCACGCCGTCCATCCTCGGCATCGCCGCGGCGCGGCCGTCGAGCACGACGAAGTCGTTGCCTAGGCCATGCATCTTGATGAAGGGGACGCGCGTCATGCTCGCGCACATATGCGTCGCGCGGCGTTTCGTCCAGTGAACGCCGGCAGCGAACGCCGGATCAGCCCTTGGCGGCGCCGCGCATTTCGGGCTTGGCGGGCTCCGCATTGTCGCTGACGGCGGCAAGCCCCATCTGGGCGAGCTGTTCAAGGGTTTCCGCGGCCGGCTGAGGGCGCCCGTAGTAATAGCCCTGGCCGCGGAACGGCCCGTATCCGCGCAGCGCGTCGAGCACCGCCTCGCTCTCGATCCCCTCGGCGGTGATCGGCAAACCCAGGCCTTCGCCCAGCTTCGTGATCGCCTCCATGATCGAGGCGTTCTCGCGCGAATGGTCGATGTTGGCGACGATCGTCTTGTCGATCTTGATCCGATCGAACGGCAGGTTGCGTAGCTGCGCGATCGAGCTGTAGCCGGTGCCGAAGTCGTCGAGGCTGGTGCGGATGCCCTGGTTCTTGAGGCTGGTCACCAACGTGCAGACCATGCCGATGTTCTCGTGGATGCAGCTTTCGGTGATCTCGATCTCGAGCCGGTGCGCCGGGAAATTGGCCTCGACCAACAGCTTGAGCAGCTTCTGCGCGAACCAGGGATCGCGTAGCTGCACCGGCGAGATGTTGACCGAAAGCGTGAGTTGCGGGTCCCACGCCTTGGCGTCCTGCAGGGCCTGGGCGATCACGCTTTCGGACAAGTCGCCGATCACGCCCATGCGCTCGGCGATGGGGATGAAGAACTCGGGATTGATCAGGCCCTTGGCGGGAGAATTCCAGCGTGCCAGCATCTCGAAGCCGGTCAGCTCGCCGGTGTTCAGGTCGATCTGCTGCTCGTAGTAGGGCACGAACTCGCCCCGTGCGATGCCGCGGCGGATGCTGGCCTCCAGCTCCTTGCGCAGGCGCAGTTCGCTTTCGAGCGCGGGGTCGAACCAGGCGTGGTTGTTCCGGCCTTGCGACTTGGCGTGATACATCGCGATATCGGCCATGTGGTACAGCGTCTGGCTATCGAGCCGACCGTTCATCGCGCCTTCCCGCAGGCAGGCGCTGTGCGCCAGGCCGATCGAGACGGTGACCTCGATCCGCGAGCCGAGGGCGTCGATACCTTCGCCGATCGCTTCGGCGATCTGGCCGGCGAGCTGATCGACGCGGTCCAGGTGGCCCGCTTCGACCGCGAGCGCGCAGGCGAACTCGTCGCCGCCCAGGCGACCGAGCGCGGCGCGCTCGGGCAGCAGCGCGGCGATCCGGCGCGCTGCCTGCTGCAGCACGATGTCGCCGCTGGCATGGCCGTTGCGGTCGTTGATGTCCTTGAAGTTGTCGAGATCGATCATAACCACCGCGACCACCGTACCGTGGCTGGCGCCCTCGTCGAGCAACCGTTCGGTGGCCGGCAGCAGGCTGCGGCGGTTGAGGCAGCCGGTGAGCGGGTCGGTCTCGGCCAGGCGACGGGCTTCCCCCTCGGAGTGGCGAAGGGTGTCGACCTCGCGCCGCAGCCCGGCGTAGCGGCGCCAGCTGAACAGGATCAGCGCGATGTTGAGCAGCATGGCGCTGATCAGCCAGCTCTGCGGCCCCGCGTCGAGGTGAAGGATCTGGCGCACGATCTGCGGCATGACCGAGCCGCCGGTGCCGAGAAACGTGATGATCCCGGCGACGACAATACCGAGCGAGACGAAATCGCGCCCGCCCGCGTCGGTTTGGCTCCCGACCGCTTGCGGATTCGCGCTGAGGCTTGCGTTCTTCACTCGAAACGATCCCCTGCCCGCTGATGGCCGGAGTATCGGGCGGTCGCGTGAAGTTTCGGTTAAACCTTGAGCCCGATCTCGCGCAGCCGCTCCTGCAAATAGGCGTCGGCGGTGATCGGCAATGGGTAGCGGTCGGGATTGTCCGCAGTCACGCAACCGGGCAGCGTCGCGATCGGAAAGTCGCTGCGCAAGTGCAGGAAGAAGGGCATCGAATAGCGGCTGAGGTGCGCCCGCTCACCCGACGGATTGCGCACGCGATGGGTTGTGGAGGGCAACAGGTGGTTGGTCAGCCGCTGCAGCATGTCGCCGATGTTGACGACGAGCGCCCCGGCGGGCGGATCGACCGCTATCCAGTGCCCGTCGCGGCCTAGAAGCTCGAGCCCGGCCTCCTCGGCGCCGAGCAGCAGGGTGATAAGGTTGATGTCCTCATGCGCGCCGGCGCGGATCGCGCCTTCGGCCGCATCGGCGACCGGGGGATAGTGTAGCAGGCGCAGCACCGAGTTGCCGTCTCGGGTGGCGGGTGCGAACCAGTCGTCAGGCAGCCCGAGGTCGGCGGCGATGCGCGAAAGGATCGTGGTGCCGACACGGTCGAACTCGCCGTAGAGCGCGGTGAACGTCTCGCGGAAGCCGGCTGGCTGGCCGGGCCAGACGTTCGCCGGCATCGCTCCGGCGAGTGGGTGGTCGCCTGGCAGGTCGCGCCCGACGTGCCAGAACTCCTTGAGGTCGTGCGCCGCCGCGCCCTTGGCGATCTCGGTCGCGAACGGTGTGTAGCCGCGCGCCCCGGCGAGGCCCGGCAGGTGGCAGGCGCGCTTCTCCGCCTCGGGCAGGGCGAAGAAGGCGCGCGTCAGCCGCCAGCCTTGCGCGATCAGCTCGGGATCGATGCCGTGATCCTTGACCAGCGCGAAGCCGAACTGGCGGAAGCTTTCGCCGATGGCGCGCGCAAATCGCGTCGGTTCGGATTGCAGGCTAAGGATCGGGAGAGAGGTGAGGTCCAAGGTGGCGCAGTCCGGAAGGGGGCGTTAAGGGCCTCCTCGCTAGCAAAGAACGGACGGAGCCGCATGACCGAAAACGCAGGCGAGAAGCGCTATTGGCTGATGAAGTCGGAGCCCGACGCCTATAGCTGGGACGATCTCGTCGCCGAGGGCGAGGGCACCTGGGACGGCGTGCGCAACCACCGCGCGGCCGGCAACTTGCGCGCCATGCGGGTGGGCGACGAGGCCTTCTTCTATCACTCGAACATCGGGCTGGAGATCGTCGGGATCATGACGATCAGCAAGGCCGGCATCGCCGACCCTTCCGACCCCGAGGGCAAGTGGGCGGCGGTCAAAGTCAAGCCGGTGCGCAAGCTGGCGCGGCCCGTCACGCTCAAGCAGATCAAGGCCGATCCGGCGCTGGCCGAGATGGAGCTGGTCAAGCTCTCGCGGCTGTCGGTGGCGGTGGTCCGGCCCCAGGAGTGGGCCTATATCCTGGAGCGCGCCGAGGGTTGAAACGAACCCGTGATCGTCCCGTTTCGGGATGTCTCGCAGCGGGCCTCACTTTCATTCTATCCGAATGGTGAATCAATTCTTAACCTTGGGGCATGACGAAACGTCGCGCCCTGGTCCTGACCGATGAGACCGCACGCCATCCGTTCCTGCGGAGCCTGCCGCCGCATGTGCGCCGCGGCATCGCGCCGGTCCGTCCGCGCGAGCGCAAGGCGAGCGGTCGCCTCGGCTGGCAGGACTTGCGCGATTTCCTGAGCGCTTATTGCGCCTGCTTCGTGGCGACGGTGACCTTCTTCGCCTGATCCGCCAGCGCCGCGCACTCGGCGCGGTAAAGCAGGTAGCCCAGCCAGGCCGATACGCCGCACATCGCCGCGCTCAGCAGCAGCTGGTCGACCACCGGGAAGCCCAGCGCGCTCAGGCCTACGGCGAACAGCGAGCCGAACACCATCGCGCCCGAGTTGACGATATTGTTGGCCGCGATCGTCCGCGCCGTCTGCGACTTGTCGACGAAGGTCGTCAGGAAGGCGTAGAGCGGCACCACGAACATGCCGCCGGTCACCGCGATGCCCAGCAGCGTCAGCAGCAGCGGGATGGCGAGCGGCATCGACAGGAACTGGCCGACGTCCATCAGCCCCGGCGCCGGATGCTCCTGCCAGAGCTGGCAGACCAGGTAGAAGAGCACCACGAACAGCGCCATGCCGATCACCGAGATCGGCGAATAGCGCGCCGAGACGGTGCCCTTGAGCAGCGCGTTGATCGACATCGAGCCGATCGCCACGCCGACCGAGAAGATCACCAGGAACAGGCTGGCGACTTCCTTGCTCGCCTCCAGCACGTTCTTGGCGAGCGGCGGGAACTGGATGAACAGCACCGAGCCGATCGCCCAGAAGAAGCTGATCGCCATGATCGCCAGGAACACGCGGCGGTCGTGCATAGTGTGGCGCACCAGCGCGATCGACGAGCGGACGAAGTGGAAGTCGAGCGGTTCGGGCGCGCTGAGCGGCGGGGCGGGGGGAACCTGACGGCCGGAGAAATACCCGACGATGGCGATCAGCACCACCAGCAGCGCCGCCCATTCGACCGCGACCCAGCCGGCCAGGATCGTGCCGGCGAGGATGGCGATATAGGTGCCCGCCTCGACCAGCCCGGTGCCGGCCAGCACTTCGTCGGGATGCAGGTGCTGCGGCAGGATCGCGTACTTGATAGGGCCGAAGAATGTGGAATGGACGCCCATCGCGAACAGCGCGGCGAGCATCAGCGGAATGGCCAGCGTGGTTACCGCGATGCCCTGCCAGGCGAGCACCAGCCCGGCGCCGCCGACCAGCATGATCGGGATCTCGCAAAGCTTCACGATGCGGATGATCCGCGCCTTGTCGCGCATGTCGGCGAGCTGGCCGGACAGCGCCGAGAGCAGGAAGAAGGGCATGATGAACAGCGCCGAAGCGATCGCGCTGAACCGGGCCTCCTGCGCCTCCGAGCTATAGACGCTGTAGACCACGTAAAGGATCATCGCGTTCTTGAAGAGATTGTCGTTGAACGCGCCCAGGAGCTGGGTGACGAACAACGGCAGGAAACGGCGCGTGTGCACCAGATGGGTCGATGTGGTCATGAGCCCTTCACTGGCAGCTCCGGAAAGGCGGACCCTTAGCGGATGCGCCTTCCCCGGCAAGCCCGGTAGCCGGTCTTTTGTACAAGCGTGTTACCGGCTATGTGAGGCCAAGATGCTGACTCTGCCCAATCTCCTCACCCTTTCGCGCATCGTCACCGTGCCGGTCCTGGTCGCGCTGCTGTGGTGGCCGAAGTGGGAGCTGGGCTACGCGCTGGCTTTCGGCGTGTACTGCCTGATGGGCGTGACCGACTATTTCGACGGCTACCTCGCGCGTTCGCAGGGAACGGTCTCGAAGCTCGGGGTGTTCCTCGATCCCATCGCCGACAAGATCATGGTCGCGGCGGTGATCCTGGTGCTCACCGCGCAAGGCGTGCTGACCGGGCCCTATGTCGGCGACATGCATGCGATCGCCGGGCTGATCATCCTGATCCGCGAGATCGCGGTGTCGGGCCTGCGCGAGTTCCTGGGGGGCTTGCAGGTCTCGATACCGGTCAGCCGGCTGGCCAAATGGAAGACCACCTTCCAGATCGTCTGCCTCGGCGCGCTGATCCTGGGCGGGGCGATGCCCTGGTGGACCGTGACGCTGGGCGGGCTGACGATGAACGTGCCGCACACCGTCGGCCTGACGACGCTGTGGGCGGCCGCGGCGCTGACCGTGGTGACCGGCTGGGACTACTTGAGAGTCGGCCTCAAGCACATGGACTGATCCGCGCCCCGGCGCGCGCGAAGTTGACACAGTTGACGGTGTCCAGGGAGACTCTGTCACCCCCTGTCATCCGGTGTGACCAAGTGTCACCCTGCGTCACCGGAGCGCTGGCCGGCAGGCGAAAGGCATCGAAACGATGTCAAAGAACGGTGCCCATTCTAAAGCTTTGACATCGTGTAGGAAAACGGAATGCGCTACCAGCGCACCCCTTCCTCCTTGGGCTTCCAGGTGATCGGCCGCTCGTAGGACGGGTCTTCCTTGCTCCACAGGCCCTTGAGGAAGCCCTGGACGTTCTTCGAATGGACCCAGGAGGCGTCGCAGTTGGCGGTCATCTCGATCGTGCAGCGACGCACCGCGATGCGCCATTCGCCGTCGCGGCGTTCGAGCTGGTCGATGTAGCGGCCCATCGCGATCGTCGTGGTCTTCTCGTCCTTCCAGAACAGCCCGCCGACCACGTAGGATTCGCAGAAGGCCCGGTCGCCGTCGATCTCGCACAAGTGGTTGGTGATGTTGTGGCTGGTCTGGTTGAAATAAGCGGCGTGGCCGGCGTTGGCGAGCGCGGGATAGTCGGGGGCCTTGGTCACCACCGCGCCGTGCTCGTCGACGCCGTCGTCCCACCAGCAGCTCGATATCATCGCGCTGTCCTGCCGGTCGCGCGCGCGGCTTTCGCGCTGGATGCAGTCGAGGATGTCCTGGCGGTCTTTCAGGTAGCGGACGGTGGCGCGGAATTCGGCGTCCTGGTCGGTGGACATGGCGTTCTCCCTTCATGTGGCGTTGGGCGCAGGAGAGCGGAGGACGCCAGGCGGCGCAAGCCGGCGCCGCGCGTGTCAGTCACGTATCGCGAGGGCGTCGCGCAGCGCCCAGAGCGGCAGGTAGGGCCGGGCGAGCGCCTGGTTGATCGCATAGGGCCACCAACCGGGGCCGAACGGCACGTAGATCCGCACCGGCACGCCGAGTCGCCGGGCGACGGCGACGGTGCGGCGGCGCGGCAACCCGCGGAGCTGCTCGAGCTCGCAGGGGGTGCCCGCGCGGCGCAGCAGGCGGAGCGCGGCTTCGGCCAAGGCGGGGTCATGCGTCGCCACCGCGACGGGGCCGCTCCGCCCGGCAAGCTGCGCGATCAGCGCCAGATAGCGGCTTGTCGTATCCTTCCCGTCGACCGCGTCGCCGTCTCCTGCCTCATCGTTTCCTACCTCGTCCGGCCATTCCCCCTTGACCACGCGCAGCCGGGCGGCAGTGTCGCGCAAGGCGCGCGCGTCGTCGGCGCTGCGCCGCCAGCGCGCGGGCAGGGCGAGGCCGGTCGCGGGGTGATCCGCCCGGACTTGCTCGGCAAGGGCGTGGGTGGCAGCCGCGTCCCGGGGCGCATGGGCGTCGAACAGCAGCGAGTGGCCCAGCGCTGCGATGGCGTCGGTCGGCGCGGCGGCGAAGGCGAGCGGCGGCGCCTTGATCGAAAGGTAGACGTCGCCCGCCGACGCACGCAGCCGCGTGGCGACCGCGCGATAGGCGACGACGATGTCCTCGGGCGCGGCGTCGTCGGCCTGGAAGTAGCCGAGTGTCGTGTCGAACCCCTGCCGGTGCAGCCGCGCGCAGATGCGCAAGGCGGCGACCGGGCCGGGCGCGGGGAGCCGGCCGCCGATCCGCCCGGGCAGCGCATAGCGCAAGTCGCGCAGCTTCGCCCGCAAGGTGCCGGTCATGCCCGAGATTGTGCCCGGCTGGGCCACAGTCGACTGCCCAGCCAGACGGCCGAGTCTTGCAGGAAGGTCAGCAACCCGCGCGGGTTCAACGGGTAGGTGCGGAGTTGCACGCAATCGTTCTGCTCGCGCGTCCAGAAATCGGCGATCCAGCGTTCGACGTTGCCGAGCAGTTCGTAGGACTTGAGGCCGCGCTGCGCCGCCCAGCCGAGCGTGTGCAGCATCAGGAGCGTGCCCGGCGAGCATTTGCCGTAAGCCTCGTCGTAGCCGATCTTGAACAGCCAGTATCGCTCCGATCGCTGGATCGCCATCTGCATGGCCACGGCTTGCCCGTCGATCCGCAGGAAGGCGATGCGGAAGGTGCCATCCGCGCAGGCCGCGCGGAAGAACCGGCGAAAGAACGCCTCCTTGGCGCGGTCGGTGGCCAGCGCCGATCCGGCTCCTTTCTTCCAGCTCCGCACCTCGACGCCGATGGCCTCGTCGAACAGGCGATCGAACTCGGCGAGGTCTGGCGCCAGCACTTCGCAGGTGACCGTGCCGAACACGCTGGCCCGACGCGCGGCGCGGCGGAAGTCGGAGCGGCGGCCGGCGTTGAAGCGGGATTCCGGGTCTCGCCAGGTCGGGTCGAGGGTGATCTTGGGGCAGGACACCGTTGGCCGAACCAAGACGAAGCCCCTGCCGCGCATCGCCTCGCGCAACGCGGGAACGATCAGCGAATCGGCGGGAAGGCGGTCCAGTCGCAACGGTCTGGCCTGCCGTGCGATCGACCTCGCCAGCGCACGCGCCGCGTCGGGGCTGGCATAGAGCGCGTCGCCGGGCTCGAACACCTCGCGCGCGCCGATCAGCCGCCAGCGCGACAGGTAGCCGCCGTCGCGGCACAGGGGCAGCAATCCCCCGATGCCCACCGCGGAGAGCGCGAGCATGACCTCGACGTAGGACCCGGCGAGCAGCGAACCGGACAGCGCCGCGGAAAAGGCATAGGTCTGCGTCGGCAGCGCGGCCGCTGCATCGAGCATCTCCCATCCCTGCACCAGACCCGCCTCGGCCGCGACCCGCTCGAAGGGGATCGTCTCCAGCCGATAGGTCGGCGTCTCCTGCGCCGCCGGCAGGAGACTGCGTCGAAAGACCATGAAACGCTGCCCCGCGTTCGTGTGTAGTGTCCTGTACCCGCCTGGATTATCGCTTATGCGGGCGCCCGCCGCTAGCCCCGGCGTAGCTCTTCGGCGAGCAGGCGGAATTCGTCGGAGCGGGGGGAGTTCTTGCGCCAGACAAGCGCGATTTCCCGGTTGGCATTGGGGGATTTCAGCGGCCGGGCGACCACGTTGGTGCCGGTGAGGATGCCGGCGTCGAGTGCCATTTCGGGAAGCATCGTCAGGCCCAGGCCGTTATCGACCATCTGCACCAGCGTGTGCAGGCTGGTGCCGATCATCGTCGCGCTGGCGCGCAGCTCGGGCCGGTTGCAGGCGGCGAGCGCCTGGTCCTTCAGGCAATGGCCGTCCTCAAGCAGCAGCAGCCGGTGCTCGTCGATCGCCTCGGGCGGCACTTCCTCGGGCGGATCGCGCGGGTCGTCCTTGGGGAAGGCGACGTAGAAGGCGTCGAGCTCGATCGTCTCGCGCTCCACCTCGCCGGTGGCGTAGGGCAGGGCCAGCAGCACGCAATCGGCGCGGCCGTGGTGCAGCGATTCGAGGCTGGCGGCGCTCGGCTCCTCGCGCAGGAACAGCTTGAGCGCCGGACGCTCGCGGCGCAGGCGCGGCAGCATTCGGGGCAGCAGGAACGGGGCGATCGTCGGGATCACGCTCATGCGGATCTCGCCCGAAAGCGGCTGGCCGCTCGACTGGACGAGGTCGGACAGTTCCTCCGCTTCGCGCAGGATGCGGTGCGCCTTGGCGACGACGGCGTTGCCGAGCGGCGTGAAGCGCACCGCGCGCTTGGTCCGCTCGACCAGCACGACGCCGAGCAGCGTTTCCAGATCGCGCAGGCCAGCCGAGAGCGTCGACTGCGAGACGAAGCAGGCCTCGGCGGCGCGGCCGAAGTGGCCGTGCTCGTGCAGCGCGACAAGGTACTGCAACTGCTTGAGCGTCGGGTGATAGACGGTCATCGACAAACGTCCCGAAGGGCCGGCGGATTCCCCTTTCGCCTGCGGGAGCGGAAAATCATGCCGCGGCTTCGCCGGCAGCCTCTTCGGGCACGTCGTCTACGTGCGTCATCTTCAGTCGTCCGTTGACCACCGCGAAGGCCATCTTGCCCTCGACCAGGTCGAGCGCGTCGTGCCCGAAGATGTCGTAGCGCCAGCCTTCGAGGATCGGCAGGTTCTTGCGCACGCCGGCGGCGAGCAGTTCCAGATCGTCGCTGCGCGCCAGCAGGCGGGCGGCGACGTCGATCTCGCGGCCGCGAATCTTGAGCAACAGCTTGAGCAGGTCGGCGACCAGCGCGCCTTCCTTGCCCAGCGGCGCGCCGCGCGAGGTCCGGGGCGGCAGCTCGTCGTCGGGCAGCGGCTGCGCCGCCTCCAGCGTCTGCATCATCCGCTTGCCGATCTCGTTGTCCTTCCACCCGGCCGAAAGCCCGCGGACTTTGGCGAGGTCGGCCTGGACCTTGGGCGGGTGGCTGGCGATGTCGGCCAGCGTCTCGTCGCGGGCGATGCGGCCGCGCGGGATGTTCTTGTCCTGCGCTTCGAGCTCGCGCCAGGCGGCCAGCGCCTTGAGCCGGCCAAGCATCGCCGGGTTGCGCCCCGCCGCCTTGATCCGCAGCCAGGCGCGGCTGGGATCGTTGCGGTAGTTCTCGGGATCGGCCAAGCGCTCCATCTCGGCGTCGAGCCATTCGCCGCGCCCGGTCTTGCGCAGCTTGTTGAGCAGCTTGGGGAAGATCTTGGCGAGGTGGGTGACGTCGCCGATCGCGTATTCGATCTGCCGTTCGGTGAGCGGCCGGCGCGACCAGTCGGTGAAGCGCGCGCCCTTGTCGACGACGATGCCCAGCCAGCTTTCGACCAGATTCGAATAGCCGATCTGCTCCGACTGGCTGACCGCCATCATCGCGATCTGCGTATCGAAGATCGGGTGCGGGGTGCGGCCGGTGAAGTTGTAGATGATCTCCACGTCCTGCCCGCCGGCGTGGAAGACCTTGAGCACGTCCTCGTTGTCGGTGAGGAGGTCGAGCAGCGGCGACAGGTCGAGCCCGGGCGCCAGCGGATCGATCGCCGCGGCCTCCTCGGTGTTGCCTACCTGGATCAGGCACAGCTCGGGCCAATAGGTGTTCTCGCGCATGAATTCGGTGTCGACCGTGATGAAGTCGGACTTGGCGAGACGTTCGCAGAGCGCGGCGAGGGCGTCGCTCTTGGTAATCAGCGGATGTATTTTCATCTGTTCTTCGATTTCTGTTTCTAAGTGGGCCCGTGCGAGCCCTCGGCTTGACAAAACCGCGGCCATCGCCTGTTAGCCGCGGCTCGCCTGTGCCTTATTCGCGGCCGATTGGGAAGAGTTTCGATGCATCTTTATCGTTCACACACCTGCGGCGCGCTCAAGGCCGCCGACGTCGGCCAGACCGTTCGCCTGTCGGGCTGGGTGCATCGCAAGCGCGACCACGGCGGCGTGCTGTTCATCGATCTGCGCGATCACTACGGCATCACCCAGGTCGTCACCGACAGCGACAGCCCGGCGCTCGCCCAGTTCGAAGGGCTGCGCGCCGAAAGCGTGGTGACGATCGACGGCGAAGTGAAGGCGCGCGCCGCCGGCACCACCAACGCCCAGCTCGCGACCGGTGAGATCGAGGTCTATGCCCGCTCGGTCACCGTGCTCAGCCGCGCCGAGGAGCTGCCGCTGCCGGTCGCGGGCGAGCAGGAGTACCCCGAGGACATCCGCCTGCGCTATCGCTTCCTCGATCTCCGTCGCGAGACGCTGCACGCCAACATCGTCAAGCGCACCCGGATCATCTCGGACATGCGCCGCCGTATGGAGGCCATCGGCTTCACCGAGTTCTCGACGCCGATCCTCACGGCAAGCTCGCCCGAGGGCGCGCGCGACTTCCTGGTGCCGAGCCGCATCCACGCCGGCAAGTTCTATGCGCTGCCGCAGGCGCCGCAGCAGTACAAGCAGCTGCTGATGGTCGCGGGCTTCGACCGCTATTTCCAGATCGCCCCCTGCTTCCGCGACGAGGACCCGCGCGCCGACCGTCTGCCGGGCGAGTTCTACCAGCTCGACCTGGAGATGAGCTTCGTCACCCAGGAAGAGATCTGGGAGACGATGGAGCCGGTGATCGGCGGCGTGTTCGAGGCGTTCGCCGAGGGCCGCCACGTCACCCCGTCGGGCAGCTTCCCGCGCATCCCGCATGCCGAGGCGATGCTCAAGTACGGCTCGGACAAGCCCGACTTGCGCAACCCGATCGTCATCCACGACGTCGGCGCGCATTTCGAGACATCGGGCTTCGGCCTGTTCGAGAAGATCGTCGGCTCGGGCGGCAAGGTCCGCGCGATCCCGGCGCCCGGCACCGGTGAGAAGAGCCGCAAGTTCTTCGACGAGATGAACGACTGGGCGCGCAGCGAAGGCTTCGCCGGGCTCGGCTACGTCACCCGCAAGCAGGGCGAGTTCGGCGGCCCGATCGCCAAGAACCACGGCCAGGAAGGCATGGAAGCGCTCTACGCGGCGATGGGCCTTGGTCCCGACGACGGCTGCTTCTTCGCCGCCGGCAAGGAAGAGCAGGCGGCCAAGCTCGCCGGTCTCGCGCGTATCCGCGTCGGCGAGCAACTCGACCTGATCGACAAGGACCGCTTCGAGCTGTGCTGGATCGTCGATTTCCCGTTCTACGAGTACAACGAGGACGAGAAGAAGATCGACTTCGCGCACAACCCGTTCTCGATGCCGCAGGGCGGGCTCGACGCGCTGGAAAACCAGGACCCCCTGACGATCAAGGCGTATCAGTACGATCTCGTCTGCAACGGCTACGAGATCGCCTCGGGCTCGATCCGCAACCAGCATCCCGACCTGATGGTCAAGGCGTTCGAGCTGACGGGCCTCGCCCAGGCCGACGTCGAAGAGCGCTTCGGCGGCCTCTATCGCGCCTTCCAGTACGGCGCGCCGCCGCACGGCGGCATGGCCGCGGGCGTCGATCGGGTCGTCATGCTGCTTTGCGGCGCGCAAAACTTGCGCGAGATCACGCTGTTCCCGATGAACCAGCGCGCCGAGGACCTGCTGATGGGCGCGCCGACCCCGCCCGAACCCAAGCAGCTGCGCGAGCTCCACATCCGCGCCATCGAGCCGCCCAAGCAGGGGTAATGGCGCACCGCGTCGCCAATTGTCCCGTGACGCGGTCCGACCGACGTCAAGCCAATCATTAACCCCCACTTGCCAGCGGGCGCGGCGGGCATTAGGGCGGCTTCCGAACTATTCATCCTCCCATTGAGAAGGGGCTTTTACATGAGCGACACCGCCGACCGCGTTAAGAAGATCGTCGTCGAGCACCTGGGCGTCGAAGCCGAGAAGGTGACCGAAGACGCCAGCTTCATCGACGACCTCGGCGCCGACAGCCTCGACATCGTCGAGCTGGTCATGGCCTTCGAGGAGGAGTTCGGTGTCGAGATCCCCGACGACGCCGCCGAGAAGATCAGCACCGTCCAGGATGCGATCAAGTATATCGACGAGAACAAGGGCTAAGAGCCCACTTTCCCGCCGCCCTGAGCCTGTCGAAGGGCACTTTGCGGGAACAGGGATCGAAATTCGGCAGGCCCGGCCCGTAAGGGCTTGGGCCTGTCATGTTTTCGGCGCCGGCGCGTTCGGTGTCGTATCTGCGGTGTCGCATTGTCGGAGAATTGCATGCGTCGTGTCGTCGTAACCGGACTTGGCCTCGTCACCCCGCTGGGCGCCGACGTCGAGACTGCCTGGAAGAACATCCTCGCCGGCAAGTCGGGCGCGGGGAAGATCACCAAGTTCGATGCCTCGGACCAGAAGTGTCACATCGCCTGCGAGGTGAAGCCCGCCGACCACGAGTACGGCTTCGATCCTAACAAGCGCGTCGATCACAAGGTCCAGCGCCAGGTCGATCCGTTCATCATCTACGGCATCGACGCCGCCGGCCAGGCGCTCGAGGACGCCGGGCTTACCGACATGGACGAAGCCACGCGCCTGCGCGCGGGCTGCTCGATCGGTTCGGGCATCGGCGGGCTGCCGGGCATAGAAAGCGAATCGCTGGTCCTGGCGGAAAAAGGCCCGGCCCGCGTCTCGCCGCACTTCGTCCACGGCCGCCTGATCAACCTGATCTCGGGCCAGGTCTCGATCAAGTATGGCCTGATGGGACCGAACCACGCGGTCGTCACCGCCTGCTCGACCGGCGCCCACTCGATCGGCGACGCCGCGCGGATGATCCGCGACGATGATGCCGACATCATGCTGGCGGGCGGCGCCGAGGGCACGATCTGCCCGATCGGCATCGCCGGGTTCGCCCAGGCGCGCGCGCTCAACATGAGCTTCAATGATCGTCCCGAAGCGGCGAGCCGCCCTTACGACAAGGACCGCGACGGCTTCGTGATGGGCGAGGGCGCGGGCGTCCTGGTGCTCGAGGAGTATGAGCACGCCAAGGCGCGGGGCGCCAAGATCTACGCCGAGGTCGTCGGCTATGGCCTCTCCGGGGACGCTTACCACGTCACCGCGCCGCATCCCGAGGGCTCGGGCGCTTATCGGTCGATGGAGATGGCGTTGAAGAAGGCGGGCATGACCCCTGCCGATATCGACTACATCAACGCGCACGGCACTTCGACGATGGCCGACACGATCGAGCTCGGCGCCGTGAAGAGCCTGTTCGGGGATGCCATCGGCGGTGTGTCGATGAGCTCGACGAAGTCGGCGATCGGCCACCTGCTGGGCGGCGCCGGCGCGGTCGAGGCGATCTTCTGCATCCTCGCCATTCGCGACCAGATCGTGCCGCCCACGCTTAATCTCGACAATCCCGACGAGGGCACCGAGGGCGTCGATCTCGTGCCGCACACTGCGAAGAAACGCGTCGTGCGCGCGGCGCTGAACAACAGCTTCGGCTTCGGCGGCACCAACGCCAGCCTGGTCATGCGCGCCATCGACTGATCCAGGCTCGCTGAGCGGATGAGGTGCCGGAGGGCATGATGCGGTCTCGCCTCTGGATTCCGCTTCTCGGAGCGACCCTGATCTTCGGGGCCGGCCTGTTCACGGCCGGCCCCTGGTATTGGTCCGGGCCCCTGGACAAGGACACCGCCTTCCTCGTCCCCGACGGCGCGAGCCTGGGCTCGGTCGCCGACAAGCTCGAAAGCGAAGGCGCGATTTCCTCGGCCACCGGCTTTCGCTGGCGCGCGCGGCTGTTCGGCGGCGGCGCGCCGATCAAGGCGGGCGAGTTCCTGCTGCCCAGGGGCGCGAGCGCCTCGAGCATCCTGCGCGTGCTCCAGGGCGACGAGGTTCTGCGCCGGATGATCGTCGTGCCCGAAGGCATGCCCGCGATCATGGTGCACGAGCGGTTGATGGCGCGGCCTGAATTGACCGGCACGATCCCGATGCCGGCCGAAGGCTCGATCCTGCCAGACAGCTACGCCTTCCGCGCCGGCGAAAGCCGCCAGGCGGTGCTGGCCCGTATGCAGGAAGCGATGACCAAGACGCTCGCCGAGCTCTGGGCCAGGCGCGCGCCGGACATCGCGGTGACGACGCCGGCCCAGGCGCTCACCCTCGCCTCGATCGTCGAGAAGGAAACCGGCAAGCCTTCGGAACGCAGGCAGGTGGCGGGGCTCTATTCGAACCGGCTCAAGCAGGGGATGATGCTGCAGGCCGATCCGACGATCATCTATCCGATCACCAAGGGCAAGCCACTGGGTCGCCGCATCCGCCAGTCCGAGATCCAGGCGGTCAACGGGTACAATACTTATGCGATGGTCGGCCTGCCCGCCGGCCCGATCACCAATCCGGGCCGCGATTCGATCGCCGCGGTGCTGGCCCCCGCGCGCACCGACGCGCTCTACATGGTTGCCGACGGCACCGGCGGCCACGCCTTCGCCGCCACGCTGGAGCAGCACAACGCCAACGTCGCCAAGTGGTTCGCGATCCGCCGCGCGCGCGGGGAGCTGTAGCTAGCTAGACCGGGCTGCGCGATATCTGAATCGCCGTACCGGCTCCAAGTTCTTGTTGTCGCGGCGCTATTTGCGGAGCCGAAGACCAGCGCGGCTAAAACCGCTTCCCGGTTTTCCGCGCGCTGTTCTAGCGCGGCAACCGGACGCGCACGATCAGTCCGCGCTCCGGCGCGTTGCCGAACGACAGGTCGCCGCCGAAGCGCTTGAGCAACCGGTGCGCGGTGGGGATGCCGAGCCCGAAGCCCTTCGTCGTCCGTCCGCGCGCCTCGTCCAGCCGGAAGAACGGTGCCAGCACATCCTCGAAGTGCTCGGCCGGGATGCCGGGGCCGTCGTCGGTCACCGAAACGATCCAGTCGGTCCCGTCTCGCTCCGCCCGGACCTCGAAGCGCGCGCCGTACTGTGCGGCGTTCTCGAGGATCGCCCGCAGCGCGAGCCACACGGGTTCGCGGACGGTTTCCAGCACGGCGGCCTTGGGAGCGATGAGGCGTGCCTGGTCGGCGTAGGGCGCGGTCAGGTCGCGAAGCATCTGCACGAGGTCGACTGTTTCGCGCTCTGCCGCCAGATGCTGGGCGCGCAAGTACTGCTGGAGCGATTGCAGCATCGCTTCCATTTCGTTCACGCTTTCGCCCAGGATCTCCGCCATTTCGCGGTCGTCGATCATCTCTGCGGCGATCTTCTGCCGGGCGAGCGGGGTGCGCAGGTCGTGGCTGATCGCTTCGAAGGACCGGGCCTGGTCCTCCAGCAGCCGGGCGATGCGATCCTGCATGTCGTTCATCGCATGGGCGAGGTTGCGCAGATCGGCGGGGCCGTCCTCGCGGATCGTCACGCGGCGGCCTTCGCCGATCAGGCCCGCCGCCTCCGACAGGCGCCGCAGCGGCTGCGTCAGCAGGCGAAGCGCCAGAAGGCCCAGGACCAGGCAGGCCAGCGCGGCCACTAGCGTCATCCAGCCCGCCCGCAGCGCGATCGGCCAGTGCGAGGAGATGTCGCGCGAGCGGAAATTGAGCCAGCGTCCTTCGGCGAGTTCCATCGAGCCGATCAGATCACGGCGTCCGCGGCCCACCGGCTTGATCGCGAGATGCAGCGGTTTTCCGGCGAGCGACGGCTCCCAGCCGACGATCAGCCCGGCGATCTTGCGCAGTTCGTCTCCGGGTTGCGGATGGCCGACCGTGGGCGTGGCGGCTACGGTGACGTCGAGATGGCGCGATCCCATGACCGCCGCCGTGGATCCCGCATCGATCCGGAACACGCGGTTGCTCACCACCAGCAGTTCGGCGACGCGGCGGGCATGGTCTGCGCGCAGCGTGGTCTCGTCGATCGCGCGGTAGAACAGCAGGCTGGCGGCGAGCTGGATGACCCCAAGCGCAACGAACAGCAAGGCCGCGTAAGCCGACAGGCGCGAGGAACGATATCCGATCAAGCGATGGGCTCTCCCTGCGGGCAGGCCCGATCGCGCCCGTCCCGCGACCGCTCCCACCAACCGCCACTCACGTCAATCGGGCGCCGCGCGGCAGCAACGATTTGACACACCGGCCGGCGCGGCATCGCGGGTTCGTATCGAGAGGAAGTGGTAGCGGAGGAGGCGCTATAACTTTCGTCTCAGGCAATTTCAGATCGTCTCCAACTACACTGTAAAATCAGCGATTTATCTTGTAGCGTGTTCGCGGTCGGTCGCTCTGAATCGCCTGAATTCCCACTCAAATGTGGGAACGATTGTGGGACCAAATACCCCGGTTTTTGGCGGTATGAATCCCTGACAGGGACTCGAACCTGATGGCGCTGACAGTATTGAAAGTGAAGAACGCGAAGCCCGGTCGCCATGTCGATGGCAGGGGCTTGTGCTTGGTCGTAAAGCCCAGCGGCGCGCGCACCTGGGTGCTGCGCATGCAGTTGAAAGGCCATCGCCGCGACTACGGGCTGGGATCGGCGCATGATGTTTCGCTGACCGATGCCAGAACAGCGGCAGCAGAATTGCGCCGCCGGGTTCGTGACGGCTTCGATCCTGTCGCCGAGCGGCGAAAGGCGCGTAAGGTCATTCCGACCTTCGAAGCAGCAACCCGGACGTGCCATGAAACCCTGGGCGACGGTTGGAAGGACGGCCATCATGCCCGGTGGCTGTCTGGGTTTGAGCGGCACCTCTTTCCGCGCATCGGCAAGAAGCCGGTCGACAAGGTGGACAGCGCTTGCGTCGTTGAGGCGCTGTCTCCGATATGGCTGGAGATACCGGAAACAGCGCGCCGCTTGCTCCAGCGCATCGGCGTAGTGCTCGATTTCGCGCATGTGAAAGGCTGGGTTCCGGAAGAGGTATCGCTGCGTTCGGTCCGCAAGGGTTTGCCGCGCCAGAACGACAAGCGCGGGCATATGGAGGCAATGCCCTATGCCGATGTCCCGGCGTTGATACAGAAGCTTGCCGCTGCCGCCCCGACGACCGGGCGCGACGCGTTGCGCTTCACGATCTACAATGCAGTGCGGTCCAACGAGACGCGCCTTGCGGTATGGACCGAGTTCGACCTCGACAGTGCGGTATGGACCATACCCGCCGAGCGGATGAAAGCGGGTGCAACGCATATCGTGCCACTCTCGGCACCGGTTGTGGCACTGCTGTGCAAGCGCTGGGATGAGCGAACCAGTGATACCGGCCTGGTCTTTTCCAATGATGGCAAGAAGCCAATCAGCGACATGACGATGACCAAACTGCTGCGCGACGATGGCTTAACCAGCATCACCGTGCATGGCTTCCGCTCGACCTTCACGGATTGGGCCGCCGAATACACCGATTTCCCCAAGGAGGTCGCCGACAAGGCGCTCGCCCACAAGCTGCCCAACAAGGTTGAAGCCGCCTACCGTCGAACCGATTTCTTCGAGAAGCGCCGGAGCCTGATGAAGCAATGGGCGGATTATTTGGGCAATATCGCCCCGGCAGCGAATACGGCGGCAGCCGAGCCTACTTCGGCTCGCGCTGCCGCATGATCAGTTCGTGCAGACTGGAAGTCGTGATACGGGTCGATTTGCCGAGCTTGACGACCTCAATCTCGCCCGACGCAATCAGTTCATATAGCTTGGTGCGGCCGACGCCGATCATGCGCGCGGCCTCGTTGACCTTCACGCAGATCGGCTCGACCGAAGGCGGCACTATCACAGCGGTGCGCACTCGCTGCGGTATGCCACTGGATCATCGATCCAGCGGTTGACGGCGGATTCCCGCCAGCCCGCGCCATGCACGCTGATTTTGATCTGAGGCGGGAAAGTCCCCTCCGCAATCTTTCGGTACATAGTGGAGCGGGAAAGGCCTGTGCGGGCCAGGACAGTCTTCAAGCGGATGATTTTGTCAGTGTTGGACATGGGACTTGCTTCCATTCGTTGGCAGTTGCTGGTTGCCCCTGACGCAAGAATTGGTTGTCCAAGTGCTTGGCGCAAGGCAGTTTCCGAGCAGACAGGTCCACATCGCAATCCCGGTTAGAATGAAAAAGAGAAGGATAGGCACGGCTACGGACGGATAGAGAAGGTCACGGACGCCAACACCGTGCGGCCTGAGGCGGCAAGTTATTTTGCCATTCCCCGGCGGAGAAGCTGATTCACCCACCACGACTGCTCCAGTGACGGAGATTTGCGCAAGCATCAACGGCGTTTGCGCGCGAATCGCGCAGATATTGGTTCAGCTTGGTGCGCAATCGAGTTCTGGCCTTTCGGGCTGCCGATTGGCATGTTTCCCAGATGACCAATGCTTTGCCAATCCGACTTCCCTGGCCACCTGACTTCCCCGATGTTGTCATCCATACCGATGTCCGCACCCGTGACAGGCATCCCGGCTACGCTGCCGCCAAGGCGGGGGATGCTGAGGCGGCTCTCCTGCTGGCTTCCGATCTACTGTCGCCAGATGGAATAGTGAGTCTTCAGGAGATTATCGGCAATCGGCCTACTCTGCTCCTGCCGGTCGTGGCAGACGAGTTAACGGGCTTCAACGCGATCCCCGATGCGATGGCGCAGATGTTGGGCAATGAACTTGGCACCCCCGTCATCGCCGGTGAAATCGTTCAGACGAACAAGGTCGGCCATACCCGTGCTCCGGCATTCCAGCGGCTGGTCACCCCTGCGACGTTTGAAGGGCAGGTCCAACCAGGCGCAAACTATGTGCTCGTGGACGACCACGTCGGCCTAGGCTCCGTACTCAATCATCTTGCGGTCCGTGTAATTGCCTGATTCAAGGTTCCGTGATTGAGCGGAGGCTTGAATGTCGAAGTCGCTGACGTGGTTGAGTGATGCGGAATGGTCGCGGATCGAGCCGTTGCTGCCCCATGGGCGGTGTGGCGCGCGGCGGGTGGATGACCGGCGGGTGATCTCGGGCATCGTTCACATGTTGAGGATCGGCGCGCGGTGGCGCGACTGCCCCGCAGAGTACGGCCCCTACACGACGATCTACAACCGCTTCCACCGCTGGAGCAGGCAAGGCGTGTGGTTTGCAATCTTCGAGGCGTTGACCGGGCACAGCGGCGTATGGGGTGCATCCGCGATCGACTCCACCAGCATCAAGGTTCACCGCTCTGCGGCAGGCGCAAAAGGGGGGCCTTCGTCCAGGCCATCGGCACCTCGCGCGGCGGACGTACCACCAAGATCCATGGACTGACCGACGAAGCCGGGCGCCCGCGCGTCCTTCTGCTATCACCCGGCAACATCAACGACATGACCATGGCCAGGGCCGTGATCGACGCGGCAGGGCCGTTCACCCGGCTCATCGCCGACAAGGGCTATGACACAAACGCCATCCGCAGCCTGGTCGCCATACGCGGGGCCGAGGCGGTCATCCCGCCGACCGCGCAGCGGCGGACGCCTATCGCCTATGATCGCGAGGCCTATCGTGCCCGCAATCTTGTCGAACGCCTCTGGTGCAGGCTCAAAGACTGGCGGCGCGTCGCAACCCGTTACGACAAACTTGCCGCCAACTATCTCAGCTCAGCACTCATCGCCGCCATCATAACCTACTGGTGCTGATTGAGTCCGGAGCCTAGGCGGCACTCTCGCCAACCTGCGTGGCTACGTCGAGGTGCGGGGCGGAGAGGTCATCGCGATCACGACCCTGACCGAGAGCCGGGACGCACGCATAATTTCATTGCAGCCCGCAACCCGAAATGTGCTATGGGAGCGTCATGGCGAAGCACTTGACGACCTCTAGCAAAGCCAATTCGGCTACGGGATCGACTGCCTCACGGAAGTCGAAGCCCTCAACCTATGTCGTCAGCACTCCGTTGCCGCCATCGAGGATTTCCTGGCTCAGGCAGCAGTCGAAGCACGTGGCCGAGGTCTCCAGACAGCAGTTGAGCCGGGCGACTGATTGACAGAAATTGGCGTCAACGCCTCGGTCAGTTCAACTCTTCGGCGTGGACGATGACGCTCCGCGAACTTAGTTTACGCATCGGTCAGCTTTCGTCACAGCGAAGATGTCGCTAACGCAACGCTGGTCAAACTTGTTCGCCGCCTTACTCATCGAAGACACTTTCTCTCAGGAGTTAGGGCTTCCGGCAATCCCGGGCCGGTTCAATTTGTTGCTGTGACCACCACTCGAAGCTGCCTCGATGAAGGATTAAGTCTTTGTAGAGTAGTACGGGCATAACTCCGAAATTGCTGCCTACGCGATCATCTGGGAGGTTTTACTTTGCGCTTCTTGTTGGCCGCAATGATCGCGCTGAGCATGCCACTGGCGGCTGCACCAGCGCAGGATGGACCCGTTAGACTTGTGCCCCGATGCGGCGGCCCGTTCCAGCTTTGCGGTTACCGCGAGAAAGACACGGATCGGCTGCTCATTCCGGAACGCTTCGAAGTGGCGCAACCCTTCAGTGAGGGACTGGCCGCTGTCCGTATTGATGGTCAGTGGGGCTATATTGATGCGACCGGCAAGGTCGTGATCCCGCCGCGCTTCAAGGCAGCAGGACCTTTCTCCGGCAATTTCGCCGAGGTTCGGGTCGGCAATGCGTCTGGTATCATTGACCGCTCAGGACGCGTGGTAGTCCCGGCCCAATTTGGCCGGATCGTGCCCTTCAGCAATGGCACGTTCATTGCCGAACCGCTGCGAGGGGGCCAGGGCCGGGACTCATTAGAAGTCGAAGGTCGATTGAGCGGGCTTGGTGATCCATTGGCACTGCTGGGGCGAACAGGCGCGGGCCTTTTCCACATCCGCAAAGGTTGGCTGACCGAACAGGACCTCGACTTCGATGTCTTCGATGTGCCGGAACGGGGGCTGATCTGGGCAAGCAGGCGCAACGCCGATGGCGAAGACGAATGGGGCCTGATGCGGTCCGATGGTGCCTGGCAGGTGACGCCGCGCTATCATCACGTCCAGCGTATGATGGAGACGCATGCAATCGTAGAATCTATGCCTGACCGTTCGCTACCACCACAACAGCGCCAACAAGCGTTGCGCCGGGGCGCAGTCGATCGCGATGGCAAGCTGGTGGTGCCGCTCAAGTTTGCGCACCTCGGCTACTGGCGCGGTGGATATGGCACAGCTCTGGAAAGCAAACCTTATCGACCGGATGGGACTCCCAGCAATGGCAGGGAGGGTATCGTGCGCGCGGATGGATCGCTGCTGGGTGATCGTTACTTCGACAAGGTCGATATAAGCGAAGACGGCATGCTGCCCCGCGTGCGGCTTGACCAACGCTGGTACAGCATCGAGCCCAGTGGGCGTTTGGTTGCGGACCAACTCGACGGCAAGCCACTTTTGGAATGCGATGGTGGCCTGACAATCATCCGGCGCGGAGAGGAAGTCGAATTTCTTCGGCCGGAAGATCGCAAGCCGGTCGGTCGATTTGATTCGGGCTATTTCCAGAACCGCGACTGCCCCGGTCCGTTTTCGGCGAAGAGGGGGAACAAATGGTTCTTTGTTCTGGAGAACGGGACGGTGCTGGGCGGTCGGAACGGGTTTGACAGCACCTATTCCTTCACCGGATCGCACGTTCCCGTTCAGGTCGATGGCAAGTGGGGCATCATCGACCGCACGGGAGTTTTCACGGTCGAACCGCACCTTGCCAAGCTTCGTCCCGATCGCGGCGGCACCTACGCAGTCGGTGAAGGGCCAGCAACCTATTGGATCGATGCATCGGGAAGTCGAGTTGCAAAACCGGCGATTGCCCGACCGACGCCGGACCAGGCACTGACCTGTGAAGGTGGTCTGCGCTTCTTCCGGAAAGGCGACCTTTGGGGCTTGCAGGGCAGCACCGGCAAAACGATGATTGCCCCGCGCTTTCGCGCTCTGTCCTGCTTTCAGCAGGGTGTTTCCTGGACGGCATCACCGGGGGCTAATGTCTGGTGCCCGATCGGACCCGATGGCCGGCGGCGCGCGGCCTTGGATTGCCGGAAAACCTACTATCCGATGGTAGTTACGCATCATGCACCTGAGATGTTCAGCAACGATCCCTTCGAAAACAGCGTTCTGTGGACTCGCGCCTGGCTCGATTATCAGGCTGGCATTCGCACCGAACCACCGCGATGGATTCCGGATTACGGCAATGGCGGAACCTACAGCGTATCCGGTGGTCGTGCATCGGATGTCATGACGGAGCCAGCGTCGGCTCTCGGGCGAATTGACCCATTCGCGATTGCCATATTGGGAAGCCTTTTTATCGGACTGGGCGGACATTGGTGGTGGGAGCGCAGGCGGAGTGACGTGAATGGCTGAAACGTCAAACTTGGGGTTCGTGCACCGCTGAACGAACTGCTACTTTCAGGGATATTCATACTGCATCTGAAATCTTGTTCGGGCAGAAAATACCGGATCTCATTGAGAAACGAGGAAAGTTCAGTGCACTACACTTTTTCCGCTTCAAACGCCCGCTTGCCTTTCCGTTTCCACTGTACCAGCGCTTGTTCGCGTTCCTCGCCCCGCAGCTTGGCCGCGACGGTGAGGAACGCGCCGTAGAGCGTCGCGCGATCATCATCCGCGAGTTCGATCAGCCCTGCCTTCACGACCAAGCCGCCCAGTTCGATCAATTGCCGGGTGCGTTCGCGTCGTTTGGCCTGCCATTCGCGCATGTCGGTTCGCGCCTTAACTGCCTCAAGCCGATGCCGCGCCGCCGTCAAGCGGGAGAGTGCCATCCGGCTGGCCCTGAGGCCCATCGCCACGCTTGCGCGCCTTGCTCTGAAAGAAGGCCGCGCCCCGCTTGCGCCACGCCTCCTTCCTCTGGGCTTCGCTGGTTTCCGCGATGACGAGCAGGGCACCGGCCAGCGTTTCCGCGTCGGTCGCATCGGCCCCGGTGGCGATCACCAGTTCGCCGAGTTGCTGCACGCGGCGTTCCTTGAGTTGCTTCGCCTTGTCGGCGAGCGCCTTCAGTTCCGAATCAAAGTCACGGGGTTTGCGCATCGAAGTTCTCCATTGAGGGGTGATGCGCTGATGATAATATCGATGCTCTCCCAATGCTGTAGAGTCGTCGAGACGTTCTGATACTGGATAGTCCCGAGCAGGATTTTATCATGGGAGGGCGCGCTTATACGTCGTGCCGACGTCGCGCTCATGGCGTAGATGGATTGCCGTCATGGCGATCTTCCACCTCTCCGTTAAAGTCATCAGCCGGTCGAGCGGGCGCAGTGCCGTGGCAGCAGCGGCCTATCGCGGGGCCGAGCGGCTGCATGATGAGCGGCTCGACCGCGGCCATGATTTCACCAACAAGGACGGCGTTGTCCATTCCGAGGTGATGCTGCCGGAAGGCGCTCCCGAAGAATTTGCCGACCGCGAGAATCTGTGGAATGCGGTTGAGGCCGCCGAGAAGCGCAAGGACGCGCAGCTCTCCCGCGAAGTCGAATTTGCCATTCCGCGCGAGCTGACCAAGGAACAGGGCATTGAACTGGCCCGCGAGTTTGCCGAGGCCGAATTCGTCGAAAAGGGCATGATTGCCGACCTCAATGTCCATTGGGATGTTGGCGCGGACGGCCAGCCCAAGCCCCACGCGCATGTCATGCTCACCATGCGCGAAGTCGGAAAAGATGGCTTCGGCCCGAAGGTGCGCGAGTGGAACAAGGCCGAACTGGTCGAGCAATGGCGCGAGCGCTGGGCCGAGCATGTCAACCAGCGCCTGGCAGAACTCGATATCGATGCGCGGATCGATCACCGCAGCCTGGAGGCGCAGGGCATTGCGCTGGAGCCGCAGGACAAGATCGGCCCAGCGGCATCGCGCATGGGCGTGCGCGGGCTTGAAGCCGAGCGGATCGAAGAACACCGCGCTGTCGCGCAGCGCAATGGCGAGAGGATCATCGCCAATCCCGCTGTCGCGCTGGAAGCGATCACGCACAGCCAGGCCACCTTTACGAACCACGACCTTGCCATGTTCGTGCATCGACACAGCGACGGAAAAGAACAGTTCGATTTGGCCATGAGCGCGGTGCGCGGATCGTCCGACCTTGTCGCACTGGGCAAGGACGGACGCGGCGAAGATCGTTTCACATCGCGGCAGATGATTGAAACCGAACAGCGGTTGCAACGCGCATCGGAATTGCTGGCGGAGCGCGAGCGGCATGGCGTCGATCAGAAATGCAGGGAAGGAGCGCTGGCGCGCGCCGAGACACGCGGCCTGATCCTCTCCGGCGAGCAGCGCGCGGTGTTCGAGCATGTGACTGATGGGCGCGGCCTGAGCGTTGTCGTCGGCTATGCCGGGACCGGCAAGAGCGCGATGCTGGGCGTCGCGCGCGAGGCTTGGGAGAACGCGGGCTATACCGTTGGCGGTGCGGCGCTGTCCGGGATTGCCGCCGAGGGGCTGGAGCACGGTTCAGGCATTGCCTCTCGGACCATCGCGAGCCTTGAACATCAGTGGGGCCAAGGCCGCGAATTGCTGACTTCCCGCGACGTGCTGGTTATCGACGAAGCGGGCATGGTCGGCACGCGCCAGATGGTGCGCGTCCTCTCCCATGCTGCCGATGCAGGCGCGAAGGTTGTCCTGGTCGGCGACCCGCAACAGCTCCAGGCCATCGAAGCCGGGGCTGCATTCCGGTCGATCCACGAACGGCATGGCGGCGTCGAAATCAGCGAAGTGCGCCGTCAGCAAGAAGGCTGGCAGCAGGATGCGACACGGCACCTTGCCACCGGGCGCACCGGCCTTGCCATTCAGGCCTATGACGAACGCGGCATGGTGCATGTTGCCGAAACGCGGGAGGCAGCGCGTGGCGAGTTGATCGAGCGTTGGAATCGCGACCGGCAGGCCAACCCCGGCGATAAGCGGATCATTCTCACCCACACCAATGACGAGGTGCACGAGCTCAATGACGCGGCCCGAGAAAAGCTGCGCGAAAGTGGCGATCTGGGCAACGACATGACCATCCGCGCCGAGCGCGGCGAGCGCCTGTTCGCCAGCGGCGACCGCATCATGTTCCAGCGCAACGAGCGGGGATTGGGCGTCAAGAACGGGACACTCGCCACCATTGAGCAGGTGACGCCGCAGCGCATGGCCGTGCGCACCGACGATGGTCGCAGCGTTGCCTTCGACACCAAAGACTATGCGCACATCGATCACGGCTATGCCGCCACGATCCACAAGGCGCAGGGGATGACGGTGGACCGCGCCCATGTGCTGGCGACGCCGGGCATGGACAGCCACGGTGCCTATGTGGCGATGTCCGCCACCGTGATGGCCTTGCCCTGCATTATGGCCGCGACGACTTCGCCGATCAGTCGAAACTGGTCCGCACTTTAAGCCGCGAGCGCGGCAAGGACATGGCCAGCGACTACAAACCCGAGCAGCAGTTCGCCGAGCGGCGCGGCATTACCTTCCGCGAACGTATCGTGGAAATTGCCCGTCAGCTGCCGGAGCGCGCGAAGTCGATCTTCGCCGGATTCCGCCCCCAGGCCAACCGGCTCGAAGCTCTGCCGACGGATCAGGCGGGCCAGTCCGATCAGCGCCGGGCGGTCGAGCGCTATATACGTGCTGCCAACGACATCGGGCAGATGCGCGAACAGGGATTGCCCGTCCTGCCCCACCAGCGCGACGCGCTGGAGAAGGCAGGAAAAGCACTCGATGCGATCCGGCCCCATGGCAGCGCCGACCTCGCCAGCGCCTTGCAGCGCCGGCCCTCGCTGGCCCGCGAGGCCGCCGATGGTCGCAGCCAGGGCGCAATCCGCGCCATGCAACTTGAGGCCGAAATCCGCGTCGATCCAACGCAGCGCGCCGACCGCTTTGTCAGCGACTGGCAGCGGCTTGGGCAGGCGCGCCAGGCCATGCAGCGCGATGGCGACACCAATGGCGCACAGAGGCTCACCAACAGCATGGCGGACATGGCCAAGGGCCTGGAGCGCGATGCGCAGGTCGAATCCCTGCTGCGCAGCCGCACCCGCGAGCTTGGCATCAAGACAGAACTCGGTCGCGATCTGGCCCGCGACCTTGCCGCTTCCATCTCGATGGAGCGGAGCCGGTCAACCGGCATGGGCCTGTAGGAGAAGCGTAATGGATACCGATGATGATGACGTAGAATTGACCTTGGACCTTGAGCCGGAACCCGATCCCGACGCGCCCGTTCCGGAGGCCGCAGGCGATCCCGCCGCCGAGGCGTTTGCCCGCCTTGAGGGCGAGCTGGCCTTGATGCGCCGGGCGGTGCAGCACCTTGCCGCCGAGCGTGCAGACATTGTCATTCCCGACTATGGAGCGACCCTCACCGACATGGCCAAGCGGATGGGCGGGATCAGCGAGAGCCTGAAGGGCATGGCTGGTCATCCGGCGATGCAGATGACCCCTGACAGCATCGGCAATCGGATAGCCGCCGCAGCTGAAGCCGCGCGGCGCAGCGATCAGGACAGGATCAGTCAAGCCCGGATCGACTTGAACCACGCCGCTCAGGAAATGCGCAACGTCACCGCCCATGCTCGCACTGCCGCCGAACAACGGCAGCAGCTCTACCAGGTGGCGGGCGGAGCTTTGCTGGCGGGTATCCTGCTATGGTCTTTCCTTCCCGGCACCATTGCCCGAGTTATGCCGGAAAGCTGGCACTGGCCTGAGCGCATGGCAGCCCGGATCGTGGGCGTGCCCTCACGCTGGGATGCAGGCGCGCGGCTGATGCAGAGTGACAGCCCTGAGGCATGGAATGCACTGGTGCAGGCCGCTGACATCCAGCGCGACAATCGCGATGCCATTGACGCTTGCTGGAAGACCACAGCAACCTCGCAGCAGGCGGTGCGATGCACCGTCAAGATTCGGGCAAGGAGCGAGCCTGAAAAATGACCGTCGTTGCCAATCCGATTCGCAGATTTCTGGTCATCCAAGGCCAATGCTATTATTCGATTTCGAAATAACCATGGTGTAACGCTTGTCCAATAATCAAGCTGCTCAAACCGGGGTGGAAGCGATGTTTTGTTGGCCACATGCGAAGGTTATACGATTTTTACCTTCTCTTGCCTTGCTGGCGAGCACAACGGCGTTGGCCCAAGCCAATTCTACGGATGAGCCTCGGTGGGAGGATCGAGTGCCGGTCCCTGTCCAACTCGACGCGGATGCCAGAGATGCGGTCAAGGGGATCAACGCATTTTCGATCGACCTCTATCGGCAAACGGTCGACCAGCCGGAAAACCATGTCATCTCCCCGGCGAGTGTTTCCGTTGCAATGAGTCTCGCCTATCGGGCGAGCGGCGGGACCACTGCTGAGGAAATGCGCAATATCCTGCATTTCCCGGCAGCCCCAACCGACTACTTGCACGCCACTTCTGGTGTGCTCAAAAGCATGAACTTCAAGAAGTCGGGCCGGGAGCTGGCGACCGCCAATGCCATCTGGGTTGACCGCTCTGTCATCCTACGACCCGACTACCTGCACGACACGACCGGTCTCGCTGGGTCCGCAATCGAGCAGGCTGACTTTCGTGGCGCACCCGATGCCGCGCGCCAGACTATCAACCATTGGGTCGAAGGAAGAACCAATGGACGGATCAGGGATTTGCTCGCTCCGCCCCATGTCACTCCAGCGACACGGTCGGTTCTGGTCAACACGATCTACTGGAAGGCCAACTGGGCCTTGCCATTCGAGAACGCATCAACGCACAAGGAACCGTTTCGCCAGATCGATGGGCGCAGGGTTCAAATCGACCTGATGCATCAACGGTCTGCATTCCATGTCTTGGAACGCAATGGAGTGAAGGCAATTCTCCTGCCCTATGAGGGAGGAGAACTGGAGATGGCTGTATTCCTGCCGAACTCCTTCAAAGGTCTGACCGATTTCGAGAAGCGGCTCACCCCCGACCGACTGGGCGATTGGCTGACTCGGCTCGAGCAGGCTGAGGCACGAGATACGATACTGACACTTCCGAAGATGCATCTGGGCTGGGGCAAGAACCTTGTGCCCATATTCAAAACCATGGGCCTGAACGCGCCGTTCGGAATGGACGCCGATTTCTCCGCCATCGCCACGCCAGCAGATCGCGGGACACTGGCGATCGGAGCAATCGTCCATCAGACCTATCTTGACGTCGATGAGAACGGATCGGAAGCCGCAGCCGCGACGGCCGTTGTAGCCGAGATGGTCATCAGCGGCAGACGCGGACCACCGCCACCGCCACCTTTCGTCTTTCGGGCAGACCATCCCTACTTCTTCATCTTGCGCGACCGCAGGACAGGTTTGATCTGCTTCATGGGCCGGTTTGTTACCGCCCCCGCAGGGGCGTAATACAAACCTAACTGCCACACCACCGACGCAATTGACGCTTACCGAAAGTCTGTCGCGCGTTCGCGAGAAACAGCGCTATGCGCAGCCATGAATCGGGTAGAACGTCAGCCAGAGGGATAAGCAACGCCTCCCAATCTAGCGGATTGTCGTCCCATGTACGCTCACAACCGACCACTCCGGCCCAAATAAAATGTGGGAACGAATGTGGTTTCGATTTTCCGAAAAAGTCATTTTATCCTTTGAAAACAAAGCGATAAATGACTTGAATGGTAGCGGAGGAGGGACTCGAACCCCCGACACGCGGATTATGATTCCGCTGCTCTAACCGGCTGAGCTACTCCGCCCCGAAGGGATGCGCCGCGCTTGTCGTCGTGGGCAGGCGGCGCT
>DASVMK010000019.1:0-7337 GCA_036384395.1 Novosphingobium sp.
TCCGATGGTTTTCGCGCGCAAGGTCTGGCGTCTGCTGGTAGCGATCAAGGACGGGCTGGCGCTCGCCCTTCTGCTCGGCTTCTTCGTGCTGCTCTACGGGGTGATGACCGCGCGGCCGAGCGCCGGGGTGGTGCGCAGCGGCGCGCTGCTGCTCCAGCTCGATGGGTCGGTGGTGGAAGAGCCCGCCGCGATCGACCCGATCCAGGAACTGATCGCCGGCGAGGCGCCGCTGCGCGAATATCGCGCGCGTGACGTGGTCCACGCGCTGAATCGCGCCGCGGCGGACGACCGGATCAAGGCGGTGGTGCTCGACATGTCGCGCTTCACCGGCGGGGGTCTTGTGCATTTGCAGGAGATCGGCGCGGCGCTGGACGCGGTGCGCCGCGCCAGGAAGCCGGTGCTGGCCTACGCGCAAGTCTATGCCGACGACGCCATGCTGCTCGGCGCCCACGCCAGCGAAGTCTGGGTCGATCCGATGGGCGGCGCGGTGGTGATGGGGCCGGGCGGCAGCCGGCTCTATTACGCCGGTCTGCTCGAGCGGCTGAAGATCACCGCCCATGTCTTCCGTGTCGGCACCTACAAGAGCGCGGTCGAACCGTTCATCCTCGATCGCCAGTCGCCCGCCTCGCGTGAGGCGAACGAGGCGGTCTATGGCGCGCTGTGGCAGGCGTGGCGGGCCGACGTCGCCAAGGCGCGTCCCAAGGCCGACATCGCCCGCGTCACCAGCGATCCGGCGGCCTGGGTCCGCGCCTCGGGCGGCGACATGGCCAGGGCGGCGCTGGCGGCGGGGTTGGTCGATCGCATCGGCAATCGTGTCCAGTTCGGCGAGCGCGTGGCCAAGATCGCCGGCGAGAGCCCGGTGGACAAGCGGCCCGGCGCTTTCGCGCACACCGCGCTGCGCACCTGGATCGGCGCCAATCCTTTACCCCGGCACGGCAAGGCGATCGGCGTGGTGACCATCGCCGGTGAGATCGTCGATGGCGAGGCGGGCCCGGGCACCGCAGGCGGCGACCGCATTGCCGAGCTGCTCGACAAGGCGCTCGACGACAAGTTCGCGGCGCTGGTGGTCCGGGTCGATTCGCCCGGCGGCTCGGTCTTCGCCTCGGAACGCATCCGCGAGGCGATCCTGCGCCAGAAGGCGCGGCGCATCCCGGTGGTCGTGTCGATGGGCAACCTGGCGGCAAGCGGCGGCTACTGGATCTCCACCCCGGCGGACCGCATCTTCGCCGAGCCGGCCACGCTGACCGGATCGATCGGCGTATTCGCCGTGGTGCCGACGTTCGAGAAGACGCTCGCCGACTATGGCGTCACCACCGACGGTGTGCGCACCACCGCGCTGTCGGGCCAGCCTGACCTGATCGGCGGACTCAGCCCGCAAGTCTCCGACTTGCTTCAGGCCAACGTCGAGGGCGCCTATGCGCGGTTCCTCAGCCTCGTCGCGGCGGCGCGCCACAAGACGCCGCAGCAGATCGACGCGGTGGCGCAGGGCCGGGTCTGGGACGGCGGCACCGCGCGCCAGCTAGGGCTGGTCGACGAGTTCGGCGGGCTCGATTCCGCGCTGGCTTATGCCGCCAAGGCCGCCAAGCTCGACGGCGACGACTGGCACGCCGAGTTCCTCGGCCAGGACACCAGCCCTTACGCCACGCTGCTCGAAAAGCTGGTCGGCGGCGACGACGACAGCGCCCCCCCGGCCGAGGCGCGCGATATCGCCGCGCTGATCGGCGCGCGCCAGAAGCTGCTCGTCGGCCAGGCGCTTGCCGATGCCGAGCGGCTGGTGGGCGGCAAGGGCGCGCAGGCGTTCTGCCTCGAATGCCCGGTGACCGGCGCCCCCTCGGCGCGCGAGACGAAGGCGCTCAGCCTGCCGCGGCTGCTGGCGAAGGCGCTGGGCTGGGATTGAGGCTGTACTTGTCCCCCTCCCGCGAGCAGGAGGGGCTAGGGGAGGGCCGGTTATCCGCCTCTCCTCAACAGGCCCTCCCCCCCGACCCCTCTCGCAAACGGGAGGGGAGAGGGCCGCGCCCCCGCACGGCGCTTGCCCTTTCGCGCGGGGGCTTATAAGGGCCACCGCTCATATTTTTTGGCTTCGTCGTTCAAGCGGGCGTGGCGGAATTGGTAGACGCAGCAGGTTTAGGTCCTGCCATCGCAAGATGTGGGGGTTCGAGTCCCTTCGCCCGCACCACTCCACCCAGTCCCGCCCGCCGGCGCCGAAGCGGCAGGGATTGGAAAGAAGGTTCCTAACGTCATGCAGATTGTCGAGACCACCAACGAGGGTTTGAAGCGCGGCTACACGATCACGATCGCCGCGAAGGACATCGCCGCGCGCGTCGAGAACGAGGTCAAGCGGATGGCGCCGCAAGTGCGCATGCCCGGCTTCCGCCCCGGCAAGGTGCCCGCCAACCTCGTCAAGAAGATGCACGGCCCGGCGCTCCACCAGGACGCGCTGAACACCGCCATCCGTGAATCGATGGACAAGCTGGTCGCCGACAACAAGCTGCGCCCCGCGATGCAGCCCGACGTCACGCTGGGCGAGGGCTATGAAGAGGGCAAGGATGCGCAGCTGTCCATCGCGCTCGAAGTGCTGCCGCAGATCGAGGCGCTGGCGATCGACGGGCTGAAGCTCGAGAAGCTGGTCGTCCCCGTCACCGACGCCGAGGTCGAAGAGGCGGTGAAGCGGATCGCCTCGGGCGCCAAGACCTTCACCGACGCCAAGGCCGGCAAGAAAGCCGCCGAGGGCGATCAGGTGCTGGTCGATTTCGTCGGCAAGGTCGATGGCGTCGCCTTCGACGGCGGCACCGCCGAGGGCCAGGCGATCGAGCTTGGCGCCGGCCGCCTGATCCCCGGCTTCGAGGACCAGCTCGTCGGCGTGAAGGCCGGCGAGGAGCGCCAGATCAAGGTCACCTTCCCGGCCGACTATCCGGCCGAGAACCTCAAGGGCAAGGACGCCACCTTCGACATCACCGTCCACGCGGTGAAGGTGCCGGGCGAAGCCAAGATCGACGACGATTTCGCCAAGAACCTGGGCCTCGAAAGCCTCGAGCAGCTCCAGGGCCTGCTGCGCGGCCAGCTCGAGCAGGAGACCGCCGGTCTGACCCGCACGCAGATGAAGCGCCAGCTGCTCGACCAGCTCGCCGCGGCGCACGATTTCGACGTGCCGCCCTCGATGGTCGAGGCCGAGTTCGGCCAGATCTGGGAGCAGCTCAAGCACGAAGCCGGCCAGGAGGAAGACCCCGAGGCCGCGCTGAAGGAGATCGAGGCCGAGAAGGACGACTATCGCGCCATCGCCGTGCGCCGCGTGCGCCTGGGCCTGTTGCTGTCGGAAATCGGCCAGAAGAACGGCGTCCAGGTTTCGCAGCAGGAAATGCAGATGCTCGTCAGCCAGGCGGCGCAGCAGTATCGCCCGGAAGACCGCCAGCGCTTCTTCGAATACGTCCAGCAGGATCCGATGGTCGCGGCGCAGATCCGCGCCCCGCTCTATGAGGACAAGGTCGTCGACTTCCTGTTCGACAAGGCCGAGATCAGCGAGCGCGAAGTGACCAAGGACGAACTGCAGGCCGCGATCGAGGCCGAGGAAGGGCACGTCCACGGTCCGGACTGTGGCCACGACCACGGCCAAGAAGGCCAGCGAGCCAAGCCGGCCAAGAAGGCTGCTGCCAAGAAGGCGCCTGCCAAGAAGGACGCCGCGTCCAAGGACGAGGCTGAGGCCGAGGACAAGCCGAAGAAGGCTCCCGCGAAGAAGGCCGCGGCTCCGAAGGAAGAGGCCGAGCCCAAGAAGGCTCCCGCGAAGAAGCCGGCTGCCAAGTAAGGCGCTCGCCTCATCAAGGCACAAGCGGCCCGGCGCGATTCTGCTCGCGCCGGGCCGTTCGTCTTATTCCCCCACGCATCCCCGATGGGTGACGTTATCCCCTTGAACATCCGCCGGGGGCACGCGACATAGGCGCACCATTTCGCAAGAGGATTCCCATGCTCGACCTGTTCGGCCACAACAGCGCCCAAGGTAAGTTCACCGCCGATCCCGTGACCGGAGCCCTGGTGCCCGTCGTCGTCGAGCAGACCAGCCGGGGCGAGCGCAGCTTCGACATCTTCAGCCGCCTGCTGCGCGAGCGCATCGTCTTCGTCACCGGCGAGGTCGAGGACAACATGGCCTCGCTGATCGTCGCCCAGCTGCTGTTCCTGGAAAGCGAGAACCCGTCCAAGGACATCTCGATGTACATCAACTCGCCGGGCGGCGCGGTCACCGCCGGCATGGCGATCCACGACACGATGCAGTACATCCGGCCGCGCGTCTCGACCGTGTGCATCGGCCAGGCCGCCTCGATGGGCAGCTTCCTGCTGGCCGCCGGCGAGCCCGGCATGCGCATCGCGCTGCCGAACGCGCGCATCATGGTCCACCAGCCCTCGGGCGGCGCGCGCGGCATGGCCTCGGACATCGAGATTCAGGCGCGCGAGATCCTGCGCATCCGCAAGCGGATGAACGACCTCTACGTGAAGTACACCGGCCGCAGCCTGGAAGAGATCGAAAAGGCGATGGACCGCGACACTTTCCTCGAGGCGGAGGAAGCCAAGAGCTTCGGCCTGGTCGACAAGGTGTTCGAGAGCCGCCCGGCGGGCGAGCAGCCCGGTGAGGCCGCTGGCTCTGGCGGCGCACCGGCCTGACGCTCGTGTAGGCGATTCGCGCCCGACGGCCGGTGCCGCTGGGGCGAATTTCCCCAGCCCGCGTATTGCAGGCAAATGCTAACCCTCTTCGTTTAAGGGAGTCTGCCGTTGGCCGTGCTATCGCGGCACGGTCGGCCTCCCCGGCAATTGCCGCCTTGTAATGAGGGGCGCAGGAGCTATTTTGGGGGGCTGACAGGGGCGCGCCCGGCGCCTGCCCCCTTGGAGACGAAATGACGAAGTTGAGCGGATCCGACGCGAAGAGCACTTTGTACTGCAGCTTCTGCGGCAAATCCCAGCATGAGGTGCGCAAGCTGATCGCCGGCCCGACCGTGTTCATCTGCGATGAGTGCGTTGAGCTGTGCAACGACATCATACGGGAAGAGACCAAGGCCGGCATCGCCGGCAAGAAGGACGGCGGCGTCCCCTCTCCGCGCGACATCTTCGAGACGCTGAACGACTACGTGATCGGCCAGGACCGCGCCAAGCGCGTGCTCTCGGTCGCGGTGCACAACCACTACAAGCGGTTGAAGCACAGCGGCAAGGGCGGTGAGGTCGAGCTGTCGAAGTCGAATATCCTGCTCGTCGGGCCGACCGGCTCGGGCAAGACGCTGCTCGCGCAGACTTTGGCCAAGACCTTCGACGTGCCCTTCACCATGGCCGACGCGACGACGCTGACCGAAGCCGGCTACGTGGGCGAGGACGTCGAGAACATCATCCTCAAGCTGCTGCAGGCGTCGGACTACAACGTCGAAAAGGCGCAGCACGGCATCGTCTACATCGACGAGATCGACAAGATCAGCCGCAAGGCCGAGAACCCGTCGATCACCCGCGACGTCTCGGGCGAGGGCGTGCAGCAGGCGCTGCTCAAGCTGATGGAAGGCACTACCGCGAGCGTTCCACCGCAGGGTGGCCGCAAGCATCCGCAGCAGGAATTCCTCCAGGTCGATACGACCAACATCCTGTTCATCTGCGGCGGCGCCTTCGCCGGCCTCGAGAAGATCATAGCCGACCGCCTGCAGAAGCGCTCGATCGGCTTCGGCGCGCACGTCGCCGATCCCGACAAGCGCCGCGTGGGCGAACTGCTCCAGAAGGCGGAGCCCGAGGACTTGCTCAAGTTCGGCCTGATTCCCGAGTTCGTCGGCCGTCTCCCCGTCATCGCGACGCTGGAGGACCTCGACATCGAGGCGCTGGTCAAGATCCTCAGCGAACCCAAGAACGCGCTGGTCAAGCAGTACTCGAAGCTGTTCGAGCTCGAGGACGTCGCGCTGACCTTCACCGCGGACGCGCTCGAGGCGATCGCCAAGAAGGCCATTGAACGCAAGACCGGCGCCCGCGGGCTCCGCTCGATCGTCGAAGGGCTGCTGCTCGACACGATGTTCGACCTGCCGACCGAGGACGGCATCGCCGAAGTGGTCGTCGACAAGGATGTCGTCGAAGGCCGCAAGGAGCCGGTTCGCGTGCTCAAGGGCAAGGAACAGGCGGCTTGACCTAAAGATCCTCCCCGTTTCGCGAAGCGGAATGGGGAGGGGGACCGCCGCCGAAGGCGGTGGTCGAGGGGGGATAGCGCGAGTCCTGCTCAGATCACCCCGTCGCTCTCCAGCGCGCAGTCGGCATCGGCGGCGGTTTCGATCTGCACCGTGGTGTGGCCGATGCGGAAGCGGTGCTCCAGCGCGTGCGCGAGGTCGTGCAGGAAGGGGTCGCCGGGGTGGCCGGCGGGGATCACCAGATGTGCGGTCAGCGCGGTCTCGGTGGTGCTCATCGGCCAGATATGCAGGTCGTGGACCGCGGTCACGCCCGGCTGCCCGGCGAGGAAGCCGCGCACCGCCGCCTCGTCGATGCCCGCCGGCACGCCCAGCAGGCCGAGCTTCACCGAGTCGCGCAGCAGGCCCCAGCTTCCCCAGGCGATCACCGCGGTGATGACGAGCGAGGTGACCGGATCGATCCAGCGCGCGCCGCTCAGCATCACGGCGACGCCCGCGATCACCACCCCGGCCGAAACCGCGGCGTCGGCGAGCAGGTGCAGGAACGCGCCGCGCAGGTTGAGGTCGCCCTTGCTGCCGCGTGCGAAGAGCAGCGCGCTGGCGCCGTTGACCACGATCCCGAGCGCCGCGACGGCGATCATCGCCGTGCCATCGACCGGGGCGGGATCGGAGATGCGGCGCAGCGTTTCCAGCAGGATCGCGCCGAGCGCCACCCACAGCAGCGCGGCGTTGGCGATCGTCGCCAGGATCGACGAGCTCTTGAAGCCGTAAGTGAAGCGCGTCGACGGCGGCCGCGCGGCGAGTACGCTGGCGCCCCAGGCCAGCAGCAGCGACAGCACGTCGGACAAATTGTGGCCGGCGTCGGCGATCAGCGCCATCGATCCGCTGAGAAACCCGGCGGTCACTTCGGCGACGACGAAGACCAGGTTCAGCGCGATGGCGAGCGCGAAGGCCTTGCCGCGTGAGGCCGGGACCGAGCCGTGGTGATGTCCATGCCCGGACCCGTGATCGTGCCCGTGATGATGGTGGTGATGCGAACCCGACATGGGCGCGGTGTCGCATGGGCCGACGCCGCCAGCAAGCGCGCGCGTTTTTCCCGGTGCGCTCGGTAGGGATCGACGCTAAGTTACCGGCCGGGCGCGATTTCCCGCGCCGCCGACAGGGGGACCGCACCATGCCGCCGATCCGTCACCGCCGTAACGCAGG
>DASVMK010000020.1:0-1539 GCA_036384395.1 Novosphingobium sp.
AGGACCAGCTTGTTCTTCACCGTGTCCGGCGGCGGCAGGTTCGTGGGTGGCTGCGGAGCTGGAAGGTCGATGTCGACCGAGTGGGTCGCGACGGGGATCGTGATGATGAACATGATGAGGAGGACGAGCATGACGTCGATCAACGGCGTCGTGTTCATCTCCATCATCGGCGAGCCATCGTCCTTGCCGCCTGACATTGCCATGAGAAACTACTCCTGAACTTTGGTGTCGCCGGTCGGCGGATCAGCCCTTGGGGTCGACCGGGTTCGAGATGAAGCCGACGGTCGGATAGCCGGAGACCTGCACGTTGTAGATCGCGCCTGCCACGCAGCGCCACGGCGCTTCGACGTCGCCGCGGATGTGGACCTGCGGGATGCGCTCCGGGTTGGCCTTCAGCGCTTCCGGTCCGCCTTCGCGCTTGACGATGGCGTCGAGCCGCTTGAACGCCTGCTCGCGCAGTTCGTCCGAAGTCACCGGCGTGATGTTGTTGAAATAGATCCGGCAATCGCCGTTGCGCGACGCGCCTTCGAAGCCCGGGTCGCCCGCGCTGCGTCCACCAGCATCGGTCGTGCTGACGGTGAGCAGAAGGTTCTCCACCTTGTCCTTCGATTCCTGCGACACCAGGATCGGCAGCCGCAGCTTCTCGATCGTCTGGATCGCGACGGGGACGGCGATCAGGAAGATGATGAGGAGCACCAGCATCACGTCGACCAGCGGCGTGGTGTTGATGTCCGACATCGGCTTCTCTTCGCCGCCGCCGCCTACCGACATAGCCATAGTAACATCCTATCCTTAGCATGGTCCTCGGGGCGAGAGGACGGCGGGTCGGCATGCTGCGACCCGCCGCTCGTCACCCCGGCAGGCGGCGCGCGGGGTGCCCGCTACGCCGCCCACTGGCGCTTACGGCTTGGGCGCGGCAGCCGGAGCGGCCGGCTTGGCGGCGGCCGGAGCGGCCTTGCCGGGAACGGCGATGGCCGCCGGCTTGATGGCGCCGCGCGAGTTGATGTTGGCCAGAACGTCGGTCGAGAAACCGGCCAGCTGCTCGGCGATGCGCTTGTTGCGCGCCTGCAGGTAGTTGTAGGCGAGCACGGCCGGCACGGCGACGAGCAGGCCGAGCGCGGTCATGATCAGCGCTTCACCGACCGGGCCGGCGACCTTGTCGATCGAGGCCGAACCGGCGATGCCGATGGCGATCAGCGCGCGGTAGATGCCGACCACGGTGCCGAACAGACCGATGAACGGCGCGGTGGCGCCGACGGTGGCGAGGAACGGCAGCCCCGAAGCGAGGCGGGCGTTGATCGTGGCTTCCGAACGGGCGAGCGAACCGTGCAGCCAGTCGTGGGCTTCGAGCGCGTCGGTCATCTTGGCGTGGGCGTCCTCGGCGGCGATGCCGTCTTCGACGAGCTGGCGCCAGGCCGAGTTCTTCTCGAGCTTGGCGGTGCCTTCGCGCAGCGTCGCGGCGCGCCAGAAGTTCGCACGCAGATCGCGGCCCTGGCGCATGATCTTCGACTGCTCGAACCACTTGGTGAACAGGATGAA
>DASVMK010000021.1:0-9891 GCA_036384395.1 Novosphingobium sp.
TGCGGCCGCCCGGCACAAACTCTCGCAGCCGCTCCCACTGATCGTCCCGAAGCACTTCGCCTTCCACACCAGCCTCCAAAAGCCAGTGTTGAATCAGAAATCTTCGCCGCCGTGAATCCCTAAAATGTCACTACAGCCTAGTGGCGATGTACAAGAAAATGCTTAGTTTTCAAGGAAATGGCGGAGACGGAGGGATTCGAACCCTCGGTACCGGATTTACCAGTACGACGGTTTAGCAAACCGTTGGTTTCAGCCACTCACCCACGTCTCCGGATTGCAGCGGCGAGCGGCCCTATAGCGAGGGCTGCCGGGGCGGGCAAGAGCGAGAGGATGGAATTGTGGGACAGCCGGTTCCCGCGCGTCTCGCCGCAAAACGGACTCGGCTCGTCGCCCTGGCATTGCGGCGGGCGGTCGCATGGATTCTGTGCGAGGTACGGACACGTGCCCGGCGTCGGGCCGCCCTCGGTCGAGCGGCGGCGATGGTCGGGGCGGCACATTTGCGGGGTCGACCATGTACAAGACATTTTCCCGATCGCTGCGGATCGCCGCGGCCCTTCTGCTCGTGGGCTCGACCATGACCGCCGCGTCGGCGCAGATCCGGTCGGTCGATCCCGACGCCGGAATCGATGCCGACCTCGCGCCGGCCAACGGCACTCCGGTCGACAGCCCGCCGCTGCCCGCCCCAGCGAGCGAGCCCGCGACCCCGCCCGCGGCTCCGGCCCAGCCCGCCGGGGTGCCCGCCGCTCCCGCGCCGACCGATCCCAGCCGGCCGACCTATCACGAGGACGACCTGATCGGCGCGGCGGAAGGTGTGTTCGGCAAGGGCGCGCGTGGCCTCGCCGACGTGATCCAGGACATCCTCAAGAAGCAGGGCGAGCCCAACGCCTACATCGTCGGCCGCGAGGGCGGCGGCGCGCTGGTGGTGGGGCTGCGCTATGGCTCGGGCACGCTCTACCACAAGGTCGAAGGACAGAAGCCGGTCTACTGGACCGGGCCGTCGATCGGCTTCGACGCGGGGGCGAACGCGGCCAGCACCTTCGTGCTGGTGTACAATCTGTATGACAGCGAGGAGCTCTACAAGCGCTTCGTCGCGGGTGAGGGGCAGGCCTATCTGATCGGCGGCTTCAACGTCAGCTATTTGCGCGCGGGCAACACCGTGCTGATCCCGGTGCGCGCCGGGGCGGGGCTGCGGCTGGGCGTCAACGCCGGCTACATGAAGTTCTCGCACAAGCAGAACTGGTTCCCGTTCTGACGGCTGGCGGGCTTTCGGCCTGCCAGGGCAGGAAACAGTCGAACAAAGCACCTTGCCCGCGCCCGCGAAGCGAGGCTAAGGCCCGGTGCCATGCTTACCAACCTCCAGCAGCAGCCCGCTGACGCGCTCCTCGCGCTGATCAAGCTCCACAACGCCGATCCGCGCGCCGACAAGATCGACCTCGGCGTCGGCGTTTACAAAACCGGGCAGGGCGACACGCCCGTGTTCGGCGCGATCAAGGCGGCCGAGGCGCGGCTGGTCGAGACGCAGGATTCGAAGGCCTATCTCGGGCCCGAGGGCGACATGGGCTTCGTTGAGGCGCTGATGCCGTATGTCTTCGGCAAGGCCGAGCCGAGCTTCGGCGGCCGGATCGAAGGCATGCAGACCCCGGGCGGCACCGGCTCGCTGCGCCTCGCGCTGGCGATGCTCAAGCGCGCCAAGGTCGCGCGCGCCTGGATGGGCACGCCGAGTTGGCCGAACCACGCGCAGATCTGCGCCGACCTGGGCCTCGAGCTCAAGACCTTCAACCACGCGACCGCCGACGGCACCGCCGACATGGATGCCTTGCGCGCCGCCATCGCCGAGGCGGACGAGGGCGACGCCATCCTGCTTCACGGCTGCTGCCACAACCCCACCGGCATCGATTATTCGAACGCCGATTGGGACGAGATCGCCGGGCTGATCGCCGCCAAGAAACTGCTCCCGGTGCTCGATCTCGCCTACCAGGGCCTTGGCGTCGGCATGGAGGAGGACGCCTACGGCGTGCGCCGTGTGCTCGCCGCCGTGCCCGAGGCGCTGGTCGCTTATAGCTGCGACAAGAACTTCGGCCTCTACCGCGACCGTGTCGGCGCGCTCTACGTGATGGTCAGCGATCCCGATCTGCTGCCTGCGACGATGTCGAACGCCCATGCGCTCGCCCGCGCCAACTGGTCGCAGCCGCCCGATCACGGTGCCGCCGCGGTCCGGCTGGTGCTGGAGGACGAGGGCCTGACCAGGCAGTGGCTCGACGAGCTCGACACGATGCGCGAGCGCATGCGCCAGATGCGCGTTCGCCTGGCCGCGGCCGGCAAGACCGGCGGCGTCGATCTCGCGCCGCTCGGCGGGCAGAACGGCTTGTTCTCGATCATCCCGTTCACGCCCGAGCAAGTCCAGGCGATGCGCGACGCGCACGGCATCTATTTCGCCGGATCGGGCCGCATCAACGTGGCCGGGCTGACCGCGGGCAACATCGAGAAGTTCATCGCCGCAACTGCCGAGGTCACGGGCTGACGGAAACTCTTCTCCCAGCTTGCTGGGGAGGAGTTTAGCCGCGCAGGCTCTGCATGCGCTGCAGGTAGCGCGCCAGCACGTCGATCTCGAGGTTGACCGCGTCGCCCTGCTTGAGCGTGCCGAGCGTCGTCACCTCGGCGGTGTGCGGGATGATGTTGAGCGTGAAGCGGCAGGTGCCGTCGGGCTCGTCCGCCACCGCGTTCACCGTCAGCGACACGCCGTCCACGGTGATCGAGCCCTTGGGCGCGAGGTAGGGCGCGAGTTCCCGCGGCGCGGCGATGGTCACGCGCAGCGATTCGCCTTCGGGATCGATGCCGGCAACAGTGCCGACGCCATCGACATGCCCGGTGACGATGTGGCCGCCCAGTTCGTCGCCCAGCTTCAGCGCCGGCTCCAGGTTGAGCGCGGCGCCCGCCTGCCAGCGGCCCGGCGCGGTGCGCGACACGGTTTCGCCCGAGATGTCGACCGCGAACCAGGCGTCTCCCGCTTCGCCGCCCTTGTCGACGACGGTGAGGCAGGTGCCCGAGCAGGCGATCGAGGCGCCGATGGCGATTGTCTCGGGATCGAACGGGCAGGCGATGACCGCGTGGAGGTCGCCCGTTTGACGGGCTTCGCGCAAGGTGCCGATGGCAGTGACTATTCCGGTGAACATGGGTTCCGCCGATAGACTTCCATCGTATCGCTGCCAAGCTGGCGTCGGTCGATGAGGCGCCATTGCCCATGCGCGTCTGCGAGCGAGGCGAGGCCGATGTCGCCGACCGAGGGCAGGCCGCCGCCGATCACAATCGGCGCGCGATAGAGCAGCAGGCGATCGACGAGCCCGGCAGCGAGGAACGCGGCCGCGGCGCCGGCGCCGCCTTCCACCAGCAGGTACTGCACGCCGGCCATATCGGTGATCGCCTCGGGTGCGGTCAGCGCCTGCCAGCCCTCGGGCGCCGGGTGGTGGCTGAGCACCCAGCGCGACGGGCTGCGGTCTTCGAGCCCCGGCAGGCGCACGTCGAGGCGCGGCGTATCGGCGCGCAGCGTTTCGCCGCCGACGAGAATCGCGTCGCACCGCGCGCGCATGGCATGGCCATGCGCGCGCGCGGCCGCGCTGGTGATCCACCGGCTTTCGCCGCTGCCGAGCGCGATCGCGCCGTCGAGCGAGGTGGCGAGCTTGAGCGTGACCTCGGGCCGGCCCAGGCGCTTCCGCGCCAGATAGCCCGACAGGCTGACCTCGGCCTCGGTCGAGGGCAGCAGGACCGCCTCGATACCCGCGCCGTGCAGCCGGGCAAGCCCCTGGCCGGCGGTGCGCTGATCGGGATCCTCGCAGCCGACGACGACCCGGGCGAGCCCGGCCTTGGCGACGCTATCGGCGCAGGCCGGACCACGCGCGCTTTCGTGGGCGCAAGGTTCGAGCGTGACGTAGAGGGTCGCGCCGCGCGCCGCCTGACCCGCCATTGCCAGCGCTTGGGCTTCGGCGTGGGGTCGCCCGCCGGGCTGGGTCCAGCCGTGGCCCAGCACGCGGCCGTTGCGGACGATGATCGCGCCCACGGCCGGATTGGGGCGGCTCAATGGCCGCGCCCGGGCGGCGAGGCTCGCCGCGGCGGCGAGCCAGCGCGCGTCCTCACTCACCGGCTAGTTGCTCTTGACGGCGGCGTCGGCCGCGCGATCCGCCTGGGCCTTGCGCTCGATCGCGTCGACATCCATGCCTGAGGCTCGGCCGATCGTCCGGTACATCTGCCGCACCTCCTCGTCGCGCTTGGCCTGCTCGGCGGCGAGACGTTCCTTGCGGATCTGGTTCGCCTTGTTCGAGGCGATGATCTCGGCGTCGCTTCGGCCGGGAGCGAGCGTGGAAATGTAGGTGACGTGCGGCGGCTTGGGCAGGCCCCGGTGCTCTTCCTGGAACATCACCGAGAAAATCGCGACGGTCGCCGCCGCGGACAGCGCGGCGAAGCGCCAGCGGTTGTGGCCGGCCTGCTGATAGACCGTGCGGAAATCCGCGATCGCGCCGCGCGGGTTGACCTTGCGCCAGTAGCTGGTGGGTTGGACGAGAGCCATGCGCGCGAAGATAGGAGTTCGGATCGCGCTGCGCTAGCCGAAAGGCTGGTAGAGGCTGCGGCCCTCGCGCTTCAGCCAACGGTCGGCCTCGTCGATGTCGTGTTCGTAAATCCGGGCCAAAAGCGCGTGGAAGCGCGGGCTGTGGTCGAAATGCACGAGATGCGCGACCTCGTGCGCGACGACCGAGCGGCGGACGGCGTCGGGCGCCATGATCAGCCGCCAGTTGATGCGGATCGCGCCATCGGCCGCGCAGCTGCCCCAGCGTCGGCGGGCGTTGGACAGCGCCAGCTTGGGCGGCGCGCGGTCGATCTGCGCGCAGTAATAATCGAGGTCGGTGATGAGCTCGCGCCGTGCCTCGGCCTCGAGCCAGCGCCGCAGCCGCGTGGACACGCTTTCGGCCGGCCCCCCGATGCGGACGATCGCCCCTTCGAGCGCCGGGCGGCGCGAGGCGGCGGGATCGTGCGCGATGCGGAAGGCTTCGCCGCGAAACGCCATCGTGCCGTCGGGCTCGGCCGGGACCGGGGCGGGGAGGCGGTCGAGCTGGCCCGCCAACCACGCGCGCCGCCTGGCGGCGAAGTCTAGCGCATCGGCAGTGCGCCCCCAGCGCGGGATCGAGATGCGGACGGCGCTGCCGTCGGGGGCTAGGCGCAAGGTCATCCGCTTGGCGTGCGCCAGTCGCCTTATCACCACCGGCAGTACGCGGCCGCCCAGATCGATGACAGGCTCTTCACTTGGGGCGCGGCGCAGCCAGTCAAGCATCTTCGGAATCGTCCGGCCACTGGATATGGTTTTCGAGCGGGCCGGCGATGGTCTCGCTGATCGCCTTGCCGACCACCGAAGCGCCCGCCTTGTGAACCGCCTCACGGTCGCCGCTGATCAGGTAGTGCCAGAGGGGCAGCGGGTCACCGTCGGCGCGCAGGCGATAGGCGCACGTCTCGGGCAGCCAGGGCAGCTTGGCCGCGAGCCGCGGGGTCAGCCGCAGGCAATCGGGCACGTAGGCGCGGCGGTTGCGATAGTCGCGGCATCGCGCGGTCTTGAGATCGAGCAGCTTGCAGGCGACGTTGGTGGGATAGACCTCGCCGGTGTCCTCGTCCTCCACCTTGTGCAGGCAGCATTGGCCGCAGCCGTCGCACAGCGCTTCCCATTCCTGGCGCGAGAGCGATTCGATCGGTAGCGTCCAGAATTCGGCGCGCGTATCGGCGGACTTGGCCTTCCCCGCCGCTTCGACGCGCAACGGGGCAAGGCGCGCGCCGGCCGAAGGGTCCTTCAGATCACCCATTTCGCCAGTTCCGCGGCCACCGCTTCGGGGCCCTTGTCCATACCCTGGTCGACCGGCAGCATCGCCAGCGGCTTGCCGTCGCGGTCCATCAGGTAGGCGACGCGGCTGTGGTCCATCAGATAGCCACCTCCGGTGTCCTTGCCCTTGGCATAGTATGCCGAGAACGCCTTGGCCGCGGCGGCGACTTCCGGCGGCGTGCCGGTGAGGCCCAGCAGCTTGGGCGAGAAGGCGGCGGCGAATTCGCCGACGATCTGGGGCGTGTCACGCTCGGGGTCGATCGAGATGAAGATGGGCTGGATCTGGGCGGCGAGCGCGGGCGCGGCCTTCTGGAAGCGGGCGAAGCCTTGCATCATCACCTGCACGTCCATCGGGCAGGCGTCGGGGCAGAAGGTGTAGCCGAAGTACACCACGCGGTACTTGCCCTTGAAGTCGTCCCAGCGGACGGTCTTGCCGGTCTTGTCGGTCAGCGTGAAGGGCCCGCCGATCGCCGCGCCTTCCAGCGGCGGCCTCTCGGTCGGGGCTTGTTGCCCGCAGCCGACCAGCGTCAGGGAAAGCAGCAGGGCGGCGGCGGTCTTGAGCATCGGCTTCAACATGGCGCGGCGGTTCATGCTCTGCTAAACCGCGCGGCGCAAGGAGCGAATGTCCGCTTTGGATCAGGCAGCCGGGAGGTTTTCGAAAGTGTCGAAAGGGAAGACAGCGCTGCGCATGGTGCTGCCGCTGGCGGTCGGAGCAATGCTTCTCGCTGCGCCGGCGCAGGCCCAGTTTTCCGAGGGGTACAAGTTCCTCGAAGCGGTGAAGAAGAAGGACGGGGCCGAGGTCGAGAAGCTGCTGGGGCAGCCGGGCACCACGCTGGTCAACACGCGCGACATCAGCAGCGGCGAGACCGCGCTGCACGTCGTCACGACGCGGCGCGACCTGACCTGGATGGCCTTCCTGATCGACAAGGGCGCCAACGTTAACGCGCGCGACAACAGGGGCGTCACCCCTCTGACGCTCGCGTGCAACCTAGGCTTCGTGGACGGCGTGGAACTGCTGGTCGAGCGGAAGGCAAGGGTGGACGAGCCGACCGCGACCGGCGAGACGCCGCTGATCTCCGCAGTCCATCGCCGCAACATCGCGATGATGCGGGTGCTGCTGAAGGCCGGCGCCGATCCCGACCGGGCTGACAATTCGGGCCGCAGCGCGCGCGACTATGCCGCGCTCGACGGCAAGAACGGGCAACTCGTGGCGGAGATCGCCGCCAACGCAAAGCCGCGCCAGCCCGGCGGCCGGTCGGCCACCTACGGTCCGTCGTTCTGATCGTGACCGATACCGCCGATCTCACGCTCGACGAGGCGCGCCGCGCGCTCGCGCCGGCGATCGCCGATGCCGCCGCGTTCGACGGATGGAGCGCCGAGGCGGTCGAGACCGCGGCGGGCCTCCTCGGCATCGACCCGCGCATCGCGCATGTCGCGTTCCCGGGCGATGCGATGGACATGATCGCCGCCTGGATCGCCGACGTCGACGCCACGATGATCGGCGCCTTCACCGTCGAGACGCTGGCCGCGCTGCCGGTGCGCGAGCGTATCCGCAGCCTCGTGCAGTTCCGGTTAGACGCGGTCGCTGGGCGCGAGGAATCGCTGCGGCGCGCGCTGGCGATCATGGCGATGCCGCATCACGCAGCGGAGGCGCTGCGGCTGGGCTGGCACAGCGCCGATCTGATGTGGCGGCTGGCGGGCGATACCGCCACCGATTGGAACCATTACAGCAAGCGCACGATCCTCGCGGCGATCTATGCCGCGACGCTGGCCGTGCTGATCGACGATCGCAGCGCGGGCAAGACTGAGACGCGCGCGTTCCTCGATCGGCGGATCGCCGGCATCATCCGCTTCGAGAAAGCCAAGGCGCGGCTCACGCGCCCCGACCGCGCGCATTTCAGCGTGGCGCGGTTCCTCGGGCGGTTGCGCTATCCGGCGAATTGATTCGCCGCTCGATCTGCTGCGCAGTCAATACTGCGAATGAGTTGCAAAGCGCCGGGCTATCTGGCAGCGCGGCGGCATGACGCTCGATCGCCTTCCTATCGGCCAGCAAGCACGGATTGTTGCAGTCAACTGGTCGTCGCTGGTTGACGAGGAAGCCCGCCGCCTGCGGGCGCTGGGGTTCGACGAGGGCGCCAAGGTCTCGGTCGCCTATCGCGGCGTTTTCGCCGGGCGCGATCCGCTCGCCGTGACCATCGGTCGGATGACCGTGGCGCTGCGGCGCGCCCATGCCGGCGCGATGGCGGTGGAGCCGCTGGCGTGACCCGCCACCGCACCGCCGCGCTGGTCGGCAATCCCAACGCCGGCAAGAGCGCGCTGTTCAATGCGTTGACCGGGGCGCGCCAGAAGATCGCCAATTACCCGGGCGTCACCGTCGAGCGCAAGGCGGGGCGGCTGGTCCTGCCCGCGGGCGAGCCGGTCGAGCTCACCGACCTGCCGGGAAGCTACGGCCTGCATCCGACCAGCCCCGACGAGGAGGTGACCAGCAAGGTCATCCTCGGCCAGTTCCCCGGCGAGGCTTCGCCGGACGTCCTGGTCGTCGTGCTCGATGCCTCCAACCTCGAGCAGCACCTCGTCTTCGCGCAGGAAGTGATCGCGCTGGGCAAGCCCACCGTCGTCGCGCTCAACATGATCGATCTCGCCGAGCGGGACGGACTGGTGCTCGATCCCCAGGCGCTCGAAGCGGCGCTCGGCGTGCCGGTCGTGCCGACCGTGGCCGTGCGCCGCCGCGGCCTGACCGAGCTCGCCACCGCGATCGCGCTGGCCGAGGAGCGCGAAGCCCATCCCCACCAGCCGCACGTCAACTCGACCGAACGGCGGGTGACCGCCCACGCCATCGCCGAGGCGGCGATCATTTCGGAAACCAAGCGGCATCGTCTGCACGCGCGGCTCGACCGGGTGCTATTGAACCCGTGGCTCGGCCCGGTGATCCTGTTCGCGCTGCTGTTCGTCGTGTTCCAGGCGGTGTTCGCCTGGGCGACGCCTTTCGCCGATGCGCTCGAAAGCGGGGTCGGCGTGCTGGCGCAGGGCGTCCAGGATGCGATGCCGGAAAGCCTCTTGCGCGATTTCCTGGTCGATGGCGTACTGAACGGCGTCGGTTCGGTGGTGGTGTTCCTGCCGCAGATCGTCATTCTGTTCTTCTTCATCCTGGTGATGGAAGCCTCTGGCTACATGGCCCGCGCCGCGTTCATCATGGACCGGCTCATGGCCTACGTCGGCCTTTCGGGGCGCAGCTTCATTCCGCTGCTGTCGAGCTTCGCCTGCGCCATTCCGGGCATCATGGCGACGCGCAGCATTTCCGACCCGCGCGACCGGTTGACGACGATCCTGATCGCGCCGCTGATGACCTGCTCGGCGCGGCTGCCGGTCTATGCGGTTATCATCGCCGCCTTCATTCCGCGCGACAGCGTCGGATATGGCATCGGCCTCCAGGGGCTGGTGCTGTTCGTGCTCTACGTCGCCGGGATCGTCGGCGCGATGGTCGTGGCGCTGGTCCTGCGGCGCTCGGTGACCAAGGGCGCGGCCAGCGGCTTCATCATGGAGCTGCCGAAGTACCAGCTTCCCCAGGCCAAGGACCTCGCCATCGGCCTGTTCCAGCGCGCCTGGATCTTCCTGCGGCGCGCCGGCACGATCATCTTCACGATCACCGTCGCGCTGTGGCTGCTGCTCAATTTCCCGCGTGCGGAAGAGGGCCAGAGCCAGGTCGAGGTCTCGGTCGCCGGCAAGATCGCCGACGGGGTCGAAGTGCTCGTCCGCCCGATCGGCTTCAACCACGAGATGGCGCTGGCGCTGATCCCGGCGATGGCGGCGCGCGAAGTGGCGGTGAGCGCGCTCGCGACGACTTACGCGGTCGCCGCCTCCGACGACGAGGACAAGACCGCGATGGCGCTGGGCGACACGCTCAAGGCGCGCTGGACGTTGCCGATGGCGCTCGCCTTCCTCGCCTGGTTCGTGTTCGCGCCGCAGTGCCTCTCGACCATCGCCGTCGCCCGGCGCGAGACCAATGGCTGGAAATGGCCGATGTTCATGCTCGG
>DASVMK010000022.1:0-3611 GCA_036384395.1 Novosphingobium sp.
CCGCGGATCGGCCTGGAGCGCGGCGACGACGGGAAACAGCTTGATCGCCTCGGGCCGGGTGCCGAAAACGACGAGGATCTTGGCCGCCATGCTCACAGCCCCTTATAATCCCGATACCACCGCACGAACGCCGGCAGGCCCGCCTCGATGCTGGTGCTCGGCGCGTAGCCGAGGTCGCCGGCGATGGCGTCGATGTCGGCATAGGTGCGCAGGACGTCGCCCGGGGGGATCGGGTGGAACTCCATGCGCGCCTTCTTGCCGATCGCCTCCTCCAGGATCTCGATCAGCGTCATCAGCTTTTCCGAGCGGTTGTTGCCGATGTTGTAGAGCCGGTGCGGACTCAGGCTGCCGCCGGCCTTGGGCTGGCCGTCGTCCGCCGGGGGGTTGTCGAGGCAGGCGATCACGCCGGCGACGATATCATCGATATAGGTGAAGTCGCGCCACATCTCGCCGTGGTTGTAAACCTTGAGCACGCGGCCCTCGACGATCGCCTCGGTGGTCAGCCAGACCATCATCTCGGGCCGGCCCCAGGGTCCGTAGACGGTGAAGAAACGCAGGCCGGTCAGCGGCAGGCGGAACAGATGGGCGTAGGTCTCGCTCATCAGCTCGTCGGCCTTCTTGGTCGCGGCGTAGAGCGAAATCGGGTGGTCGACGCGGTCCTCGACCGCGAAGGGCACTTTCGCGTTGCTGCCATAGACCGAGCTCGAGCTGGCATAGACCATGTGCTCGACCTGGCGATGGCGGGCGAGCTCGAGCACGTTCAGGTGCCCGACGAGGTTCGACTGCGCATAGGCGTGCGGGTTCAGAATCGAGTAGCGCACCCCCGGCTGCGCGCCCAAGTGGACGATGCGATCGAAGTGCCGCCCGGCGAGTGCCGCCTCCAGCCCGGCCGTGTCGGCGAAATCCTGGTGGAGAAAGGTGAAATCGCCACCTATGGCGCCAAGCGCGGCGATCCGGTCCTGCTTGAGCGAAACGGCGTAATAGTCGTTGAGGCTGTCGAGCCCGATCACGCTGTCGCCGCGCGCGAGCAGCCGCTGGGCGACCGAAAAGCCGATGAACCCGGCCGCGCCGGTGACGAGAACCCTCACGAAAAACTCCGCATTCCAGGCCGATACGGCATCGAACTAGCCGCCCGCGCTTATAACGCGGTTAACGCCGGGTGCGAGCGTGCGTGAAGAGGCCAGATCGGTTTCGCGCAGAGCCCGCAGAGAGCGCAAAGATGTTCGGCGCGCCGCAGGCGCTGCGTGTCACTGCCAGGCCGATTGCTGGAAATGCGGCTTGGCCGCAGTGAGACATCTCTGCGCTCTCTGCGGGCTCTGCGCGAACCAAAGAAGGGTCAGCCCTCGCCGGCGGCCTCGGCGGCGCGCTTGGCTTCGAGCCAGGCGGCCACTTCGGCTTCCTGCGCGGCTTCGTGCGCGGCCTTGGACTGGGCCTCGCGCTCGGCGCGCAGTTCCTCGATCAGCGCTTCGCGGTCGTCGCCCAGGCGCATGTCGTCGCCCGCCTCGTCCTGCAGGCCGGCCTTCTTGGCCGCCTTGGCGACGATCGCGTCGAGCTCGCGCTGCGAGCAGAGGCCGAGCGTGACCGGGTCCTTCGCCTGAATATTGGCGATGTTCCAGTGCGACCGGTCGCGAATCGCCGCGATCGTGTTGCGCGTGGTGCCGATCAGCTTGCCGATCTGCGCATCCGAGATCTCGGGATGGTTGCGCAGGATCCAGGCGATGCCGTCGGGCTTGTCCTGGCGCTTCGACACCGGGGTGTAGCGCGGACCCTTGGTGCGGCTGACGGTTACCGGCGCCTTGTGCATCTTGAGCTTGTAGTTCGGGTCGGCCTGGCCCTTCTCGATCTCGGCCATCGTCAGCTCGCCCGAGCGCACGGGATCGCGGCCGGTGTACTTGCTGGAGGCGAGATCGTCGGCCATCGCCTGCACTTCGAGGATATGCAGGCCGCAGAATTCGGAAATCTGCTCGAACGTCAACGCGGTGGTATCGACGAGCCACGATGCCGTCGCATGGGGCATCAGCGGGGTGGGCTGGGTCACGGGAATCTCCGCCGGAAAATGAGATGCAAACAATAAGGGCCGCCCCTTGCGGAGCGGCCGTGCTAAGCCTCATGTAGGATAAAGCCGGCCATTCGGCAAGGCGGGAGTCGCGAAAGCGGCGTCCCTCAGCCCATCGCCACGTAGCCGGGCAGCGCCGCCACCCGATCGAGCCAGGCGCAAACCGCGCGATAGTCACGCAGGCGGAAGCCGCCCGCCTCGCAGACGTGAGTATAGGCGTAGAGCGCGATGTCGGCGAGGCTGGCGTCGTCGCCAACGAACCAGTCGCGCGTCGCCAGGTGCTCGTCCATCAGCGCCAGCGCAGCCTCGCCGGCCACGCGCTTGGCGGCGATCTGGCCGCGCTGGAATTCGGAAAGATTCCCCTCGCCGACGAAGCGCAGCCAGAAGCGCAACGTCGCGATGTTGGGTTCATGGCTGTACTGCTCGAAGAACATCCACCGGAGCATGTCGGCGCGCTGGAAACGGCTGTCAGGGACGAGATGGGTGCCCTCGGCCAGATACCAGCAGGCGGCGTTGCTCTCGGGCAGGAAGCGCGCGGCGTCGCCGCTGCCGATCTGCAGCACCGGGATGCGCCCGTTGGCGTTGATCGTGGCGAGGAATTCGGGCGTGCGCGTCTCGCCCTTGAGGATGTCGTAACGCTTGCGCGCCAGCGGCAGACCGAGCAGCGCCGCGGTGAGCGCGATCTTGTAGCAATTGCCGCTGGCGGGATCTTCGTGGAGCGTCAGGTTGTCCATCGTCACACCTCCAGCACGATCTTCCCGACATGCCCGCCCGATTCCATCCAGGCGTGCGCGGCGGCGGCCTCGGCGAGCGGGAAGGCGCGGTCCATCACCGGGCGCAGCTCGCCACTCTCGACCAGCGGCCAGGCGTTGTCGAGGATCTCGGCGGCGATCAGCGCCTTGATCGCGTTCGAGCGCGGGCGCAGCGTCGATCCGGTCAGCGTGTAGCGGCGCGACATGACCACCGCCATGTTGACCTCCGCCTTGGCCCCGCCCTGCACCGCGATCGTCACGTGGCGCCCGTCCTCGGCCAGGCACTTGAGGTTGCGCGCGACGTAGTCGCCCGAGACCATGTCGAGCACCAGGTCGACGCCCCGGCCGCCGGTCAGCCGCCTCACTTCCTCGACGAAATCCAGCGCCTTGTAGTCGATCGCGTGCGCGGCGCCGATCTCCAGCGCGCGGGCGCACTTGTCCGCCCCGCCGCACGTGACGATCACCGTCAGGCCGAACGCCTTGCCGAGCAGGATCGCGGTGGTGCCGATGCCGCTGGTGCCGCCGTGGACGAGGATCGTCTCGCCGTCCTTGGCCCAGCCGCGTTCGAACACGTTGTGCCAGACGGTGAACAGCGTCTCGGGCAGCGCCGCGGCCTGATCGAGCGGCAGGCCCGGCGGCACCGGCAGGCAGTGGCCCGCCTCGGCCAGGCAATATTCGGCATAGCCGCCGCCCGAAACCAGCGCGCAGACCGGGCGGCCCAGCAGCTCGACTTCCACCCCCGCGCCCACCGCGACCACCTTGCCGGCGATTTCCAGTCCGGGGATCGGCGAGGCGCCCGGCGG
>DASVMK010000023.1:0-1923 GCA_036384395.1 Novosphingobium sp.
CGCCCCCACCTCGACCTCGCGCGGCGCCACCAGGCGCGGATCGCGCGCGCGCCCGGCGGCGAGCGCGTCGGCCACCACCAGCGCCAGCAGCGCCCCGCCCAGCGCCGGCGCGACGATCCACGCCCCCGGCGCGACCGCGGCGATCACCAGCGCCACCGGCGCCGCCAGCGCGATCAGCACCGCCGCGCGCAAGGTGGGGACGATGGGGGTCATTGGCTTAAATCCTCCCCGAGCTTGTCTCGGGGAGGATCTGAGAAAACCCTCTCACCGGGGCGCCTCGGTCTGCTCGACAAGCTGCGCGACCAGCGCTTCCACCTGCTTGCCCTCGATCTCGGCCGCCGGGCTCAGCAGCAGGCGGTGGCGCAGGACGCCGGTGGCGAGCGCCTTGACGTCGTCGGGCACCCCATAGTCGCGGCCGTCGAGCGCGGCGCGGGCGCGGGCGGCGCTGGCCAGGAGCACGGCGGCGCGCGGGGACGCGCCGCTGGCAAGGTCGGCGCTGTCGCGCGTGGTGCGCACCAGCCGCACGATGTAGTCGATCACGCTCTCGGCCAGCGTCACCCCGCGCACCGCGGCGGCGGCGGCTTCGAGCGCGGCGGCATCGGCCACGGCGACGATGCCGAGCTCGGCCGGGCGCAACGGGCCGCGCCCCTCGCCATAGCGTGCGACGATCCGCGCCTCTTCCTCGGCGCTGGGATAGCCGACCAGCGCCTTGAACAGGAAGCGATCGAGCTGCGCTTCGGGCAGCGGATAGACGCCCTGGCTCTCGATCGGGTTCTGCGTGGCGATCACCAGGAAGTGCGGCGGCAACGGATGGGCGGTGCCGTCCAGCGTCACGCGCCGCTCCTGCATCGCTTCGAGCAGCGCCGCCTGCGTCTTGGGCGGGGTGCGGTTGATCTCGTCGGCGAGCAGCAGGTCGCAGAAGATCGGGCCGTGCGTCAGCGTGAACTGGCTGGTCTGGAAATTGAACAGGTTGGAGCCGAGGATGTCGCCCGGCATCAAGTCCGGGGTGAACTGGATGCGGCCGAACTGGAGGCCCAGGCTGGCGGCGAAGCATTGCGCCAGCAGCGTCTTGGCGGTGCCCGGCGGGCCTTCGAGGAGGACATGGCCGCGCGCTAGCAGCGCGATCAGCAGCTGGTCGATGATCTCGTGCTGGCCGACCACGGCCTTGGCGACTTCGCCGCGAATCGCCTCGGCCAGGCTCCCGACTTGCGCCAGCGACATCGGGGCGGGGTTCGTGGTCATCGGGTCAGCGTCCTTTCGAGCGAATGGAGGTCCTGCGCCGCCTGGACCATGTCGTCGGCGCGGCGGCTCGCGCGCAGTCGCGCGGCGGTGGCGGAGAAGGTGGGCGAATCGGGCGCGCGGGTGGCGAGCGCGCGGTCGATCGCGGCCTCGGTCGCCTCGGCATCGGCGAAACGGGGCAGCGCCAGCGCGCGCACTAGCCGCTCGCGCGCGGCGTCGGCGTATGGCGCGGAGGTCAGGTGCAGGCGGCGGCTGCGGCGGATCAGCCCGGCGGCGTTGGCGACCAGCGTGCGTTTGCCGAAGGCGATCGCGCGGCCTGCGTGGACCGGGGGGCCGAAGCGCAGGAAGGCGCGCCAGCCGGCGGCGAGCGCGGCCAGCAACAGGCACAGCGTCGCGGCGAGGAACGGCGGCGTGAAAGCGAGGGTCAGCAGGTTGGGCGAGGCGGCGAGGCCATTCTGCGTCAGGTCGAAGCTCACCGCGCGGCCGGTGTCGCCCACCGCGGCGGCGAACAGCCGGTCGGCCAGCAACGCGTTCTCGCGCCGGGCCATGCCCCAGTTGTCGAGCAGGTCGGGCTCGAACACCACGATGATCGGGTGCGAGAGGACGTCCTCCTCCTCTTCGTCCCGGTGCGCCACCGCCGACGGGCCGAGCGCCATCCGTGCCAGCATCGGGTAGAAGCCGTCG
>DASVMK010000024.1:0-3693 GCA_036384395.1 Novosphingobium sp.
CCCTTGCGCCACTGCCCGCCTTACCCCTTCCCCACCCGAGGGCCGATCGAAAATCCGGGAACAAATCACCCCAGCCCGGCCGCGCGCGCGTCGCGGCAGGCTCGTCCGTCGTGCGGACGCGGTGCGATCCATTCCGATTGATGTTTTCTTATCGCTACCGCCCCGGGGAGGAAAGGGAAAAATGCGGGATAATGCGGGATTTTCGGTGCCAATTGAGGATTCACGTCGAAGTAGAGCGAACACCCCGCAGGATATTCTTCCTTTGTTCTAATACAGAGGACGTGGAGACCAACGCAAATGCGCAGGACGCCGGGAAAGACTCGCTTCGGTCCCGCGATTTCCCCAATTTTGCGAGACTCGGGCGAATGGCCGTTTTCCGGGCGGTTCCGCCGACCGGCGCGGGAGCGCGGATCGCCGAACGGTGATCGAACTCAGCCCCCTTTGGATGCAGGGCTATCGCATGTGAACGCCGCGCGGATATTGGTTCGCGCAGAGCCCGCAGAGAATGCCGAGCGGTCGAATTGCGGCGCAGCCGCACGTCTCGCGATCAACCTCGCGAAGACACCGAACGCCTGCGGCGCGCGGGAGAAACGTCATGTGGCGGTGGCCCCGCCCCTCCCCTGGAGCAGGAGAACTGGCCCCCCGGCAAGGCGGATGCCGCTAGCGCGGCTCTTCGGTGGTCGCGCTGGCGCTGGGGTCAGCGGCCGGCACCACGCCGATGTCCGCCAGCGGATCGCGCGCGGTCGAGGGGCTGGCCTCGGCACGCACCGCAATGCCGCTGTCCGCGTCGGACTGGCGGGCGCGTTCCATGATGATGTTGGCCAGGCCGACGAGCAGCAGCATGGTGGCCAGGCCGAAGAGCCCGACTTGCAGCCGATGGACCGCCTGGGCGCGCAACTGGCGCCCGGAGGGAGGCTGGAAGTGTTGCGCCGCGACCGTTGGCGCTGTTGGAGACTGTGCGTCTTTCGCCATTGCGGCGCAGTCTTAGCCTATCGCGTCAGCCAGGGAAAGACGGGAAGGCCCTTCGCCGCCAGCCACTCGGCGTTGTAGAGTGTGGACAGGTAGCGGAAGCCGGTGTCGCACAGGATCGTCGCGACGCGCACGTCCTTGCGCCCCTCGGCGACCAGCTGCCGCCCCAGCGCCACCGCGCCGGCGACGTTGATCCCGGTCGACAGGCCCAGGCATAGCCCTTCTTCCGCCAGCAGCCGGCCGACCCATTCGACCCCCTCGGCATCCGAGATGCGGAACTGCGTGTCGATCGGTGCGCCTTCGAGGTTGGCGGTGATGCGGCCCTGGCCGATGCCCTCGGCGACCGACGTGCCTTCGGCCTTCAGCTCGCCGTGCGCGTAATATTCGTAGAGCGCCGCGCCGTGCGGATCGGTCAGCGCGATCGTGACGGCCTCGTCGAGGGACTTGAGCCCCATGCCGACCCCGGCGATCGTCCCGCCGGTGCCGGCGGCGCAGGTGAAGCCGTCGATCCGGCCTTCCATCTGCGTCCAGATCTCGGGCGCGGTGCTTTCGATATGCGCCTTGCGGTTGGCGATGTTGTCGAACTGGTTGGCCCAGATCGCGCCCTCGGTCTCCTCGGCCAGCCGGCGCGAGGTGTGGACGAAGTGGCCGGGGTTGGAGAACGGCGCGGCGGGCACCAGCACCAGTTCGGCGCCCAGCGCCCGCAGCGTGTCCATCTTCTCGCGCGACTGCGTCTCGGGCATGACGATGATCGTCTTGTAGCCGAGCGCGTTGGCGACCAGCGCGAGGCCGATGCCGGTGTTGCCGGCCGTCCCCTCGACGATGGTGCCGCCCGGCTGGAGCAGGCCCTTCGCCTCGGCATCGCGCACGATCCACAGCGCCGCCCGATCCTTCACCGAGGCGCCGGGATTGGCGAATTCGCACTTGCCCCAGATCTCGCAGCCGGCGACCGCGCTCGGCCCCTTGAGGAGGACGAGCGGGGTGTTGCCGATGAGATCGAGCGAGCTGCGATGCGCGGGAGAAACGGTCATGCGGGAGACGTAGTTGCCCACCGTGCCCTGATCAATCCTCTTGGGCGATCAATCCTCTTGGGCGATCGTCACCCGCAGGCCGGCCAGCGCATCGGTCACCGGCACCTGGCACGACAGGCGCGAATACTCGTTGCGGTGGCTCGAACTGTCGAGCAGGTCGCTCTCGTCCTCGCCCAGCGCCGGCAGCTTGTCGACGAAAGCGGGATCGATGTGGACATGACACGTCGCGCACGAGCAGCAGCCGCCGCACAGTGCGAGGAGCTCGTCGAAGCCGTTGTCGCGGATCACTTCCATCAGCGTGCGCCCGGTGGGCGCCTCGATGGTGCTTTCCTCGCCCGACTGATTGACGACGACGATCTGCGGCATGTCCGGTGTATCCCTCTTTTTATGATACATTGTGTATCGTTTAAGCCGACGCGGTTACCCGTCGAATCCGCGCTTTGCAAGGCACAGAAATGCGGGCAAGGCAAGTGCCGTGGGACTGTCCAAAGAGACTTTGCATGCCGGAATGGACGCCATCGCCGCGCGCGAGCCGGCGATCGCGCGCGCCCTGGAACGCGCCGGCTACCCAGAACCGCGCGTGCGCGCCCGCGGCTATGCGACGCTTTTGCGCACGATCGTCGGCCAGCAGGTGAGCGTCGCGGCGGCCGCGTCGGTCTGGGCGAAGCTCGAGGCGCTGCTGGGAGCCGAGATGCCGCCGGACACACTGCTCGCCGCCGATTTCGATTCGCTGCGCGCCTGCGGCCTGTCGCGCCAGAAGCAGGGCTATGCCCGGTCGCTGTGCGAGCTGGTGGCGAACGGCACGCTCGACCTGGACGCGCTGCCCGAGGACGACGAGGCCGCGATCGCCGAACTGACCCGGATCAAGGGCATCGGTCGCTGGTCGGCCGAGGTCTATCTGCTGTTCGCCGAGGGACGGCCCGACATCTGGCCGGCGGGCGACCTCGCGGTCCAGGCCGGGCTGCACAAGCTGCTGGGCCTCGACGAGCGGCCCAGCGAGAAGCAGGCCCGCGCGCTGGCCGAAGCCTGGCGCCCGCATCGCGGCGCAGCGGCGATCTTCACCTGGCACTGTTACAACAACCCGGCACTTTAAGCGCCGTGAGATAAGCCCGCGAGGACATCCATGCCAAAATCGATCTTCATCACCGGTGGCGGCTCGGGCATCGGCCGGGCGACAGCGCGGCTGTTTTCCCAGCGCGGCTGGTTCGTCGGCCTGGGCGACGTCAGCGAGGCCGGCATGGCCGAGACGCGCGCGCTGCTGGCCGGGGACAGCTTCGCCCAGGTGCTCGACGTACGGCATCCGGCCCAATGGGCGGCGGCGCTCGATGCCTTCTCGTCCGCCGCGGGCGGGCGGATCGACGTGCTGATGAACAACGCCGGCATCGCGCTCGGCGGTCCACTGATCGAAGCCAGCGACGAGGAGATCGACCGCATCGTCGCGATCAACTTTCGCGGCGCGGTCAACGGCATGCGCGCCGCCTACCCGCACCTCAAGGCCGCCGCGCCGGGAAGCTGCCTGCTCAACACCGCGAGCGCCGCGTCGATCTATGGCGCGGGCGGGCTGGCGCTCTATTCGGCGACCAAGTTCGCGGTGCGCGCGCTGACCGAGGCGCTCGACGCCGAATGGCACGCCGACGGCATCGCGGTGCGATCGATCATGCCGGGCTTCGCCGACACGCCGATGCTCGCCGGC
>DASVMK010000025.1:0-3699 GCA_036384395.1 Novosphingobium sp.
CAGCGGCCAGCCGCGCGAGAACCGGTGTATCCACGCCTGCTTTTCGACGCGCGCCAGAAGTGCCTTGTCCATCTCGCTCCGTCGAGTTTGCGGGATCGTTCGCCTTCCCTGACAAGCTTTCATCGACAAGGGAACCTCGGATCGGTGGAACCATGTCGGGCGTAGAATGTTCCACAGTCGTCAGCCGGAGCGGGTGAGGCTTCGGCGCCCGGATGGCCGACCTCGCAGGGCGGCGCGCCGGCTCCTTGACGAGGGGGCGGTTTGAAGGGAAACAGGATGTGACAAGATGGAGTGGGCGTTGAGTCATCGGGGCGGAAAGGATGACCGCGACCGCACCCCCGGTTCCGCCGCGCGGCGCCGGTCGAACGAACCCGGTTGGGCGCAAGGTCTGCGCAAGCTCTACAACTCCGTCCTGGACGAGCCGATCCCCGACAGTTTCGACGACCTGCTGAAAAAGCTGGACCGGAACCGCGATGAGCAGCGCTGAGGGCTCGGCGAAGAACAAGGCGAAGCGGGAGGATACGGAGTCGTTCCGCCGCGAACTGCTGGAAAACCTGCCCCACCTCCGCGCCTTCGCCCGCGCGCTTTGCGGTCGCCCCGATTTCGCCGACGACCTCGTCCAGGAGACCGCGATTCGCGCCTGGACCGCACGCGAGCGCTTCACCCCCGGCACGAACTTGCGTGCGTGGACTTTCGCGATCCTGCGCAATCATTACCTCGACCAGTGGCGGCGCGAGCGCCGGCAAGTCGATTACGACCCCGATGCGGCCGAGCGCCTGCTGGTGATGGAGGCGGACCAAGAGGCGCCGCTGCACCTTTCCGACATGGAAGCGGCGCTGCTCAAGCTCTCGCCCGAGCGGCGCGAGGCGATCCTGCTGATCGGCGCGGCCGGTTTCAGCTACGAGGACGCTGCCCGGATCTGCGGCTGCGCCACCGGCACGATGAAAAGCCGCGTCGCCCGCGCGCGCGTGGAATTGGCGCGGCTGCTCGATCCCGTCGACGGACAGCCCCCGGCCGACTGACAGCGGCCGTTTGGAGGGGCCGCCTCCTTCTCGGAACAAAAGTCCGACGCCCGCCGTTTAGCAGCTATGAAGGCTATGGAGGAACGGCAATGACCTTGATCATGATTATCGTGGTGGGCGGTATTATCGGCTGGCTCGCCAGCATCGTCATGCGCACCGATGCGCAACAGGGCATCCTGCTCAACGTCGTAGTCGGCATTGTCGGCGCGCTCATCGCCGGCCTGCTCATCACCCCGCTGATCGGTGGCGCTCCCATTACCAGCGGGACTTTCGATGTCATGTCGCTCCTCGCCTCGTTCTTGGGCGCGCTGGTGCTGCTGGCGATCGTCAACCTCTTCCGCCGCGGCTCGGTCCGCTAACCACGAACACCAGAAAACTTCCGGTAGGGCGGTCTCGCGGGGCCGCCCGAACCGTGTGGACAAGAAGCAAACGAAGGAGAGAACGTGATGAAAGACACCCTGATCCGACCGCTTGCCATCGCCGTGATGGCCGCCGCCTCGCTGACGCTGGCGGCCTGCGATTCCGGCAAGGAGAACGCCGCCGAACAGCAGGCGGACGCGGTGCGCGAGTCCGCCGACGCCACGGCCGATGCGATGGAAAACCAGGCCGACAAGATGGATCGCACCACCGACGGCATGGACACCCCGGCCGAGAACAGGATGGAGAACAAGGCCGACGCGGTGCGCGCCTCGGGCGAGGCCAAGGCCGACGCGATGGAGAACCGCGCCGACAAGATGGACAAGGGCGCGCCCCAATAAGGCACGCCGTCCAGGACAAGCAGGAAGGCGGGACACTCTCCCGCCTTCCTTTTTGCTCAGTCTTTGTTGGCGCATCGCCATTCGCGGAGCCGAAGACCAACGCAGCTAAAACCAGTTCCCGCTTTCCCGGGCGATGCTCTACCGTGAATTCTCCACCGCGCTGCCGAACAGGCTCTGCGGGGAACGCCAGTCCTCGCGCACCCGGCGGTGGGCGATCAGCCATGCCCCGTCGACCTTGCGGAAGCTGTCGAGGTAGTAGCCGGCGTGATCGGGGCCGATATCGGTCCAGGCGACCCAGTAGCTGCGCACGCGCGCGGTGTCGGGACCGGTCAGATCGATCTTCACCGTCGAGAGATGATGCCGCGCGAAGCGCGCCTGGTGGACGACCTCGCCAGCCACGGTACGATCCCGCCAGCGCCGTTGCCAGGCCAGGATGGCGCCGCGACCCTCATAGCGGAAGCACAACGCGGGATCGCGGTGCTCGGTCGCAATCACCCCGTCCTCTGTGAAGCAGGCGGCGTAGTCCTCCACCTTCAGCCGGTCGCCCGAGACGGTGTATTTGGCCAGCGTGTCGCGGATCCCCTCGCGCGCGAGCAGCTCATCGACGGTCATGGGTTCTCCCAGCGTACTGCTATCGTTGACCGGCAGTTCAGCGCCGGAGCGGCGGTCGGTCAAGCGCCTTCGGGGCTACCGGAGCCACCAGCGGCGACGGCGTTCCGGCAAGCCGTCGCCATCGACGTCGCGGATCCCGGCGCGATGCGTGCGCAGCCCGGCGGCATCGCCTTCGGCCCGGGCGGCCCGCAGCTCCGCGTCGTGCCGGCGCTCCTCCGCATCGTGCGCGGCAAGCTCGGCATGGCGGCGCTCGCGCATCGCGTCATAGCTCCAGCGCATCGAATCGACCGCCATCAGACACAGCAACCCGCCGGCGATGGCGATGTTCTTCAGCAACATCGCGACCTGTACCGGATCGGTGAAATTGAGATGGAAGAAGAACGCCGACACCAGGCAGAAGGCAGCCAGCAGCAGCGCGAACAGCCGCGTCAGCACCCCGAACACCAGCGCCAGCCCGGCCACCATCTCGAAGATCCCGGTCGGCATGGCAAGGCTCGCCGACAGTCCCACCGCGCCGAGCATCTGCGCGGTGCCGCCTGGATCGATCAGCTTGCCGATGCCCGAAACGAGGAACAGCAACGCCAGGAACAGCCGGCCGACGAACGCCAGGAAGGTGGACATGGTCGCTCTCCTTCGGCGGGCCGGCATTCGCAGGAAACGCGGCCCCACAGGCGAAAAGCGGCTCGCGGCAGATTGTTCCGGCTAGATCACAGCCGCGGCAAGGTAACGCCCTGCTGGCCCATGTACTTGCCCGCGCGGTCGGCATAGCTGACCTCGCAAGGCTCGTTGCCCTGAAGGAATAGGAACTGACAGGCGCCCTCGTTGGCGTAGATCTTGGCTGGCAACGGCGTGGTGTTCGAGAATTCGAGCGTGACGTGCCCTTCCCAGCCCGGCTCCAGCGGCGTCACGTTGACGATGATCCCGCAGCGGGCATACGTCGACTTGCCCAGGCAGATCACCAGCACGTCGCGCGGGATGCGGAAATACTCGACCGTGCGCGCCAACGCGAAGCTGTTGGGCGGGATGATGCAGACGTCGGTCTTGCGATCGACCAGGCTGGCGCCGTCGAAGTCCTTGGGATCGACCACCGCGCTGTTGACGTTGGTGAAGATCTTGAACTCGTCCGCCACGCGCGCGTCATAGCCGTACGACGAGAGGCCGTACGAGATGCAGCCCTCGCGCCGCTGGCTTTCGACGAACGGCTCGATCATGCGCTGTTCCTGCGCCGCCTGCCGGATCCATTTGTCGCTGAGAATCGCCATGCGCGTTGATCGCGCAAAGCCCCGAACCGGGCAAGCGCGCGCCGC
>DASVMK010000026.1:0-10047 GCA_036384395.1 Novosphingobium sp.
TCTGCCGAAAAGGCGGGATCGGCGCTATTGTCCATCGCCGGGGTCTTGACCTGCCGCACGGCACCAATCAAGGCGGAACCGACACGGAAAACATAAAAGTGAACAGGACAGCAAGGCCATGAGCGAACGCGAAACCATGCCGTACGATGTCGTTATCGTCGGGGGCGGCCCGGCCGGTCTGGCGACGGCGATCCGGCTCAAGCAGGTCAATGCGGATATCGCGGTCTGCGTGCTGGAAAAGGGTTCGGAGATCGGCGCGCACATCCTGTCGGGCGCGGTGGTCGATCCGCGCGCGCTCGACGAACTGCTGCCGACCTGGCGCGACGATGGCTGCTCGCTGGCCGATACGCCCGTCACCGACAACTGGCACTGGCTGCTGAGCCGCGGCGGCAAGATGCCGATGCCGCACATCGTCATGCCGCCGCTGATGGACAACGACGGCTGCTACACCGGTTCGCTGGGCAACCTGTGCCGCTGGCTCGCCGGCAAGGCCGAGGAACTGGGCGTCGAGATATTCCCCGGCTTTGCGGCGGCCGAAGTGCTCTACGACGATAGCGGCGCGGTGCGCGGCGTCGCCACCGGCGACATGGGCATCGCCCGCGACGGAAGCCGCAAGCCCGACTACCAGCCCGGCATGGAACTGACCGCCAAGTACACGGTGTTTTGTGAAGGTGCGCGAGGTCATCTGACCAAGCAGTTGAAAAGCAGGTATGACCTTGAGCGGGATTGCCAGCCGCAGGTTTACGGCATCGGCATCAAGGAGCTGTGGGACATCGACCCGGCCAAGCATGTCGAGGGCCGCGTCATCCATACCCAGGGTTGGCCGCTTTCCGAAAGCGACACCTGGGGCGGCGGCTTCCTGTATCATCAGGCCAACAACCAGGTCGCGCTGGGCTTCGTCACCGCGCTCGATTACAAGAATCCCTGGGTCTATCCGTTCGAGGAGTTCCAGCGCTGGAAGCAGCATCCGGAGATCCGCGCGATCCTCGAAGGCGGCCGCCGCGTCGCTTATGGCGCGCGCGCGATCAACGAGGGTGGCTGGCAATCGGTGCCGCGTCTGGCGTTCCCGGGCGGCGTTCTCGCCGGCTGCGCCGCGGGCTTCGTCAATGTGCCCCGGATCAAGGGCAGCCACACCGCGATGAAGAGCGGCATGCTCGCCGCCGAGGCGATCGCCGCCGCGGTCGGCGCGGGTCGCGGCGCGGACGCGCTCGATGCCTATGACGCCGCGGTGCGATCGAGCTGGATCGCCGACGAGCTCAAGCTCGTCCAGAACGCGCAGCCGCTGGTCGCCAAGTTCGGCGGCGACATCGGCACCGCGCTCGCCGGCATCGACATGTGGATGCGCACGCTCAAGATCGGCCTGCCGTTCAAGATGAAGCACCACACCGACGCCGCCTCCACCGGCCGTGCCGATCTCTACCAGCCGATCAAGTACCCCAAGCCCGACAACATCATCAGCTTCGACCGGCTGTCCTCGGTGTTCCTGTCGAGCACCAACCACGAGGAAGACCAGCCGAGCCACCTCGTGCTCAAGGATCCGTCGATCCCGACCGCGATCAACCTGCCGCTCTATGGCGGACCCGAGGCGCGCTATTGCCCGGCCGGGGTCTATGAGTTCATCGGCGTCGAGGAAGGCACCCCGCGGCTGCAGATCAACGCGCAGAACTGCGTCCACTGCAAGACCTGCGACATCAAGGACCCCACCCAGAACATCGAATGGGTCGCGCCCGAAGGCGGCGGCGGACCCAACTACCCGAACATGTGATGAGAAGGTCAGGCCATCACGCTCTCTCCCCTTTGGGGGAGAGATACGAAGGCTTGCCATCTTGCGGGCTCGCCAAAGTTGAGAGGGCGCGGCGCGCGTCCCCCTCTCCCAACCCTCTCCCCTGAAGGGGAGAGGGCCCCCATGATCGAAACCGCCTACGCCAAAATCAACCTAGCGCTCCACGTCCGGCGACGGCGCGAAGACGGCTATCATGAGATCGAGACCTTGTTCGCGTTTGTCGATGATGGCGACAAGCTGACCGCCTCGCCGGCCTCGCACGACGTCGTCCACGTAAAAGGCGAATTTGCCGGCGCACTCGTCGATCCGTTCGGCAATATCGTCTCCAAGGCACTGAATTCGTTCAAGCATGTTCCGGGATGGTCGGTTTCGCTCGACAAGCGCCTGCCGGTGGCGGCGGGGCTCGGCGGCGGCTCGGCCGATGCCGGAGCGGTGATCCGCATGGTCGAGCGCTGGAGCGGGCTGCCCGATGACTGGCGGACCCGCGCCGCGCGGCTTGGCGCCGACGTCCCTGCCTGCGTCGAAAGTGTGACCTGCCTGGGGCGCGGCACCGGCACCGAACTCGAGCCCATCGCCAGCGATCTCGCCGGGATGCCGGTGCTGCTGGCCAATCCGCGCGTGCCGTTGGCCACCGGGCCGGTGTTCCAGGCCTGGGACGGCATCGATCGCGGTTCGCTCCCCGAGGGTGCCGCCCGGGACGTCATGCTCGCGGGCCGCAACGACCTCGAAGCGCCGGCGATCGGCCTGTGCCCGGCGATCGCCGAGGTGCTGTCGGCGCTGCGCGGCACCGCGCCGCTGCTGACGCGCATGTCGGGCTCGGGCGCGAGCTGCTTCGCGCTCTATGCGGATGGCGACGTCATGGAACGCGCGCTCGCGGACCTTCGCGCGCGTCATCCGGGCTGGTGGTTCCTGAGCGGGAATCTGCGATGAGCGACGACGCCTATCGGCTGCTGGGCACGCCTCGTTTCGGCGGCATCCTGGTGGTTGCCGATCACGCCTCGAACCGCGTGCCCGCCGACATCGACCTGGGCATCGATCCCGCCTTGCTCGATCAGCATGTCGCGATCGACATCGGCGTGGCTGGCGTCGCCGCGCGACTGGCGGAAAGGGCGGGCATCGCCGCGTTCCTCGGCAACGTCAGCCGGCTGGTCTGCGACTACAACCGCGACGAGCACGCGCCCGCGATCATCCCTATCGCCAGCGACGGCCACGCGATTCCGGGCAATCGCCTGACCCACGAAGCGCACGAGGCGCGGCTCGATCGGTTCTTCCGCCCCTACCACGCAGCGCTCGCCGCGCTGCTCGACAGCGCGCCGCCAGCCTTGATCCTGTCGCTTCACAGCTTCACCCCGCAACTGCTTCAAAAGCCTGATGAAATTCGCCCCTGGCAAGTCGGCGTCCTGTACAATGAGGATGATCGCGCCGCGCGCCTGGCGATCCCGTTGCTCGAAGCCGAGGGTCTCGTCGTTGGTGACCAGCAGCCCTATTCGGGCAAGCTGCTCAACGCCACGATGAACCGCCACGCCGAGGCCGAGGAGCGCCCCTACCTCGGCGTCGAGGTGCGGCAGGACCAGATCCGCGACGCGCAAGGCCAGGCGCTCTGGGCCGAGCGTCTCGCGCGGATCTGCAACGCGGTGGCCTTGCGGTTGTAGATCCCTTCTTTTCGGCCCTTCGCGCGCAAATCTCCCATTTTTTTCTTCGGATGATTCCCTACCTGCAGTAGGGCCTGTCCCCAATCGCATTCCACGGAGCCGTCCCATGCCCGCCTATCGTTCCCGCACCACCACCCACGGCCGCAACATGGCGGGCGCGCGTGGCCTGTGGCGTGCCACGGGCATGAAGGACAGCGACTTCGGCAAGCCGATCATCGCCGTGGTCAACAGCTTCACCCAGTTCGTGCCCGGCCACGTCCACCTCAAGGACCTCGGCCAGCTCGTCGCGCGCGAGATCGAGGCGGCGGGCGGCGTCGCCAAGGAGTTCAACACGATCGCGGTCGACGACGGCATCGCGATGGGCCACGACGGCATGCTCTATTCGCTGCCCAGCCGCGACCTGATCGCCGACTCGGTCGAGTACATGGTCAACGCCCACTGCGCCGACGCGATGGTCTGCATCTCCAACTGCGACAAGATCACGCCCGGCATGCTGATGGCGGCCTTGCGCATCAACATCCCGGTGGTCTTCGTCTCGGGCGGGCCGATGGAGGCCGGCAAGGTCGTGCTGAAGGGCAAGGAAGTCGCGCTCGATCTGGTCGACGCGATGGTCGCCGCCGCCGACGACGAGCACTACACCGACGAGGAAGTGCAGACGATCGAGCGTTCCGCTTGTCCGACCTGCGGATCGTGCTCGGGCATGTTCACCGCCAATTCGATGAACTGCCTGACCGAGGCGCTGGGGCTGTCGCTGCCCGGCAACGGCTCGACGCTGGCGACCCACGCCGACCGCGAGCGGCTGTTCCTCGAGGCCGGCCGCCTGGTCGTCGACCTCTGCCACCGCTACTACGAGCAGGACGATGCCAGCGCGCTCCCCCGCGCGATCGCCGGGTTCGAGGCGTTCGAGAACGCGATGAGCCTCGATATTGCGATGGGCGGGTCGACCAACACCGTGCTTCACTTGCTCGCCGCCGCGCACGAGGCCGGCGTCGATTTCACGATGGCCGATATCGACCGCTTGTCGCGCAAGGTGCCGTGCCTGTCGAAGGTCGCGCCCGCGAAGGCCGATGTCCACATGGAGGATGTCCACCGCGCCGGCGGCATCATGGCGATCCTCGGCGAGCTCGACCGCGCCGGGCTGATCCACGCCGACCTGCCGACCGTCCACAGCCGCACGCTCGGCGATGCGCTCGCCCGCTGGGACATCACCCGCACCAACGACGCCTCGGTGCAGGAATTCTACAAGGCGGCGCCGGGCGGCGTGCCGACGCAAGTTGCGTTCAGCCAGTCGCGCCGCTGGGACGCGCTTGACACCGACCGTGAGACCGGCGTGATCCGCTCCGCCGAGCACGCGTTCAGCCAGGACGGCGGGCTCGCGGTGCTTTACGGCAACATCGCCCGCGACGGCTGCATCGTGAAGACCGCTGGCGTCGACGAGAAGATCCTCAAGTTCACCGGCCCGGCGCGGGTTTACGAAAGCCAGGACGCGGCGGTCGCCGGCATCCTGGGCGGCGAGGTCATGGCGGGCGACGTCGTCGTCATCCGCTACGAAGGGCCCCGCGGCGGGCCGGGCATGCAGGAAATGCTCTACCCGACCAGCTACCTCAAGTCGAAGGGCCTGGGCGCCGCTTGCGCGCTCATCACCGACGGGCGCTTCTCGGGCGGCACCTCGGGCCTGTCGATCGGCCACGCCTCGCCCGAAGCGGCCGAGGGCGGGACCATCGGCCTGGTCGAGAACGGCGACACGATCGAGATCGACATTCCCGCCCGCACGATCCACCTCGCCGTGTCCGACGAGGATCTGGCGCATCGCCGCGCGATGATGGACGCCAAGGGCGCGGGTGCCTGGGCACCGGTCCATCCGCGCCCGCGCAAGGTCTCGGTCGCGCTCCAGGCCTATGCGGCGATGACCACCAGCGCCGCCCGCGGCGCCGTGCGCGACGTGAGCCAGCTTAAGAGGAATTGATGGGTTTTCGTAGCAAGCTGCTCCCATGTCTGCTTTTTATCGGACTGGCGGCGTGTTCTGACGGCAATCGTCCGCCCGACCCCAAGCAGCCGGCGGCGGGTGACGAGCATATCGCCTGCGCGGTCGGCGGCGAGACCGTGTTCCGCAAGGTCTGCGCGGTCGACCGGGTGCGCCGCGATGGCACTCTGACGCTCGTCGTCCGCCATCCCGACGGGGCCTTCCGCCGCTTCGACGTGCTGGATGGCGGCCGCGGGCTCGCCGTGGCCGACGGCGCGCAGCAGGCGATCGCGCGCTATGAGGGCGGCCTGGCCGAGCTGGCGGTGGAGGGCGATCGCTATCGCTTTCCGATCACGCTGAAGCAGGGCTCAAGCCAGAAATCACCGCAACAATGACGTCGCATGTCGCGCAGATCCTCAGCGTCGCGCAGATGCGCGCGGCGGAAGATGCGCTGGTCGCGCGCGGCACCTCGGTCGATGCGCTGATGCAGCGCGCCGGACGCGGAGCGGCGGAGTGGGTCTGGCGGCTGGCCGCCGGGCGCCCGGTCACCGTGCTGTGCGGCCCCGGCAACAACGGCGGCGACGGCTACGTCATCGCCCAGACCTTGCGCGAACGAGGCGGAGCGGTTTCGCTGATCGCCGCCGCCGAGCCCCGCACCCCCGCCGCGATTCAGGCACGCGCGCTCTACCAGGGCGCCGTGGCGGGCGCGGACGCTGCCGTTGCCGTTGCCGGCGAAGTACTCGTCGATTGCCTGTTCGGCAGCGGATTGACCCGGCCGCTTACGCAGGAGCACCGCGCCTTGCTCGCCGGCCTGGCCGCAAGCCATCGCCAGGCGATCGCCATCGATGTGCCGAGCGGCGTCGAATCCGACAGCGGCGCCCCGCTCAACCCCGATCTCCCGCGCTTTGACCTGACGCTGGCGCTCGGCGCCTGGAAATTCGCGCATTTCCTGATGCCCGCCGTCGCCACGATGGGCGCGCTGCGGCTGATTGACATCGGCGTCGCGCCAGTGAGCGGGGCGGCGCGGCCGATCGCCCGTCCGCGCATCGCATCACCGTCCGCCGATAGCCACAAGTATCGCCGCGGCCTGCTGGCCGTGGTCGCGGGCGCGATGCCCGGGGCGGCGCTGCTGGCGGCCCGCGCCGCGCAAGGCGCCGGCGCGGGCTACGTCAAGTTGCTGGGCGAGGGCGGCGCCGCGAGCGCGGCCCCCGATCTCGTCACCGATTCCGCGCGGCTGGCCGAGGCTGTCGCCGATGCGCGCATCGCCGCACTGCTCGTCGGCCCCGGGCTCGGCCGCGATGCCGCGGCGCGCGAGCGCCTCGCGGTGTCGCTGGCCGCGCAAGTCCCGGCGGTGCTCGACGCCGACGCGCTGGTGCTCCTCGCCCCGCGATTGCTCGCCGAGCATGCCGGCCCGCTGATCGCCACGCCTCACGACGGCGAACTGGCGGCGCTCGAACGCGCGTTCGATCTTCCCGGCACCGGCACCAAACCCGAACGCGCCGCGCGATTGGCCGAGGCGAGCGGCATGGTGATCGTCGCCAAGGGTCCCGATACCGCAGTCGCCGCGCCCGGCGGTGGTCTGGCGCTGGCGGCGCGGGCATCGAGCTGGCTGTCCACCGCCGGGACCGGCGACGTTCTGGCCGGCGTCATCGCCAGCCGACTCGCGGCAGGCAGCGAGGCTTTCGTCGCCGCCTGCGAGGGCGTGTGGCTGCACGGCGAGGCCGCGCGCCTGTCGCCGCCGGCCTTTTCCGCCGGGCAGCTCGCCGCGGCGATCCCCACGGCGCTGGCGGCCTGCCTGTGAGCACCCTACTGTGAGCGGCGCCGAGGAAATCCTCCGTATCGCCGCCAAGGGCGATGGCGTCACGGCGTCGGGCCGCTTCGCCTGGGGCGCGGCGCCCGGCGACCTGCTGCTCGAGGATGGCACGCTGCAACCGGGGCCGCACCGCGCGACGCCGCCCTGCCGTCATTTCGGTCGCTGCGGCGGCTGCCAGCTCCAGCAGCTCGACGAAGAGACATTGACCGAGTTCGTCGAGGCGCGGGTGGCCAATGCCTCGGCTTCGCAGGGCCTGGGCGCCGAACGCCTCGCCGCGCCGCATCTCTCGCCCGCGGGAACCCGCCGGCGCGCCTCGCTGCGCGCCGAGAGTTCGGGCGGGCGCGTGATGATCGGCTACCGCGAGGCGCGCTCGCACCGGCTCGTCGAATTGAGCGAATGCCCGGTGTTGCTGTCGGAATTCACTGCAATTCTCGATCCCCTTCGCAAGATACTGATTGCGTTGGGTAAGGGTGCGGAGAAAGCACGCGGCAAGGGCAAGCCCGCCAAGCATGCCATGCCCCGGTTGGCCGTCGACATCGACCTGACGATGACCGAGCAAGGCCTCGACCTCGGCGTCAAGGGACTGACCGCCGAAGGACTCGCGGCTACCGAAGCGCTGCTCGATTTCGCGCGCTATCACGGGCTGGCGCGGCTGACCATCGACCAGGGCTTCGGCCTGGAGACCGTGTGGGAGCCCGAGCCGGTCACCGTCGCGCTGGCCGGCGTCAGCGTGCCGTTTCCGCCGGGATCGTTCCTCCAGGCCACCGTCGATGGCGAACAGGCGCTGGTCGCCGCCGCGCGCGAATGGCTGGGCGATGCGGCAACGATCGCCGACTTGTTCGCCGGACTGGGCACGTTCGCTTTCGCGCTGGCGGGCCCGCGGACCAAGGTGCTGGCGGTCGAGGCGGCGCGCGACGCGCACCTCGCCTGCAAGGCCGCCGCCGCGCGCAGCGGACGCCCCGTCCACGCGCTGCACCGCGATCTGTTCCGCAACCCGCTCCAGCCCGAGGAACTCGACCGCTTCGATGCGGTCGTGCTCGATCCGCCGCGCGCCGGCGCCCGCGACCAGGTCGAGCGCCTGGCGGAAAGCCGGGTCGGGCGCATCGTTTACATCAGTTGCAACCCATCGAGCTGGGCCCGCGACGCGGCCTTGCTGGTCGCGGCGGGCTATCGCCTGGTCGAGCTTCGCCCGGTCGGCCAGTTCCGCTGGTCTACGCACGTCGAGCTGGCGAGCCTGTTTATTCGCTAAAGCACGGCGATCGCGGCGCGGCCGACCAGCGCCATCAGCACGAAGCTCGACAAGGCGAAGACCCCGAAGCGCAGGACCACGCGGTTGATCGTCGCGTGGATCAGCGAGTGGATCACCCGCAGCGCGACATAGGCCCAGGCGAGCTGCGCGTTCAGGCCATCGCCCGCGCCGATGATCGCCAGCACCACAGACACCGCATAGAACACCGTAGGTGCTTCATGCAGGTGATTGTAGTTATGGGCCTTCCACATGACTTGCGGTGGCAGGACGGCGTCCAGCGACTTGCTGGGATCGTGGACGAGGTCGTCGGGGTTGACCTTGGCGGCGCTCAGCGCCGGAATGCGGGTGCCGTAGAGCCAGAACCACATCGCCATCGTCCAGACCGCCAGGACGACGACGGGTTGCAGGATTGCCATTCCGACCATGCGCGACCACTCCGATTTCCGTGGATTGTGCGAGACTGCGCCTGTGAGAGTGAGGATGCCGGGCGGCGCTGTCAAATTCGCAGCGGCTGCGTCCCGTTGACGCCCCAGCGGGCTCGCCGGGGAAGGCGCGGTCGTGGCACGGTTGAGATGTCATGCGGGGGGCTTATATGCGCGTCTTCGCCCGGCGGTCATTCGGGCAAAGGAGAAGCGCTTTGAGCAAGGTTCTGGTGATCGGCGCGGGCGGCGTCGGCTCCGTCGCGGTCCACAAGATGGCAATGAATCCGCAGATTTTCTCGGATGTGCACCTGGCGAGCCGCACCAAGTCGAAATGCGACGCGATCGCCGAATCGGTGCAGGCGCGGACGGGGCGGGTGATCGGCACTTATGCGATCGATGCCGAGGACGTGCCTGCGCTCACCGCGCTGATCCGTGAGATCGGCCCGAAACTGGTGGTCAACCTGGCGCTTCCCTACCAGGATCTGACGATCATGGACGCCTGCCTGGCCGCCGGCGTCGATTACATGGACACCGCGAACTACGAGCCCAAGGACGTGGCCAAGTTCGAGTATCACTGGCAGTGGGCCTACCAGGATCGCTTCAAACAGGCCGGGCGGATGGCGCTGCTGGGCTCGGGCTTCGATCCCGGCGTGACAAGTGTGTTCGCCATGTGGTTGAAAAAACACAAACTCAAGACGATCCGGACGCTCGATATCCTCGATTGCAACGGCGGCGATCACGGCCAGGCCTTCGCCACCAACTTCAATCCTGAGATCAACATCCGCGAAGTCACCGCGCCGGCGCGGCACTGGGCGAATGGCGACTGGGTCGAGACCCCGGCGATGACCATCCGCCAGACCTTCGACTTCGAGGGCGTCGGCCCGAAGAATATGTACCTGATGTACCACGAGGAACTCGAAAGCCTCGCGAAGTTCCTGCCCGAGCTGGAGCGGGCGCGGTTCTGGATGACCTTCGGCGACGCCTATATCCAGCACCTCACCGTGCTGCAGAACGTTGGCATGACGCGAATCGATCCGGTGATCTACAACGGGCAGGAAATTGTGCCCTTGCAGTTCCTCAAGGCGGTCCTGCCCGAGCCGGCCTCGCTGGGCCCGACGACCCAGGGCAAGACCAACATCGGCGATATCGCGACCGGAGAAGCGCT